>NZ_JBFTPS010000008.1:0-172881 GCF_056398605.1 Variovorax sp. 01T432
CCTGCATGCCTACTTCGTGACCGGTGCACGCGTTCAGAGCGGCAGCGTCGAAGCCACTGTCGTTCCGCTGAAGAAAGGCTGAGCGCCATGGCCTTCGGAACTCAAGACGAACCCGATGAGGTGATGAACGAGATCAATATGACGCCGCTCGTCGACGTCATGCTCGTACTCCTGATCATCTTCATCATCACAGTTCCGGTGATGAAACATGCGGTCAACATTGATCTGCCCCGCGCCAGGAGCGAGCCGGAGCAGACCAAACCCCAGAACATCCTGCTCAGCGTGGCCGCGGATGGCAGTTACTACTGGAACGACCAGAAGATCGAGGATGCCGCACTGACGGGCCGACTGGCAATAGAGGCTGCGAAGGATCCACAGCCGGAGCTGCACATCCGCGGCGACAGGGCGGTACGCTACGAGCGCGTTGCGCAAGTCATGTCGGCGGCACGCGAAGCCGGCGTTCGCAAGATCGGCTTCGTCACAGAACCAGAAGCCAAATAGACCAATCATGGCGCCGAACAAAAGGCTCATGCTGCGCTCGAATCGGCTGCCAGTCTTGCGGTGTGCGGACTCCCAGCCGGTGGCCGACTTCGAGGCCGATCCGCAGGCTGATCGAGTCCAGCTGACTTCTCTTTACATTCAAGGAGCTTCCATGAAACGTCCTCTCGTGTTCACACTCACCGCTCTGAGCTTTGTTATGGCGCACGCCCAGGTCACCGTGACCGACCCGTGGGTACGGTCGACAGTGCCGCAACAGAATGCGACCGCGTTCTTCGTCAAACTCATGGCGGCCAAGGACACGCAACTCGTCGCCGCGAGCTCGCCGATCACACCGGTCGCAGAGATCCATGAAATGGCGATGGACGGCAACATCATGAAGATGCGGCAGATCCCGGCGCTCGACTTGCCTGCAGGCAAGATCGTGGAACTTACGCCGAGCGGCTACCATGTGATGCTCATGGACCTGAAGCAGCAGGTGAAGACAGGCGACACGATTCCTGTGACGCTGGTGTTTCGAAGCAAGGATGGCGAGCGCCAGACCGTCGAGGTCAAAGCGCCGGTACGCCCGCTGAATGCGGCCGCGCCGTCGGCGACGACGCAGCCGTCGCCGACGCAGATGCACATGCACATGAACTGAATCGGCAGTGATCCGGCATCAGCGTCGAAAATGAGGCTCCTTGCCCTTGCCGCCCTCTGCTGTGCGGCGCATCTTTCGCCGGCGGCGGCGAGGGCGGCGTCCGCCGCCGACGCGGCCGATTCACCCTGGGTCAGCGCGCGGGCGACCGCGCTGCAGGAGATCCCCGAGCGAAGCGACCTGCCAACCTTGTACCGAGCGCCGGACGTCGCAGGCCGGACGGTCCGGCAGATCGTCCATCCGTCGCTGGACGTCAGTGTCGCGCGCCTTCACTTCAGCAATCGATACGGGCGCGCGCCCTTGGTCCTCGGCGAGGTTCGCATCGCGCGCTCTGCGAGCGCGGTGAAGGCAGAGACGTTCCCGGGCACCCGCCTGACCTTCAGAAGCCAACCCACCGACGGCATGAAGTCAAGCCTCGATGCGGCGCTGCGCGACCCCGGCGCGCCGGCGCAACTGCAAACCCGCTACGACAGCGGCGACCACATCCACCCGAGCGACGCCGGCTACGCTGCCATGGCCGACGCGGTACCGCGCGACGCCATGCACCTCACCAAACATCCATGACTCTGCAAACGAACCCATCCTCCCTGGCCGCTTGGCTGAAGATCGCTGCAGCCGCTGCCGCGATCGGCTGCGCGCTCTGTTGGAGCAGCGCATCGAGAGCGGCCGACCGCGTCATCGTGCTCGATTCGGCGCAAGCACAGCTGACGCTAATCGACGCATCGACGCACAAGGTCGTCGACAACCTGCCGACGGGCAAGGAGCCGCACCATCTGCTCATCACGCCCGACCAGCGTTCGCTGATCGTTGCAAACTCCGTGTCCAACAACCTGATGCTCGTCGATCCGCGCACCGGCAAGCTCCAGCGCCGTATCGACAACATCGACGACCCCTACCAGCTGGGCTTTTCGCCGGACCACAAGTGGTTCGTCACCGCGGGGCTGCGGCTCGACCGCGTCGACATCTATCACTATGACGGCCAGAACTTCGCGTTAGCGACGCGGGTTCCGCTCGCGAAGACGCCAAGTCACATGACCTTTTCGTCGGACAGCCAGACCGTCTTCGTCACCCTGCAGGGCTCGGACGAACTGGCCGCGATCGACTTGGCGAGCCACGCGGTGCGCTGGCGGATGCACGTGGGTGACACGCCGGCGGGCCTCTGGATGACACCGGGTGACAAATACCTGCTCGTCGGCTTGACCGGCGAAGACGGCGTAGCTGTGATCGATTGGCGCAAACAGCAGGTCGTCAAGAAGATCCAGACAGGTCGCGCGGCGCACAACTTCCGCTCACTCAGCGATGGCAGGCATGTGGCGGTCAGCAACCGGGTCGCCAACACGATCAGCATCCTCGACTTCGACACCCTGACCAAGGTCGATGACATCACCGGCCTGCTGCCAGGGCCCGACGACATGGAGTTGTCTGCCGATCGGCGCTACTTGTGGGTAACCTTCCGCTTCGCCAGGCATGTGGGCATCATCGACTTGACCACCCGCAAGCTGGTCGAGACGATTCCCGTCGGACGCTCCCCGCACGGGATCTTCTTCGCCGACCGCGCACCGGTTCTTCCGCCCAACGCGGACTGAAGTGCCGGGTTTTTTCGCCAGCATGCATGGCTCTCAGTCGAGGAAGCATTCATGATTCAGGACCTCATTGCGCGCGCCGACAACGCGATAGCCGGGCTGCAGACGCTGTTGTATGCCGACGTCGTGCAGCCAGTGTTCTTCCGGCTCGGCCTGATGCGTTACGACGAGGATATGTACGATGCGCTGTACTGGGTGATCGTCGGCGCGCTGCAGGTTCTTGCCGCCTTCCTCGTCCTGCGCCCGCTGGAGGCATGGCGGCCGGTCGAGAAGTGGGCCGACCGCCGCGCGCTGCGCGCCGACGTGATCTACACCTGGATCGCGAAGTTGGGGTTTCTCAACATCGCGTTCTTTTTCCTGCTCCAGCCGCTGTTCAATCGCTGGCAGAGCCTGATGACCATCTACGACCTGCCGCATGTCGACATCGACGAACTGCTGCCAAGCCTCACGGACCAGCCGGTCGCATCCTTTCTGCTCTACCTGGTCGTGCTCGATTTCGCAGGCTACTGGTATCACCGCTGGCAGCACCGTTTCGGAATCTGGTGGGAGTTGCACGCGGTGCACCATAGCCAGCGGCAGATGTCGTTGTGGACCGACGACCGCAATCACTTTCTGGACGATATCGTGCAGGCAGCTTTCTTCGCCTCGATCTCGCTGGTCATCGGCGTTGCGCCTTCGCAGTTCGTGCTGCTGGTCGCCATGGGTAATTTCATGCAGAGCGTGCAGCACGTGAATGCACGGTTGCCCTACGTCCCGTTGTTGCGGCGCCTACTCGTCTGCCCCGCCTTCCATCGGCGCCACCATGCGATCGGCTCCGGTCATGAAGGCGCGCATCACGGCTGCAATTTCGGTGTGTTGTTTCCGTGGTGGGACATGATGTTCGGGACGGCGTCCTGGGTTCACACGGTCGAGCCGACTGGCATCGGTGATCAGTTGCCAGCGCCCGAAGGAATAGGCCGCAGCTATGGCAGCGGCGTGTGGGCGCAGCAATGGAGCGCATTGGCCCGGATCGGCATGCGCTTGCGCTTGCTGTGGGTGTGCACAGTTCATGAGCTTTGGTCCTAGTTGTTGATCTAAAGCTGCTCACCGTTCGTGAGCTGTGCCCCGTGGGCGAGGCCTGTGGCATGCTCTGGGCGGTGTCCACCGTGTCCGGACGTTCACCCACGGCGGCTGAAGGGCACTCCGGTGCTTGAGCCAACAACCTCCTCAGCACCGCCCGTGCCCGGCGAGGCCGCCGAGAAGGCAACTTCAGTCTTGGTGGCCGGGTCTATCACGCAACAGCGCGAAGCAGCCACGAGCCGATGCCCTTGCTGGCAGCAATGACCAGGGCGGCCAGAGCAAGATGTTTGCCGATCTCGGCCGCAACGGGCACGCCGCGTTGTCTCGCGAGCATCGCTGTCATGACGCAGAGGATGGTGTTGCCCCACAAAATCGCGGCGATCACGGCGATCTTCACGGGTGCCAGAGCGACAATCAGCACAAAGCTCAGCGCCAAGGCGAACCGAGTGGCGAAGTTGGTCAATGTGGCGCGAAAGGCGGCACGGCCTTCGATGTGCTCGGACTCCTGATAGATGTGAATGCTGAGCGAGTCCGAGAGATTGTCGGCAACGGCGAAGATCAGGAGGCCAGCGATGATCGTCAAGCGCGTGCTGTTCGCCGCGTCCAGGCCGGTGACCAGGGCCATTCCGGTGACGACTGCCGAGGTCGCCCCGTAGCTGAATTGGCGTAGATCCGCGTCGCGGTCCATCAGCGCGAGCGTAGCGCATTGCACCGATGGCTGGAACCGACGCCGATCGCGCGTGCGGTGTAGGACCGACGGACCGACAGAGCCGTTGCTCAGAGATCACGCAAGGTCGAAGCGATCAAGGCTCATCACCTTGTTCCAAGCCGCCACAAAGTCACGCACGAACGCCTGCTGCGAGTCGCTGCACGCATAGACTTCCGCGAGGGCTCGCAGTTGGGAGTTCGACCCGAAGACGCGATCAACGACGGTGCCCGTCCACTTGAGTTCGCCCGTCGCCCGATCGCGCCCATCCAACGCGCCTTCAGATGTGGCGGACTTCTGCCACTTCGTGTTCATGTCGAGAAGATTCACGAAGAAATCATTGGTCAGTGTTTCGGGTCGCTTGGTGAAAACACCGTGCTTGGACTGCCCGAAGTTTGGCGCGCATGCCACCAACCAGAACCGTCATCTCGGGAGCCGTCAGCGTCATCAATTGCGCCTTGTCCACCAGCAGCTCAGCCGCCGATTCCTCGAGTCGCTTGCGCAGATGGTTGCGGAACCCGTCCGCGGTCGGCTCCAGTACGGCGATCGAGTCCACATCGGTCTGCTCCTGCGACGCATCCATGCGCCCCGGCGAAAAGGGAACCTTCACGTCGTGGCCGCCCTTCTTGGCTGCTGACTCGACGCCTGCGCAGCCGCCCAGAACGGAGGGGAAATGTATGAGATTTCATAACCAACGGTGTTATGAGCGAAAAAAGGCCTTAGCCCGGCATGCCCTCATCTCGGCCTGCCGAACAGCCACCGCTTCTTTCTGCGCTTCAACGATCGTGGAGACACTGGCCGTCCGACAGGACGATGACCCCATAGTCGACGTCGGGCGCCTCGCGAACCGTGGAAAGCACGACGTCGCTGGTGTGCGCGCCGGCGAGCACTAGACTAGGTCTAAGCGGCGAGCACGCGCGCGATTCCAGCCCTGAACACATCCGCCGCCGCTGCCGCATTGGCTGCACCATCCAGTTGCAATCGAAATAGGCGGTCGGAAAACAGCCGGGCGACCAGCGCAAGGAGTTGAAGGTGATCGTCCTCCGCGCCGTCCTCGGGCACCATGATGACCAGCAGTTGGGAGACCGGCTCCCCGTCCAGCGCATCGAAGAAAATTGGCAGCTTGGCGCGCATGAACAGAGTGATCGGTCGAGAAATTCCGCCAATCCTTGCGTGCGGAATCGCCAAGCCTTCGCCGAGGGCGGTCGATCCCACCTGTTCCCGCCGCCAGAGCGCGCGTGAGAGTGGCGCCGGGTCGAGCCCGCGAGCGCGACCGATCGCCGCGGCCGCGACCTCGAGTGCGTGCGGCCGGTCCCGGACGTCGACGTCGAACAGGATGTCCTGGGGTTGTAGCCATCCGGCGATGCGGGTGATGTCGCTGACCGTCGAGCCGTCCCCTTGTCGTGCGCTTGCCTCCCCGTGCCGTCCGCGCGAGTCTTGGCTCATGCGGATCTGTCGCGACTCGCCGTGTACGACGACGCCGTGAATCGGGCCGCTCGAGGTGACGATCGTGACAGGCACGTGAGACATGCGAACGAGCTTGTTCGCCAGCGTCGTCGCCTTGAACACGCCAATCGCCGTGTGGCCCGGAGTGCCCATGACGACGGCATTGCAGTCGTTTTCCGCGATCGCCTGACAAATCGTCGGCGCAACCTCGCCCACCTTGACCTGCGCCACGTAGGTGGCGCCGGCATCGTCCAGGATGCTGCATGCCGGTCCCAGCGCGGCTTTCCCGCGTTCCTCTTCGAGCTTGTGCAACGCATCCAGCGACCGGTACGCGCATGCGCGCCCCTGTTCCAGCGGGGCCTGAACATTCAAGAGCACAACTTGCGATACGCGATGTTCCTTGAACATGGAAGCAGCGAAACGTACTGCGCGCAACGCCTGCTCGGAGTCGTCAACCGGCACCAGAACCTTCAGCATATCCACCACCTTGGAGCTTTGCCCCGTAAGCCTACAAGCGCAATACTGAGAAGAGTCGCGCAAAAACGGTGTAAAGATTTCCTGATCGGCCTCGAAATGCTGCCCTTGCGCGAAGTGCAGTACCGCGGCCGCACGCTGGCCGAGTTAGAGCCGGCTTGCGCGCGAGTGCGGGGTCGAGGCGTCGAGGCGTCGAGGCGTCGAGGCGTCTCCATTCTTGCCCAGATCCCCGGCGTCGTTGCATCCGGTGACTCGCGACAGTACTGTATGAACCGGGACCTGCTGACCACGATGGTCAGACATCGTTGAGACCGCCTGTTCGACGAAGGGCTCGATTCGACGGCGCTATGAACCCCGAGGGCTTGCTCGTCCAAGTGCGAGAGGGGTCGACACCTAGACTAGGCCGCAACACGAAATCACGCCCGCACATTCCACGCCTTTGCTGCCCTTCGCAAGGGAAGCCAACTGCACTCTTCGAGCGAAGGCGTGCTGGTGCTGCAGAAGTGGACAACATCTACGTCGGGACCGCGCGCCTACCCGAACTGTTACACGGCGCAGGCAGGCAACGTGCTGCCGCTCTTGACTGCTGGGCCACCGGTTTACACCGGTGCTCCCGTTCTCGGCAATGACTACGTGCTGCCTGCCAATTGGAGGGGTGACGTCATCTTGCACCGGGACAGGATGTTGGCCTGCTCGCCGGATCAGGTTCTAACCGTCGAAGCCTGGGAGATGTCCTGAAGGGGCCTTAAGCGTTTGGGAGACCCAGGGCCGATCGCTACCGGTTGGCAGTCCAGCCGGGTCCAGCTTCTTCGCCCAGGGCAGGGACAGGTCATTCCCGAGATGCAGGCAGAGGCGGACAGTCTTCACGTTCGTGCACTCCCGGAGCAGTTCTCCGAGAACGGATGCGCGCAGGTTGTACGTGCTTTCGGCCAGCGCGCGCGCTTCGGCCAGCGGCTGTCGCACCCCGACTTCGCTCAGCAGCTCCAGGAACGCGCGCTCCGGTGCAGAGACTTTCGGGCCCGTTCTGCGTTCGAAGGGACTGACGCGTATTTCATGTTGCCGGCGTTCTGCATGACGACCGCGTCGCTGCTGAAGATCTGCTTGCGGTGGTGCTCCGCCGGGAAAGCATCTGTGAACCATGCGGGCAACTTGGCCGACTTGAGGCCGTACAGCAGGAGCCTGGGCTCCTGGGCGACGTAGTGGCGCACGCCATGCCAGTCCAACGCCGCCTTGCCACCGACGTGCAGGCCGGAGATCTGTCGCTGAAGAAGGGCCAGGCAGGGGTCGCGGAGCAACGGGGCCCCTGGTCGGGTGTACACGCCGCGCGCAATACGCCGGAGCCATCCCGCTCGAACGTAGTGACCGGCCAGGTCGGCGGAGACGCGGCGAGGTCCTCGCTGGTGACGGGCGTGCCGTCCGAAAGCCGCGCGAGCAAGCCCTTTAGTATTGTCCGAGTTGTCGTAGCCACGTGCCGATTGTTCCGACACTTCAAAGCGAGCGCAAGGCTCGGTACGATGGCCGTTTCGGCATCAACCCCCAGCTGCGGGTTTGCAGGAAATCCTATCGCTTGAGTTGAAGGTGACGCTCATCCGCATCTGCGCCGCGATCTAGCGCTGAGCCAGGAAACTCCCATAACATGGGCAGATGACCCGAGACGATGAAGAGCAACTCTTGGCGTTTAGCGCCGAACAACGCGCCCATTTCGATGAGGCGGCATGGGTGAAGCTTGCCGAGACCGGCCCTGTCAGCCGCGACGAGGTTGTTGCCACGGCACTGTTTCTCGGCGGGGGATACTGGTACGGCCACGAGGAGGCGCTGTACCGCGTCGCTGAACGCCTGGCACCAGGTTCCGTCGGCCACTTTGCCGATCGAGCAAGAGCCGTCCAGTTCAATTGCAGCCGCTTCGACAGCATGCTGAAGACCCGAATCGCACATGAATCACGCCACGCCTGAGCTCGCGGCAGCGCTTTCGACAATGCTCGACCGGATCGACGAACGACACGGCCGCAGTCATCCTCGCGGTGGGCCGCTTGCTTCTTGCTTCCTCGCGCGTGCGGCCGCACTTGCTACAGCTTGAACCTAAGCGACTGATTGTCTTGGACTTCCGGGTCCGCTTGAAACAAAGCGTGCATCTCCAGCCAGCGCGTTGGCTCTGGCTCGATCTCCATGTGCCTCGCGACACGAAGCAAGCGCTTCATGTTGAGCGAAGTCAGGTCGGTGTCCAAGGGTGGACGAGTCATCCGGCTTCGGGTCGACGCGCCGAGATAGATCCAGTCCAGAAGCGCCTTCTCTGGCGTGGCGCGCGGATAGTCGAACCTCTGGTCACGCACGTCTTCGCGCACTTTGGCATCAGCGCCGTCCATCACGAGCCGCGCCGGCATGGCGAAGAAGCGGAAGGTGCCGGCCTGAGTCCGGCGCTCACCCACCTGTGGATTCGTCCAAGATGGATCGGTGGGGATCACGCAGGTGATGGTGTCGTCGAAGTTGTAGGTGATCCCTTCCTGCTCGAGTACTCGAGACTCACGACGCTTCGGGCGCGCACGTATTGGGCGGCCGCAGCCGGGCACGCTGGCGTGCCCCATACAGATCGATATGGCCGGGCAGCGGGTCTCCGCCCCCGGGCAAGTGCTCCGCCGCCTCGGCCCACGGCGGCACGATCGTCGGGAGGGGCAGGCGACCATGCGCCCGGCGTGGGATCGAGCTGGAGATACCGAAAGCCTGACCGGCGACGGGCGTCGCATCCTGCTGGGGGCCGATTATTCGGCTTGCATCGCCTCGAATCCGACCTGAAGATCCGGTCATCAAGCAGGAGTACGCAATGCCTGAATCGCCAACCAGTCCCTTCGTCGAACCCGGGGACACTACCAACGTCGAACCTACGGCAGCTGTCGACGGTGACGTGCCGGCCGCGTATGAAAATCTCGAAGACAAGGGAGGTTGCCTAACGGTTCGCGTCAGGCGGCCGGGCGGCGGTTCGGTCCCGGTTCGCATCGCGAGGGAAGCAATGGAAGATCACTTCGGCGCCGGGCGAGGCGAGAAAAGCCTCGCCGATGCGTTCATCGCGCACAGAGAGGCCATCCTTGCCAAGGTGGCCGAGCTGGCTCCGTCGGGCGACTTGTACACGACCGAGAACCCGATGCGCCTCGACGTCGACGATTTTGACTAAACCTTTGGACTGGCGCCGGGAATCAGTTCCCCGCTGCGGCTGACCACACGGCATTTCAGCATCGCGGCGAGCAACTCATCGCGCCCGGGTCCGAGCACGCCCCGCAGCCGGGGCAGAAGCCGGCTCTCAAGCATCCTGAGGAGGAGGGCGCGGACACGAAAGAGACGGATGACACGTCCGGTGCCAAAACTGTCTGAATCGCCTGCGAGTACTCCAGTCTCGCCCGACGTCGCTGGGGCGCAGCTCCGAAAGGCAAAGCAGCCACCAGAACGGTTGGTCGCGAGCGCTATGTGAGCATGCTCTCTGTCGCCTGTGCCTTCGGCCGGTCAACCTTCGTCGGGCCTTGGTGTCTTCGAATCCATCATCCGCGCCACGGCGCTCGTCTGCGCTGCTCCCGCCCGGAAGTAACCCGTCACGGTGTCCGCGCTTCGATGCCCGGTCATGGCCATGGTCTCCTGCAGGGGCATGTTCTGCCGGCCCGCCTCGGTGACGAATCCGGAGCGCAGGGAGTGCGCCGAGAAATCACCGCCTACGCCGGCGAGCGCGCAACGGGCCTTCACGATGTCGCGGATGGCCGTTCCGGTGAGGCCGTCTTCGCCTAGCCTGCCGGCCTTGTTGATCCGACGGAAGAGGGGGCCCGAGCTGATCCCGCTCGCCTTTAGCCAGGCGTCCATCGCAGTGGCGGCCGAGCCGACAACGGGCTTCACGTCCTCCGCGCGCACCTTGCCGTTGTGGTTGGTCTTGGAGTGCGCCAGCGTGTAGAGGTAGGCCCCTTCGTCGACCCGCCGCAAATTCTCGAAGACCGCCTCCGAGACTTCAGATCGTCGACGGCCACCAGAGGCCCAGGCGAACAGGAGGAGGGCGCGGTCGCGCTTGCCTCTCAGCGAGTCGTCGCAGGTCTCCAGCACCGCCTCCAGCGGCTCCTTGGTCAGCGCGCGCTGCTTGTGGGGCAGAGCGCTGCGTTTCGCGTAGGCCTTGCGGGTCTTGCTGAGCAGGGCCTTCACCGCGGGGTCGATGCACGGGTTGAGCTGCTTGGCCAGGTGGTGGGCCATCGACAGGACCGAGATCCGGTGCATGAGCGTGTTCAGGGCCGGCGCGCCGGGCTTGCCTTTGAAGCCGGCCTCGACCAGGGCTGCATCGATTTCCGGCGGCAGCTGGTGCACCAGGCCGGCCTTGGTCGAGCGCTCGGCGTGGTCGACGACGAACTGGACGACGACGGGCACCGGCACCGGCAGCTCCATCTGGCGGCCGTAGCGCGCGCCGAACCAGGCGGCCCAGTAGCGCATGGCCGTTCGGTACGAGATACGGGTGTTGTCCGACTCGCCCTCGGACATCAGATCGTGCGCGGCTTCCTCGGCCATCTCGGACAGCTGGCCAGGATCCAGCAGCGCGTGGTTTCGCCTGAGGGGCGTCAGACCGCCCGGCGAGGGAATGGGTCCGGCCGGCTGCATAGTGAGTTGGCGCATTTGCTTTCAACCAAGCGAGGGACTGTTCCGCTCGCGCTATCCAAGCGGGGGGATGCGTTCGGTCCAATTCTCGTCGCCCGTTTCGTCTCCGGAGAAGCGCAGGTGCCTTCGCAAGATCTCATTGCCCCGTAGGTCTACAGCTCGATCGAGGATCGCCTGTGCGTCATCGAGTTTTCCATGGCGTTGAAGGCCGAAGAGAAACTCCGACGTCGAGGTGACCGCAACGTCATCGGGCAATCGAATCAGGAAGTTCTGCTTGCGAACCATGCTGTCCTCGAACACGAGGATTGCACCGAAGTCAGCGTTCTCAAGCTCCCGCGCAAGGACCTCTGCGGCCGCTTGTTCACCGCGATCTTTCGTCTTGGTCAGAGGGTTTACACTGCGCAGCACCTCGAACTCCTCGAACACTTCGGTGCTAGCGATCCGCACGCGCAGGGGTTCGTTGGCGCGGATCCAGTCAGCCACCTCTCGCGCGCCCGGCTTGTCGAGGTCACGGATGACTTCGAACCGGACCATATCGGGAATGATCACCGGCAAGCCGAGGATGAGAAGAGCGTCGAGCGCGGCACCGGCGGCGAGCGTAATTAGGGGACCGGAATCCGTGACGATGAGAGCGAGAGGCTTCATTCGCCACCGCGCAAGGCGCGCTCAAAAAGTGCATCCTGCTCGGGCCGGCGCTTTGGGGACACGCGCGGGAGTGCCAGGCCGCGTTTGCCCAGTTCGATTAGCACCTCGCCATATGCGAGGCCAGTCGAGCGCGAGAGTTCTCGCCAGGTCAGCGTCCCCTTCGCATAGAGCCCCAAAAGCAGTTCGACTTGAAGCCGATTCTGCGACGCGGCTCCTGCATTGGGCGCGGCGGGGGTGAGGATGCCCACGGCCCGGCCGTTGCGGGTGATCGTGACCGGACCTTCCCCAGGCAGGGACGCTAGGAGCTCGCCGAGCCTGGACTTGGCTTCGGAAGCGGTGATCTCGCGAATAGCGCTCATGTGGAGATGCTAGCCCAGTCAGGCAAATTGAACAATTCAGGCAATTTGGGCGGTGCGGTGCGGCGTGCCGCTGGCTCGCAACGGACGTCAGCGCGGCCTGAAGGTAATGGCCGACTGATCCCAAGCAATAGGCGTTCTTTCCACCAGGGGCGCACTGCAGTCGCAACGGTAGGCCCGCAGATAACTGGCCCTTATTGAGGGGGAAAGATTGCGGGGCAGGGCGCCTTGAATCGGAGGAGTGCGACGGTCGACACATGAGCGAAATCCCGGGAAACCGGTAGCCGCGGAATCCAGGAAGCCGATGTCCGGGCGGCGCCCGACCAAGGGCTCGCCGAGGGCCTCAGGCCCACGGGACCGAGAGCTGATATTGCCTCGCTGGGTCACCGGTTGGCGGGCGCGCGGCCTCTTCGGGTCTTTCGGCGGGCGACCTGCCCCCTCCTGCCGTGCCATTCAAAAATCACGAGGCAGTCCAGGACGACGAAGAAGGCCGGTGTCATCTCTGATCTTCGAGTGACAGGAGAAAGCTTGCTTGCAGTTGGAACCCGCTGCTGACGGCCAGCCCATCCGCCGAGCGGGCGACCTAGGGGCAGGCGCTCCTGTCAAATGTTGCGGGTCCGCTTCGGTGCGATGAACGACCGACCGCTGCCATCCAGACCGGCATTCGATGCTTCCTAGCGCGCCCGTGTTCTTAACCTAGCAGCCCCCCCAGCGTTCAGCCGGCGAACAACTCGACCCGGCCGCTGCGAATCAGCCGGCCGACCGGTCCGATGTAGTCATCGAGCCGGCCACCATCGAGTTCACCGCCGGGCGCGACCCTGTCGCGCATCGAAAACAACAAGCTGTCACCGACCTTCGGCGTACTTGCGCGCGTGATGATGGGCCTGGGGATCGACTGGGTCGAGCTCACTGCGCCAAAGACCCCTGAGCCCGGCGAACGGCTTGTGAGCTTCGCAGAGCCGGGTGACGGCGATAAACGCACGGTGCGCGAATCGACGGCCGTCGTGCTGCACTCGCATGAATCGGCACTCTCGCTGCAGTTGCTCGTTGATGTGCGCACGCGCGACCTCGAAGCCTCCGGCGGACTGATCGGTCATCGCGGCGAAGAGTTCTGCTACGTGCTGTCGGGCAAACTGGCGCTGCATCTCAAAGGCCAGGCGACGCGCGTGATGACGGCCGGGGCGAGCGCGCTTTTCGACAGCGCCACACCGCACGCCTACGTGGCCGCTGGCTCGGGCGGAGCGAAGATTCTCATCGTGGTGAATCGGCAGTTCGGCATGCTGGGCGGCGATCGAGGCGAGTCTGTGCCCGCCTGAGGCTCGAGGTCTTCCGAATTTGCAAAAGTCTGTACCTGGACGCCGATGATGACTTGGCCAGGGCCATCCGGGCGCTGACCGCCGAGATGCGCGGCGCCTTGGCGGCCATTAAGATGGACGCTGACGGGCTGCCGAAGGAGCGGTTGGTCCTCGTGCGCGGCCTGTTGCCTCCCGTTTATCGGGCCGACCTGTTGGCCAGCCGGATGCTGGCCAACGCCGGGGCCCAATCCCTTGCGCTTGCAAAGCGGTCTACATCGGCTAACGCCGGGCCCTGCGCCTACCTCGGCCACTCGAAGCGCATCGCCTCGATGAATCGCTTCAGCTTCGGCGGCTGGAGTCGGGCCTGCGGGTAGACCAGATAGACCGGCAGGGCGGCGGCCTGCCAGTCGGGCACCAACTGGATCAGGCGGCCGTGCGCGAGGTCCTCGGCCAGCAGCCAGGTCGACCCCACGCACACGCCCATGCCCCTCACGGCGGCGCTGCGTAGGGCGTAGAGACTGTCGGTGCTCAGGCGCGGGCGCAAGGCGACGCGGCAACTCTCGCCGCTTTTCGAATGCGACAGCAGGATCTCTGTTCGGTAGAAGGTGCGCAGTGCGAGCCAAGGCAGTGCCGCGAGTTCGCGCGCTTGCGTCGGTGCCGGCAAGTCCTCGAGCACTGAAGGCGCAGCGACCACGATGCGGGGTACCTCGCTCAGCTTGATGGCGACGAGGCCGAGGTCGTTCACTTCACCGACCTGAATCGCGCAGTCGACCCCCTCGGCGATGAAGTCGGGGCGCCGGTCGTGCAGTAGCCATTCGACGCTCACCCGCGGATAGCGCTGGACGTAGGCGGCTAGCGGCCCGACCAGCAATTCCTGGCCGAAGGCGTGCGGCGCCACCACGCGCAGCATGCCTTCGGGTTCGTGCTCGTCACCCCGCAGGTCGGACTCGAAAGCCTGCCAGCTCTCGATCAAGTCCCTGGCGCGCTCGACACAGCGCTCGCCGTCCTCGGTCAGCTTCATCGCGTGCGTGGAGCGGCGCAGCAGCCGCACCCCGAGCAAGCGCTCGAGCGCCTGCAGCCGGCGACTGACGGTCGGCTGCGTGGTTCGCATCTGCGCCGCCGCGGCCGACAGGCTGCCGGCCTCGACGATATGCACGAAGGTCTTCATCAATTCGATGCGATCGGACGAGGCGGCGACGGAGGAGGGGAAGGTGGACGGGGTCATGGTCGCAACTTTCTTGTATACGCAAATCGTATAACTGTTGTGCACTCGTCGCGGCTACCAGCGGGAAGGAAGTCGGCTCAAACTAACACCGTCCTATCAATAAAGGGTTTGTACCATGTCTTCTATTCAAACAGCGCATGCAGGTGCTGCCCGCGATGGCGAGGCGACCGCAGCGCAAATGCCGCCTTTGCTGGTCTTGCTGCTCGCCAGCGGCGCCGGCCTCGCGGTGGCGTCGATCTACTACAGCCAGCCGATGCTGGGCGTCCTGGGCGCCGACATTGGCGCCTCGACCCGTGAGGTGGGTCTCGTGCCCACGCTGACGCAGCTGGGCTACGCGCTCGGTATCCTGCTGCTGGCGCCGCTCGGCGATCGCTTCGACCGTCGTCGGATCATTCTCGCAAAGGCAGCGGTGCTGTGCGCGGCCTTGCTGCTGGCCGGTGCGGCACCCGGCATCGGGCTGCTGCTGGTGGCCAGCCTCGCGATCGGCCTGGCCGCCACCATGGCACAGGACATCGTGCCCGCCGCGGCCACTTTGGCACCCGAGTCGCATCGCGGTAAGGTGGTCGGCACGGTCATGACGGGGCTGCTGCTCGGAATCCTGCTGTCGCGCGTCGTGAGTGGCTTCGTGGCCGAGCATTTCGGCTGGCGCACGATGTTCGTGGTGGCGGCGGCCAGCATCGCGCTGATCGGCGCTGCGGCTTGGCGCGGTCTGCCGCGCTTCCGGCCGACGACGAAGTTGGCCTACGTTGCGCTTCTGGGCTCGCTGGCCGCGCTGTGGCAGCGCCATCCCGGCCTGCGCCGGGCGACGCTGGCGCAGGGGCTTCTGGCGATCGGCTTCAGCGCATTCTGGTCGACGCTGGCCGTGATGCTGCACGGCGAGCCCTTCCATCTCGGCAGCGCCGCGGCCGGTGCCTTCGGGCTGGCTGGTGCCGCCGGCGCGCTGGCCGCGCCGCTCGCCGGCCGGCTGGCCGACAGCCGCGGTCCCGAACTGGTGACGCGCCTCGGCGCCGGGATGGTCGTGGTGTCGTTCGCGGCAATGGCGCTGATGCCGCTGCTGTCGCCCCACGCGCGGCTGTGGCTGCTGGCGGCCAGCGCCATCGGTTTCGACCTCGGTGTGCAAGCCACGCTGATCGCGCACCAGACCATCGTCTACGGCATCGAGCCCGCGGCCCGCAGCCGGCTCAACGCCGTTCTGTTCACCGGCATGTTCATCGGCATGGCTGCCGGCTCTGCGCTCGCCGCGCTACTGCTGCCCCAATGGGGCTGGATGGGAGTGACCGTGCTTGCAACGGCATCGGGCGTCAGTGCGCTGGCGACGCGCCTGTGGCCTGCGCGGCGGACGGGCTAGCCCAGGGCTAGCCCCAATACTCATCACGTAATGATTTGAATCGTCTCATTGAAGACGACTGACTCCAGGGGCTTGGCATGACGTCGTCGAAGCGGCCAGTTGCTCATCTTTCGTTTGACGCCGCGCGGATTGCGACGCCCGCTACGCCTGGCAACGCGCTCCTGCAAGATCTCCTCAAGCACGCCCTCATGGAACGCTTTCCTCTGCACAGGGGGGAATAGCGTTGAAGGCGGGGAGTTTGCGGGACAGCCGGTCGGGATCCACATTCGCCTTTAGCCCCGCCTCGTGCATCAGCGCGCGCACCGCGAAGCGGGTCATCAGGAGCCCGTAGAACTCCTGGCACACCAGGTCCGGGGTCTTGCTTCGCAAGACGATCCGGGCCCCGCGCAGGTGGGTCTTGAGTTCGTCCAGGGCTGCTTCGATCTCCCAGCGCTCGTGGTACAGCGCGGCCGGCTCCTGGGCGAGGGCTTGTTGTGCGTTCAGCACGCTGGTGACCAGGCGATAGATCGGCTCGGCTCCGGCCACGCCCTCCAGGCGGTACTCGATCACGCGCAAGACAATTGCGTTGGTCTGGTGTCGGCGATCGCGCTCGGACGGATAGATGCGACTCAGGTAGGAGCCATCGGCCAGTCGCCGCTCGCAGGAAAAGCGCATGTTCTTGCGGGTCCTCCACAGCAGCTGTACCTGCGTGGCGAGCGCCTCGCGCCACATCTCGAAGCCTAAGAATCCCCGGTCGGCCAGGCACAGCATCGTGCTACCCGCACACAACGAATACAGCGTCCTGCAACTCATCGCCGAAGTCGGGACCGACCTCACGAAGTGGCCCACTGACAAAGACTTTGCCGCCTGGACGGGCCTTGTCCCTGGCGGCCATCAAAGCGACAAACGAAAGCGGTCGGCCAAGCGAAGTCGCAATCGTGCCGGCAGGATCTTCTGCGTGATCGCGCGAAGCCCGGCCCGCGGCAAGGACATCGCCTTGGGCGGCTTCTACAAGCGCATGGCCGCACGTCGCGGCGGCCTGGCCGCAAACATCGCGCTCGCACGCAAGCTCGCCGCCTTGTTCTGGCGCGTGATGGTCAAGGGCATGCACTACGTGGAGCAAGGCCTGCAGCAATACGAAGCCAAGGTCCTCCAGACCAAGCAATGATCCCTACGCCGACTCGCCCATGAACTCGGTCAGCGGCTCGTGCCAATGTCCAATTCAGCGCGAACCGCGAACCCATCTGTAAATAGCGCCAACTCATGAACGGTGACGTTGTCATTCAGGTTCATGGAAATCGATCGGGTCCCAAGGCGGAGCGCGACGTCGCGGCCCCCCCGGGGCGAGTCGCATCTCGATCGACAGGTTGCGTCTGGCGATCACAACAGCCGGGAAACTCCCTTGTTCGCAGAGAGTATCGCCCGTGCAGCGGCGGCGCCAAATCGCGCGAGCTTTGTGCTCTCGTCACTCGCCGGTGAATTGACCGAGTTGGAGGGCGAGGCACTCGTCGTTGGGAAGGTTGAAAAGTTAGCGGCTCCCGATGGCTCGAGTGAGAACGGGTCGTCGCGACCTCGGCGACAGACGAGGTCGCCGTACGTGCGATCGCCACGATGGGGCGGCCCACCCCGCTCGACGGAGCGGGTGACCTGCGGACCGGTTCTTCAGCGCGCAGCGTGACCGGGCAGCAACAGGATCTTGCCGATGCTCTCGCCCGATTCCATGCGCCGATGCGCCTGAGCGGCATCGGCGAGCGGGTAGGTGCTGTCGATCACAGGGCGGATCGCGCCGGTCGCCAGTGCATCAAGCCATCGCTGCGCGAAGCGTTGAGTCATGGCTTGCTTGACCTCAGAGGGTCGCGACTTCATCACCGTGCCGAGGATCTGCAAGTGGCGGTACAGCAGCACGTCCATTGGAAGCGCTGCGCCTTCTGCGCCCCCGAGCAAGCCCACGACCACCATGCGCCCGCCCACCGCCAGCGAACGCACGTTGCGCTCCAGGTAGGGGCCGCCGATGAAGTCGATCACGACGTCCACGCCCTTGCCTTCCGTCATCCGGGCCACCTCGGCCTGGAAGTCTTCACTGCGGTAGTCGATGACCTCGTCCGCCCCGAGGCCCAGGACCGCATCGCGCTTGTCGCCGCCCGCGGTGGCGAAGACGCGCGCGCCGGCAGCGTGCGCAAGTTGCACCGCGGCCGAGCCCACCCCGCCCGCCGCCGCATGGATCAGCACCGACTCGCCGGCTTGCAGTCGGGCCAGATGAAACAAGGCCTCGTGCGCGGTCACGAACACCTCGGCGACCGCACCGGCATCGACCAGCGCGAGCTCTTCTGGCACGTGCATGGCCATGCGATGATCAATGCGTGAGAGTTCGGCATAGGCGCCGCCACCCACAATGCCCATGACGCGGTCACCCACGGTGAAGCCCTGCACCAGCGGCCCCACCTCGACCACGGTTCCGGCAATCTCCAGGCCCATGGTGTCCGCATCGCCGAAGAAGGCGCGGCCGTAGGCACCCTTGCGATGCGAGAGATCGGCGCGGTTGACCCCGATGGAGGCGTTGCGCACCAGCAGGTCGTGGGGTCGGACTTCCGGCGCGGCGATCTCGCGGCTCACGAGCACTTCGGGTCCGCCGAAATCGTCGAAGACGATGGCTTGCATGGGTTTTCTTTCTTTCATTCGAGGGTGATCTTCAAGTCCTTGACCGACTCGGCCCAGGCCTTGTCCTGCTGCGTCAAGAACTGTCGGAATTGCTGCGTCGTTCCGGTCTCGGGCTGCATGCCAAGCTGTTCGAGCCGCTGGCGCAACGCAGGATCGGCAAAGGCCTGTACGGCCGCCTTGTTGAGTTTTTCCACAATGGCTGGCGGCAGGCCGCGCGGGCCGAAGAACCCGAACCAGCCCTGTACGCCGAAGCCGGGATAGCCGGATTCGGCCACGGTGGGCACGTCCGGCAGTATCGGCACGCGGCTCGGCCCCGTGACGGCAAGCACCTTGATGCGCTTGCTGGCGTGATAGGTCATGGTGGTGGCCAGCGAAGTCTCGAACGACAGGTCGACAATGTTAGCGAGCAGATCCTGCATCGCAGGCGTGGCGCCCTTGTAGGGGACGTGGACCATATCGACCTTGACCGCCTTCGCCAGGATCTCCGCCGTCAGGTGCGGAATCGAACCGGGGCCCACGCTGGCATACGTGACCTTGCCCGGATTTGCCTTTGCATACTTCACGAACTCCGGGAAATTGTTGAATGGTGTGTTTGGAGCAGCGATCACGGCGCCCGGCGTGTTCACCAGGTTCGTGATGGGGGTAAAGTCGCGCGCGGGATCGAAGGGCAGCTTTCGGCTCAGGTGCGGGCCGATGGACAGGGCGCTGACCGTCAGCACGCCGAGAGTATGGCCGTCCGGTGTGGCGCGGGCTACGGCGTGCGTGCGATGTTGCCGCTGGCGCCCGAGCGGTTGTCGACGACCACGGCTTGCCCGAGCGACGCACTCAGGCGATGGGCCAGTTCGCGCGCCACCACGTCGGTGACGCCACCGGCCGGGAATGGAACGATGAGCGTGATCGGCCGGCTCGGGTAGCTGTCCTGCGCGAAGGCGCCACTGCACAGGGCCCCCGCCGCGCAGATCAGCGCGGCGGCGCAGCGGCTCCAGGTACTGCGGTTCATGAGTTTCATGTTCTTGTCTCCTTGGTCGCCCTGCGAAGGCAGGCTTCAGATCTGGCTGATGAACTTCGTGGTGAGGTAGCTCTGGATGCCTTCGGCACCGCCTTCGGAGCCGTAGCCGCTGTCCTTGATGCCGCCGAATGGCACCTCGCAGACGATCATCTGGGCGTGGTTGATACCGATCATCCCGGCTTCGAGTTCGTTGCCCACGCGCACGGCGGTGCGCGCCGACTCCGTGAAGGCATAGGCCGCCAAACCGTAGGGTAGGCGGTTCGCCTCGGCAAGGGCTTCGTCGATCGTTTCGAACGGACACACCACGGCCAGCGGGCCGAAGGGCTCTTCGTGCATGACCTTGGCATGGCTCGGCACCTCGGTGAGGATGGTGGGCTGCCAGAACAGGCCCGGACGGTCGATGCGTTCGCCCCCGGTGCGCACGGTCGCCCCACAAGCACGGGCGTCGGCCACCAGGGCCGCGACGGCCTCGACGCGCCGCGCGTTCGAGATCGGACCCACCTGCGTGTCCGGATCCAGGCCATCGCCAATCTTCAATGCCTGCGTTTCGGCGACGAGCTTCGACAGGAAGGCCTCATACACGGGGCGCTGCACCAGGATGCGCGTCGGCGACAGGCAGATCTGCCCCGTGCCGCGAAACTTGCCTGCTACCACCAAGCGGGCCGCCGCGTCGAGGTCGGCGTCGGCGAACACCAGCACCGGCGCATGCCCGCCCAGCTCCAGCGTGATGGGCTTGAGCGCCTGGCCCGCTTGCGCTGCGAGCAGCCGCCCCACCGGCACCGAGCCGGTGAAGGAGACCTTGCGGATCACGGGCGACTCGATGAGGTGGCGCGAGATCAGGTCGGGCATGCCGAACACCACGTTCAGCACACCGTTGGGCAAGCCGGCGTCGTCCAAGGCGCGTGCAATGGCCAACGCGGTGGCCGGGCACTCCTCTGCGGGCTTGATGACCACGGAGCAGCCAGCCGCCAGCGCGGCCGCGATCTTGCGGCTGGGCGTGATGGCCGGGAAGTTCCAGGGTGCAAACGCCGCCACGGGTCCGATCGGCTCCTTGTGGACGCGCTGATACACCTCCGGGCGCCTCGAAGGCACGGTGCGGCCGTAGACGCGGCGCCCTTCTTCGGCGAACCATTCGAAGTAGTCGGCGGCACTGGCGACCTCGTACTGCGCTTCGTGCAGGGCCTTGCCCTGCTCCAGGGTCAGCTGCCTGGCGATGGCCTCGGCGCGCTCGCGCAGCAGGGCGGCCGCACGGCGCAACACCTTGGCCCGGTCGTAGGCGGGCGTCCTGCGCCAGACCTCGAAGCCACAATCCGCCGACTGCAGTGCGCGGTCCAGATCCTGTGGACGCGCATGAGGCACGCGACCGATCACCCCGCCGGTTGCCGGGTTGAACACCGGCGAGTTGTCACGGCCCGCCCCGTTGATCCACTCCCCTTCGATGAAGAGAAACAGCTCGTCATACCAAACAGACACACGATCTCCTTTGCATTGCATGCTTAAATCGATGAATTCGGGGGATCGTAGAGGCGCAGTTACCAGCGAACAATCCCTTCCCCCGCGAAACATCTTTGCAAGGAGCGCAAATATGAGCCAGGCCCGCACCATGGAAAACCTGGAGGTCTTCGTCGACACCGTGCGTGCCGGCTCCTTCTCCGCTGCGGCGCGGCGCAGGGGCGTGGCCGTGTCCTCGGTGGCGCGGCAGATTGATGCGCTGGAAGAAGAACTGAAGGCGTCGCTATTCACACGCTCCACCCGGGCCATGCGCCCAACCGACGCGGGCGAACTGCTCTTCCGCCGCGCCGTCCAGATCCTCAGTGACCTCGCCGACGCCCGGAGCGAGGTCAGCTCGGTCGAGGCCGCGGTCGAGGGCGTTTTGCGGGTGAGCTGCCTGCCCACCTTCGGACGGCGCTACGTGGTCCCCTGCCTCGCCAAGTTGTTTCAAGCCCACCCGGGCCTGAGCGTGGAGCTGGACTTGACAGAGCGGCTGGCCGACCCGACCACGGAAAGGCTCGACCTGGCCATCCGCTTCGGCAACTTGCCCGACAGCGCCCTCTTCAGCACCCGGCTCGCCGACCAGAGCTACGTCGTGTGCGCTGCGCCGGACTACTTGCGGCGTCACGGCCCGTTGCAAGCGCTGGATGCCCTGGACAATCACCGGTTGATCGACAAGCGCCGAAGCCAGAGCCCGCTGGGCTGGCGCGAGGTGCTGGGAGATGACCTGCTGCAACACGGCTGCTGCGCGTTCGAAGCGGACGACTTCGACGCCCAGCGTCAGGCTGCCGTCGCCGGAGTCGGCATCGTCCGCCTGCCCGATTGGGTCGTCGGGCACGACATCGGCCGCGGGGCGCTGGTGGCGCTGCGTCCGCAGGGCCT
Organism: Variovorax sp. 01T432; assembly: GCF_056398605.1. Taxonomy (NCBI): domain Bacteria; kingdom Pseudomonadati; phylum Pseudomonadota; class Betaproteobacteria; order Burkholderiales; family Comamonadaceae; genus Variovorax; species Variovorax sp. 01T432. The sequence continues at coordinate 21,906 of NZ_JBFTPS010000008.1, forward strand.
GCCACTCGCCGAGGCGACTGGAATTCATCTCGTGCGCGCGCTGCCGCGTCCCAGTGCTCGCCTGAAGGCCTTCGCGACCGCATTGACTGACTTCGTCGGCCGGCCGGCGAGTTGGCAGCGCGCGATGGGCGGCGAGGCCTGACGACGAACCAGATCAAGGTGCGACGAAGCTAACCCGCCCGCCGCACAGGCCACAGGCGCAGCGCGAGCGCGCCCGCCCCGACGCCGTCGCCAGCGCAGTCACGCCCATCCATCCCCATTGCGGCGGCAGCAGCGCGGCCGGTGCAGAGCCGGCGGCCATGCCGATGAACATGCCGGTGAACAGAACCGCGTTGAGCCAGCTGCGCGCCGCGGGCTCGATGCCATAGACGATGGTCTGGTGCGCGAATCAGCATGGCCTGCACGCCGAGCTCGAAGCCGACGGCGCTGGCCGCCAGCAGCCACAACTGGCTGAGGGCCGCCGCACTTACGCAGTCCTGAATCTTGCATCTGCAATACACCCGAAGCTGCATGAAACCGGCTCGCAACGCCGGCCGTCGACAGTCGAGGAGTCGCCCAGCCGCGGCTCACCAAGGAACACAGATGACCCCCCCGGGCAGCGCGACCCGCACGCCCTCCGGGGGATCTCATGACGGACGAGGATCCTTCCGCCACGCCGCCGACATCGCCAGCTGCGGTTCATCTGCTCTAGGGCGCCCAACTCGCCGCGGGCCTTCGAGATCTGCGACTTCCTGAGCCGCAGCATGGTTCCCTATGACTGGGTCGAGCTCAACGAGGCCTCGGCCCGCAGCCTCCCGGGCGTCAGCGGGCTCGACGATCCGGCCCTGCCGCTGGGCGAGTTCCCCGACGGCACGCGACTGCTGTCGGCGAGCGTGCCCGAGATCACCCAGCGGTTCGGCTGGGTGAGTCGGCCGCGGCTGGCGCGCTACGACATATCAATCTACGGCGGCGGGCCCGCCGGGCTGAGCGCCGCGGTGTATGCCGCATCCGAGGGCCTGAAGACCGTGCTGGTCGAGCGCCAGGCAATCTGCGGACAAGCGGGCAGCTCGTCGCTGATCGAGAACTATCTGGGCTTTCCGTGCGGCATCTGCGGCGCCGAGCTCGCGGAACGCGCTCGCCAGCAGGCCGTGCGCTTCTGCGCCGAGATCCTGCGGCTGCGGGAGGGAACGCACGCGATGTTCGTCGACGATGGCATCCGCGTCGACCTCGCCGACGGCAGCCAGCTGTCGGCCCGCGCCAACATCTGCGCGACCGGCGTCGAGTGGCGCCGCCTTGGCCTTCCCAACGAAGAGCGGTTGCTGGGCGCCGGCTCGTTCTACGGCGCCGGCTCGAGCGAGGCACCGATGTGCGCCGGCGAGACGGTCTGCGTGGTGGGCTGCGGCAACTCGGCGGGACAGGCGGCGATGAAGCTGTCGCAGTACGCACGCGAAGTGGTGCTGCTGGCGCACGGCGCACGGCGCACGGCGCAAGGCGCAAGGCGCAAGGCAAGCCGACACCTTGTCAGACTACCGGAGGCGCAAGATCGTCGACTCGCCCAGGATCCGGGTCGTGACCTGATGCGAAGTGATCGCACTGGCCGGCGACCGGTTCCTCGAGGGGATCACCGTGCGCGACCGCCCGAGCGGCCATCTGGAGGCGTTGTCCGCGCAGCGCGTGTTCGTCTGCATCGGCGGCCTGCCCAATACCGAATGGGCCCGCGACACGGCCATCGTCCGGGATGCCGCGGGCTACCTGGTCACCGGTCCCGACCTGCTGCTGACGCCCGACCACTCAACTGGAGCCTCCATCGCCCGCCCTTTCACCTGAAGAACAGCGTGCCCGGGTCATTTGCCGTCGGCGACGTGCGGCACGGCTCCGTCAAGGGGTGGCGTCCGCGGTGAAGGCGCGATGGCTGTTGCCGTTGTCCATCAACATCTTGCCACTTCATGAGGAGTTCGACACGACCAAGCCATGCACGCATACCGCCGGCATCCGCCACATGGTGCCCAGCGTCAGCGGCTGCGAGGAATGCCTCAAGACCGGCAGCACCTGGGTGCATCTGCGGCTCTGCCGGACCTGCGGCCACGTGGGTTGCTGCGACGAGTCGCCAAACCGCCACGCACGCGCGCACTTCCATGCGACATCGCACCCGATCATCGAAGGCTATGACCCGCCGGAAGGCTGGGGCTGGTGCTTCGTCGACCGCGTCGGGCTCGACTTGGGCGACGACACCACGCCGCAGATCGGGCCGATCCCGAGATACGTCTGATGCGGCGGCATCCCGTCGAGGTCCTTGAGATTCGGAAATGGGTGGCTCCATTACGCCGGTAGGTGACACCCGGCGAGCCACCGATGACCAGCGCCTTGCGCGCCGGCTTCGCGGATTGCGGCGCGTTCATGCCTGCGCTCCCTGGCCCCGTGCCTCGTCGGCCGGATAGTTCAGCTCGATCATCACGCCCGACGGATCTTCGACGAACACTTGGTGCAAGCCTATGCTCGGGACAGTGCGTTCGCGGAAAGCCAGGCCAGCCTGCTTCAGCCGTCGGCGCATGTCGCGCAGGTCGGTCGCCAGGAAAGCCAGGTGGTCGATTGCGGCGCTGCCGTGCAGAGACTCTTCGCTCTTGTCGCCGAGGTAATCGACCAGCCCCTGGGGAGCGTCGGGGTCGATGCCGATGATGTGCACCACGCCGTACTGCGCCTCGTCGTCGCCCTTGTAGAGCCAGAGGCCGGGAAAGTCGAAGGGCGGCCTGAATCCTTCGCGGAAGCCGAGCACGTCGACATAGAAGTGGCGCGAAGCCTCTAGCTGTTTGGTGCGTACCGAGTAATGGGCAAGGTGCTGGATGGCCATGACGAGGTCCTTGGACGTTGGATTCGGAGCGGGTTCGGATCGAGTTCGGATGACCGGCGCTCAGCCCGCGTTGATCAGATGCGCCAGGCGTTCGGCAGAAAGCGGCAACTGCCGGGCGCGCAGGTCGAGGGCGTGAGCGACGGCGTTGGCCACGGCCGCGGCGGCCGGGCCGGCGGCCGCTTCGCCGACGCCCAGGCTGGGTTCGAGCGGCCGCTCCAGCACGCGCACGGCGATCTCGGGGACCTCATCGAAGCCCAGGATCGGGTAGTGCTCCCAGTCGAGCGACGTGATGCCGGTGTGGTCCCAACTCACGCTTTCCTTCAGCGTCCAGCTGAGTGACTGCAACAGGCCGCCCTCGATCTGGTTGACCAGCCCGTCGGGATTGACCACATCGCCGGCGTCGACCGCGACCCAGGCCTTCTCGACCCGGACCTTCTCTTCGACGCTAACCTGTATCGCGATGGCGCAGTAGGCGGCCTGGTTCTTGTAGCGCCCGATGGCAATGCCCAGGCCGCTGCCGGTGCCGCTCTCCCCGCGCCGGCCCCAGCCCGCCATCTCGGCGGCGACCTCCAGCACCTCGCGGGCGCGCTTGTCGCCGAGGTGGCGCAGGCGGAACTCGACCGGGTCGCAGCCGGCGAACTGCGCCAGCTCGTCCATGAAGCTTTCGATCGCATACAGGTTGGCATAGGAACCGAGCGAGCGCAGCGCCGAGACGCGCACCGGCGAGCCGGCGATGAAGTGGTAGTCGACCTGCTGGTGGGGCAGGTCGTACAGCACGATCGCGTTGCGGTCGCCGCCGCCCGCCGGCAACGGCAGGTCGCGCGGAGCCGGCCGCGGCAGCGGCGGGTCGATCTCCCACGCACCGAGCAGGTTGACGCCATCGCCCCAGCCAGGCCGGTTCATGTGGGTGTGGCTCCACAGGGACAGGGCCCAGCCGCTGATGCGTCCGGCATTGTTCAGACCGGCCGTAACCTGCACCACGCTGGCCGAGCCGAATGGAGACATTGACATCTCGTCCTCGCGCATCCACTGCACGCGAACCGGAAGGCCGATACGCGTGGCGACGAAGGCGGCGTCGAAAGCTGCATCATCGGCGCCGTTGTGGCCGTAGCAGCCGGCTCCCGGTGAATGGATGACATCTACCGTGCTGGCGTCGCGTCCGAGCGCCGCGGCGATCTGGTCACGCAGCGGATAGACGCCCTGCGTGTGCGACCAGACGCGCAGCCGGCCACCGCGCGGATCGGCCAGCGCGCACGACGGCCCGATCGACGCGTGAGCGAGGTATGGACGCGAGTAGGCGGCGCTGTGGGTCTGGAGCCCGGTCCCCGGCGTGCCCGCCTCGTGGACGCGCCGCGGGCTGGCGGGCAGGCCCTGCAGCAGCGAAACCGTGTCCTGGCCCGCGTGCGGGTCGAGCATGGCATCGAAGTCGAGCAGCTTGCGGGCCTTCGGCAGCGCGCGCACCAATGCGCCTTCGTGCGGGCCCACGAGGGCCAGGAAACGGCCGCTGTGCACGACCTGCGACACGCCCGGCAGCGCCTGCAACTCGGCCAGAGGCACCGCCGCCAGCTGCTGCGCGGGATGCCGTCCACGCAGCATGCGCACGTGCTGCATGCCGGGAATGACCAGGTCCTGCAGGTAACCCGCGCCGGTCAGCTTGGACATGAGGTCAACGCGTGGCAGCGAGCGACCCACGTAGGGCTCGGATGCATGGCGAGCAACGGGGGGCGGCGCGACGATCGGGATATCGAAATCGGTCGCGGGCGCGAGTTCCCAGTAGTCGGTTCGCCGCTCGTCGCCGACAGCCCCGAAGCAGCCCGCCTCGACCTGCAGTTCGGACGGCGCAACGTCCAGTCGCCGCGCCGCATGGGCATTGAAAAGCGCGTAGGCATGCGCGCAAGCCCAGCGCAGCGCGGCGCCGCCATACTGAACCGAGAGGCTGCCTGCCGTATAGCCCTCGTCGGGCGAGCAGTCGGTGTGGCCGGCCACAAGCCGCACCTGCATCGGAGTCAGGCCGAGCGCGTCGCAGGCGATCTGCACCAGCGCCGTCTCGATGCCCTGGCCCAGTTCGACCTTACCGGTGAACACCGTAACCTGGCGTTCCGGCCCGATGCGCAGCCATTGGTCGAGCCGTGGGTGGGCCAGGATGGCCGGCGGCGTGGGGGGCACGGAGCTCATGGTCGGCCTTGCGTGCGAAGTCGGTCCGCCGCCGCGTCGATCGCCTTCAGGATGCGCGTGTGGGCGCCGCAGCGACAGAGGTGCCTGTGCATCGTCTCGTGCAACTCGGCCTCGGTCGGCGCGGTGGTGCGATGAAGCAGGGCCGTCACCGACATCAGGATGCCGTTGATGCAATAGCCACACTGCGCGGCCTGCAGCGTGACGAAGGATTCGAGCACCACCGCGCCGACCGGGTCTTCCCGCAAATGCTCGACCGTGGTGAATTCGCGCCCTGCCGTGCCCCACAGCGGCATGTCGCAGGACTGGACCGCGCGGCCATCCATCCAGACAGTGCAGGCGCCGCAGTGGCCGGCCCCGCAGCCGAAGCGCACGCCCTTGCAGTCGAGGTCGTTGCGCAGCACGTAGAGCAGCAGGTCGTTCTCGTCGGCCTGCACGTGGTGTGCGCTGCCGTTGACCTTGATTTCGAAGGAGGAAGTCATGGAATCGATGGAAGGTGTCGGGCTCAGGCAGCGACCGGCGCCGTGGCCGGCTTGCGAAGACCGGCCGCGCGTTGATACGGCGGCGGGTAGTAGGGCGTGATGCCGAGCGTCTCGGCCGCCCGCCAGACCCAGCGCGGGTCGGCCAGGAAGGGGCGGGCCAGGGCCACCTGGTCGGCTTGGCCCGAAGCCACGATCTCGGCCGCCTGCGCCGGTTCGCTGATGCCGCCGACAGCACGCGTGGCGATCCCGCTGCGGCGCCGGACCTCCGCGGCCAGCCCGACTTGATAGCCGGGGCCGAACGGAATGCGCTCGCCGCGCACCGCGAAGCCGCTGCTCACGCAGACGTAGCCGAAGCCGATGTCTTTCAGGCCCCGCGCCAGCCGCACTGCGTCATTGGGCCCAAGGCCGCCCTCGGCCCAGTCGGTGCCGGTGATGCGAGCGCCGAGCACGTGGCTGCCGGACACATGCTCGCGCAGTCGCCATGCGATGTGAAGCGCCAGCCGATCGCGCCCGGCCGCGTCACCGCCCCAGGCGTCGCCGCGCCGGTTCGTGAGTGGCGACTGGAACTGGTGCAGCAGGTAGCCATGCGCGCAGTGCAGCTCGATGACATCGAAGCCCAGTCGAACAGCCCGCCTGGCGGCGTCGACGTAGGCATCGGACAGACGCTCGATGCCAGCGTCGTCGAGCGCTTCGGGCGTGTCCCACTCCGGCGCGAAGGGCAGGGCACTCGGTGCCGCGCAGAGCCAGGGCGCCGCGCTGTCGTCGCCAGGCTGCAACGGACCGCCGCCCTCCCACGGCACGTGGGCCGACCCCTTGCGGCCCGCGTGGCCCAACTGGATGCCGAAACGCGTGCCGGGCGCGGCCACCGCGCGTGCCGCCATCAGCACGCGCGCCAGCGCGGCCTCGGCGGCATCGCTGTAGAGGCCGAGACAGCCATGCGTGATGCGCCCGCGGGCCTCGACCGCGGTGGCCTCGACCATGACCAGGCCGGCACCGGAAAAGGCGAGTTGCATCAGGTGCTGCACGTGCCAGTCGCTGGCAACGCCATCGCGCGCGGAGTACTGGCACATGGGGGAGACGACGATGCGGTTGGGAAACAGCATGCCGCCGATCGCGAGTTCGCTGAACAGGAGGGACATGGGAGATGCTCCGGGTTTCAGCGCTGCGGCGCGATGTGGAGCAGCTCCACGGCATTGAGCCCCTCGATCCGCGCGACCTCTTCGCTCGACAGGCCCCGCACCGAAGCGATCAGCTGCCGTGGGTGTTCCTCGCCCATGTCGTAGGGATAGTCGGTGCCGAGCAGAACGCGCTCGGCACCGAAGAGGTCGACCAGGTGGCGCAGCATCTCGGGATCGAAGACCATGGTGTCGACGTAGAAGGTCTTGAGGTAGCTCGAGGGTGCGCGATCGATCACCGTGCGGCAATCCGGCCGCGCGCGCCATGCGTGGTCCATACGCGCCCAGTAGTGGGACACGTAGCCGCCGCCATGCGCGGCGATGAACTTGATGTTGGGATAGCGCGCCACCACGCCGTCGAAGATCAGGTGGCTTACGGCCACGCTCGTGTCGAGCGGGTTGCCGATCACGTTGTTGAAGTAGTGGTCAGTCAGCCGGGCGCCCTCTGAAAAGCCGACCGGATGCAGGAAGAGCACCGCGCCGAGTGCATCGGCGCGGGCGAAGAAGGGCTCCAGCCCAAGCTTCGCATCAGTCAGGTCGAGGCCGTTGACGTTGGTGTTGATCTCGATGCCGCGCAGGCCTAGCGCGCCGATCGCATGGTCGAGTTCCTGGATCGCGAGTTCGGCGTTCTGCAGCGGCACCGAGCCGAGGCCGACGAAGCGCTGCGGCGTGGCGGCCACGAGCGCCGCGATGCCTTCATTCACCTGCCGTGCCAGCGCCGCGCCGCGCTCCGGCGGCGTGAAATAGAAGTACTGGAACGGCGCCGGGCTGATCGCCTGGATGTCGATGCCCATGCGGTCCATGTCCTCGAGGCGTTGGTCGATACCGGTCAGTTTGGGTGCGCGTTCCCGCATTTGCGCCACGTTGGTCTGGCGCGTGAGTTCGTTCGCATGGATCACGCTCGGGTCGTGGCGGCCGACATCAAGGTCGCTCGCCGCCTTGGCGACTTCCGGGTTCAGGTAGTGGCAATGGACGTCGACCACTGGCGGGCGGTCGCCGCGCACCGGGGCGGACGCGCTGGCCGTGCGAGCCATCGAGAGAGCCGCCGACCGCGCGCGGCCGCTGGCGGCCGGAGCGTGGCGATGGGTCGGGTCGGTGCAGTGGGGGGAGCAGGTGTAGAGCACGTGAAGTCCGTTGGGGGGGTGTGATTGATGGATTCGGCCTAGAAGACGCCGAGATGGCGCGTGGCGAGTTCGGGCTCGGCGCGCACCGAATCGGCGCTGCCGGCATGGACAATGCGACCGGTGTTGAGCACGACCACATCGTCCGCCACTTCGAGCGCCAGGTGGAAGTTCTGCTCGACCAGCACGATCGACAGGCGGTCGGCCTTGAGCGTCCTGATGGCCTGCGCCACCTCCGCGACGATCAGCGGCGCGAGCCCCTCGGAGGGCTCGTCGAGCAGCAGCACGCGCGGGTTGCCCATGAGTGCGCGGCCGATGGCGAGCATCTGCTGCTCGCCGCCGGAGAGCGTGCCGGCGCGATGCCGCGTGCGCTCCCTGAGGCGTCCGAAGGTGGCGTAGACGCGATCGAGGTTCCAGGCATGCGCGCGGCCGCCTGCGGCTTGCGCTGCCACCTGCAGGTTCTCGAGCACCGTCAGGCTCGGGAAGATGCGCCGACCCTGCGGCACCAGCCGCATGCCGGCGCGTGCGATGCCTTCGGGCGACATCCGTTCGACCGGGCGGCCCGCCAGCCGGATGCTGCCGCTGCGCGCCTGGTGCAGCCCGGCGAAGGTGTTGAGCGAGGTGCTCTTGCCGGCGCCGTTGCGTCCGAGCAGGGCGAGCACGCGGCCTTCCCGCAGGTTCATCGAGAGCCGGTGCACGACCTGGCTCTGACCGTAACAGACGTCGAGTCCGCTCACGCTCAATGCATCAGTGGCCAAGATAGATCTCCCGTGTTCTCGGATGATTCACAACGGTGCGCCGGTCGCCTTCGACGATCACTTGTCCGTAGTGCAGGACCGTAATCTGTTCGGCGAACTCGAGCGCCACGTCCATGTCGTGTTCGATCATCAGGATCGCGGTCTCGCGAGGGACCTGGGCGATCAGCCGCTGCACGACCACGCGCTCGTCCTGCGACAGGCCCGCGAGCGGCTCGTCTAGCAGCAGCAGACGCGGCTGCTGCGCCAGCCCGAGCGCCAATTCGACTCGCCGCTGCTCGCCGTACGACACGTCGCACACGCGATGCAGCGCCTTGGCGCCGAGCCCGACGCCGTCGAGCAGCTGCATCGCGCGATCGTGCAGCGTCGCGTGCCGCGACAGGTCGGTGCCCGCGTCGAGGCGCAGCGGAAGCAGGGCCAGCAGCCCCAGCACGACGTTGTGCGCCAGCGTGTCCTTCGGAAACAGCGTGATGATCTGGTAGGTGCGCGCGAGCCCGCAGCGTGCGCGGGCTCGTACCGGCAGCTTCGTCACATCCTCGCCGAAGATGCGGATCGAGCCGCCGTCCGGCCGGATCTCGCCGCCGATCAGGCCGAAGAGCGTGGTCTTGCCGGCGCCGTTGGGTCCGATGATGAGGCGTCGCTCGCCGGGCTGCATCGTGAGCGAGACACCCTGCGTGACGGCGATTCCGCCGAAGGACTTGCGGAGTCCCTTGATCTCGAGGGCAGCGGTCATGCGCGGCGCCCCTGCAACCGAGCCAGCAGCGCGCGCAATCCGGGCACGATGCCGTGCGGCATCACCAGCACGATGAACACGAACACCGCGCCCAGCAGCATGTTCCAACGCTCGACGTAGCCCGACGCATAGTTCTTCAGCAGCACCACCAGCACGGCGCCGACGGCCGGCCCGGCCAGCGTGCCGGCACCGCCGGCGATCACGCTCAGCAGCACCTCGGCCGAGGCGGTCAGCGACAGCATGCTCGGATGCACATACTTGTGGAAGTAGACGTAGAGCAGGCCCGCCAGCGCACCCACGAAGCTCGCGCCGACGAACGCGCACCAGCGGATCGCCCAGACGTTGTAGCCGAGCGAGCTCATGCGCCGCGGCTGGTCGCGGGTGCCGCGCAGCGACGCGCCGAAAGGCGAGTTGACAAGGCGCCCCACCACCAGCAGCACCACTGCGGCGATCAGCAGCACGAACCAGTAGTAGGCGTTGCTGTTCTCCATGTCGATGCCGAACGGGGCCGGGCGCGTGAGGCCGGAAAGCCCGTTGTCGCCGTTGGTGACCGAGGTCCAGCGGTAGGCGAGGCCCCAGACCACCTGCGACAGGGCCAGGGTCAGCATCAGGAAGCTGAGCCCGGAAGCCCGCAGCGCGATCCATCCGAAGACGGCGCCGATGGCCGTCGTGGCCAGCAGCGTGAGTGGCGCCGCGACGGCATGGCCGATGCCCAGGCGCAGTGCCAGCCAGGCGGCGATGTAGGCCGACAGACCCAGGTAGGCTGCGTGGCCCAGCGAAGTCAGGCCGGCGTAGCCCACCAGCAGGTTAAGACTGGAGGCGAAGATCACGGCAATCAGCATCTGGCTGCCGAGATTGACGTAGTACTCGCCGAGCACCGCCGGCAACAAGGCCAGGACCGCGAGCAGCAGCAGGCAACGTAGCGTGGTGTTCATGCTCGGGCACCTCCGAGCAGGCCGGCGGGCCGGAAGGCCAGCACCAGGATCATCGGCAGGAACAGGATCACGTAGGCGAGATCCGGGACCAGAGCGATGCCGAAGGTGTAGATGAAGCCGATGATGAAGCTGGCGATGAAGGTGCCCATCAGGCTGCCGACGCCGCCCAGGATGACCACGATCAGCGCCAGCGGCAGCATGTCGGCGTCGAGCCCCGGATAGGCCGACAGCATCGGCCCGCCGAACGCGCCGCCGAGTCCGGCGAGCATCGCGCCGAGGCAGAAGACAGCGGTGAACAGCGCCGAGGCGCGGATGCCGACCGCGCGCGCCATCTGCATGTCGTCGACGCCGGCGCGGATGCGGGCGCCGAGCCGCGTGCGCTCAAGGAGCAGGTACAGCACGGCGGCGGCCACCAGCGCCACCACGATCACGGCCAGCCGGTAGCTCGGGAAGCTGAAGCCGAGCCACGACGCCGGGCCGCTCAGGAAGGCCGGCGGCGAGACTGGGATCGGATCGCCGCCCCACAGCACCAGGCAGAGGTCCGCGGCGATGAAGGACAGGCCGAGCGTGGCCAGCACCTGAGCCTGCGCATTGCCCGCCAGGCGGCGCAGCACCAGGCGCTCGAACAGCCCGCCGATGGCCGCGGTCGCGAGTGCCGCGAGCACCACTGCCGCCGCGAAGCCCCAGCCGGCGCGCGCCACGCTCGCGGCCACGTAGGCACCGATCATGAACAGCGCGCCATGCGTCAGGTTGGCGATGCGCATCAGTCCGAAGATGAGCGCGAAGCCCGATGAGAGCAGCAGCAGCAGGCCGCCGAGGGCCAGGCTGTTGAGTGTCTGAGTCAACCAGAATTGCATGTTCTTGACGTCGTGGCCCGCGACGATGCGGCGGCGGTCCGTGACGCTCCGGTGTGAGTTCAGGCGGCCAGATTTCTGGCGGGCGGCCAGTCGCGCGAATAGACCGGCTCGGCCAGGAACTTCTTCGGGTCATAGGTCCAGAACTGGCTTACGTCCGGATAGGTCTCGATGATCGTGTTGACCAGCCGCCCGTCCTTGCGCTCGACAGTGCGCACGTACACGTTGCCAACCACGTTGCCCCAGGCGTCGAACTTGACCGGGCCGCGTGCGGTCAGTACGTTCGTCTTCTGCAGCGATGCCCGCAGCAACTCGCGATCGAAGGCGTGGCCCTTCAGCGGCTGCAGGGCGGCATCGAGCACCGATGCGCTGACATGGGTGCAGGCGGCATAGAAGCCGGGGTCGTAGCCATGCGCCTTGCGGAAGGCTCCAACGAACTTCGTGTTGACGGAATTCGCGAGTTCGGCGGAATACCAGTTGACCGTGACGATGCCCAGGGCCTCGTCGCCCATGTTGCGCAGCACGGCCTCGTCGAGCGCCGTCATGCCGCCGACCAAGGCCAGCTTGCCGCGCAGGCCGTACTCGTTGAACTGCCGGATGAAGCGAAAGCCGTTGGAGCCCGCGAAGCCGAGGAAGACCGCGTCCGCGTCGCGGTTGAGCTGAGCCAGGAAGGTGCCGTAGTCCGGCGCCGTGAGCGGCGGGAACAGCTTCTGCACCACCTTGCCGCCGGCTTCCTCGAACACGCGCTGGAAGCCGGCCGTCATCTCGTGGCCGTAGGCGATGTCATCGGCCACCAGCACCATGCGCTTGTATTTCAGCTTCTTCGCGCAGTAGTCCGCCAGCGGATGGGCGCATTGGGCCGAAGTCGAGCTGGCGCGGAACAGCCAGGGGTTGGCCTTGCGCTGGGTCATGTCCTCCGCCGCCGCAACCGGGAAGACCGGGATCTTGCGGGCGCGCATGTAGTCGTCGGTGGCCAGTGCCTCGAAGGCGGCCAGCGGGCCCATAAGCACCTGCGCGCGCTCGCGCTCGACCAGTTCCTGGGTCTTGCTGCGGGCGGTGGACGGCACGCCCCCCGTGTCGGCCACGATCAGCTCGACCTTGCGCCCGCCCAGCATCTGATCGTTGGCCGCCAGGTAGCTCTGCAAACCGCGTTCCATGTCGAGCCCGCCGGAGGCAAAGGGCCCGGTCTTGGCGGTAAGCAAGCCCAGGCGCAGCGGCTCGGGCGCGCCCTGGCTGCGCACCAGGGAGGGGGCCGCCAACGCGGCGCCGGCGGTCGCGGCCGCCGCAATGAAATTCCTGCGATCGATCGTCATGCTGTCTCCATCTTGCGTAAGGTTTGTTATTAGGTGATCAAGCGATCAATAATAAGTGCCCAAAGATGTTGGAGCAAGCCACGTCCATCAGAAGCAGATAGGGGTTTACCCCGAATGACTGGCATTGCGGGTCCGGCGAACTAATAATCGAACGATCGTTCCATGCAGGCGTCGGGCGGGCCGCATGACCCGCCGACCCATCGACACAGACCTTGATGACCGCACCCATCGCCAAGACCGACGAGACCCCGAAAGAAGGCGCCAGCGGCGCCAAGCAGCGGCGCCGCCTGGCGCCCGAGGACCGCGAACACGAGATCGTGCAGTCGGCGATCAGCTTCTTCGCGAAGCACGGCTTCGAAGGCAGCACGCGCGACCTGGCGCAGCGCCTGGGCGTCTCGCAGCCCCTGCTGTACCGCTACTTCCCCACCAAGGAAGCGCTGGTCGATCGGGTCTACGACGAGGTGTTCGTGAGGCGCTGGAACCCCGAATGGGAAGAGTGGCTCGCCGACCGCACGCATTCGCTCGACAGCCGCCTCAAGCGCTACCTCAAGGACTACGCGCACTTCGTGCTGCGCGGCGAATGGGTGCGCATCTTCATGTATGCGGGCCTGAGCCGCGCCGGCGTGAACCAACGCTACCTCGCGCGCCTGCGCGAGCGCCATTTCCTGCTGATCGCGCGCGAATTGCGCTTTGCCTACGGCATTCCGGAGCCCGAAAGCAGCGAGGCTGAGGATGAAGAGGTCGAGCTCATCTGGGCCATGCACTCCAGCGTGTTCTACATCGGCGTGCGCAAGTGGGTCTACGATCTCGCGGCTCCGCGCAATATTGATCGATTGATTGATATGCGTGTCGAATCTTTCCTGCACGGGGCCCCCAAAGTGCTCTTGGCCGACCGCGCGGGGACCGTGCCGCTCGGAGGCGCCGGTCCGAAGAGGGGCCGCAGGCCGGCCGCCTGATCGGGCCGCCCGCAACTCAGGCTGGCCGCTCTAGCAGCGCATCGAGGAAGCGGGCGGCTGCTGGCCCCAGCGCGTCCGGGCGCCAAACAATGCGGTAATCGGTGCGCATGTCCAGCAGCGGGAGTTCGCGGACCACGATGTTCTCGCCCGAGAACTGCACCAGGCTCTCTTGCGCGGCACACAGCCCAAAGCCGCTCGCCACCAGCGCGAGCGCCGAGATGATGTCGCCCGCGACGCAGGCAACGCGCGGTTCGAAGCCTAGCCGGTGGCAGGCCAGCATGAACTTGGCGCGCAGCGAGGGGCCGTTGCGCTCGGGCGTCACCACCCACTCGGCATGGATCAGCTGGCTGGAGGAGATCTCCGGCTCCGCGACCAGCGGGTGGTCGCGTGGTGTCAGCAGCACGTAGCGCTCGGAGCTGAAGACCGCTGAGGCGAGCGAGGGATCGTTGAGTTCCTGGGTCTGAACCGCGAAATCCAGGCGTCCGCGACGCAATTCCTCCAACTGATCGCTTTCGAGCGCGCCCTCGAACTGGAACCGTATCGCGGGATGCGCGGCCTGCACGCGCTTGGCGATGACCGGGATGATCCCGTTGTATAGCGCGCCGGGCATATGGCCGATGACCACCGTGCCGCCGGTGCCGCCGGCCCTGCGTTGCAGGTCGAGCATCAGTTGCTCATTGCTCAGCAGCAGCTTGCGCGCGTTGAGCAGCAGCTCCCGTCCGGCATTGTTGAGCCGCAGCCCCCGGCCGACGCGATCGAACAAGGCAAAGCCGACCTTCTCCTCGAGGTTGAGGATGGTGCGGCTCAGCGGCGAGGCCGAGATGTGCAGCATCTGCGCGGCCCTGGAAATGCTCTCGTTCTCAGCCACGCAGATGAAGTGCTTCAGCGTCCGCAGGTCGATGAGGTTCATGGTGGCTGTGCTTGGGGCGAGCGGCACAGTCTACGGAGTTCGGACCTCGAGTGTCCGTGATTGTGAGAAAGATTGTCCTTTTCAGTCATCTTCTCGTTAGCGATCATTTGATCAACGCTGAGTTCGGAGCACCCGCCCAGCCGATACTGACCGCGGGCTTGCCCGCCAACCCTCCGAAGCCCTTGGGCGTCCGACATGACTCAAACCCTTCCAGACTGCGTACGGCGCAAAGTGATCAGGCGGATCATTCCCATCCTGATGCTGATGTACACCATGGCGTACCTCGATCGCATCAACATCGGGACCGCCGCGCTGCGCATGAACGCGGAGCTCGGCATCAGCCAGCAGGTGTTCGGACTGGCTGCGGGCCTGTTCTTCATCGGCTACCTGGCGCTGGAAATTCCGAGCAACATCATCCTGCACCGGGTTGGCGCGCGCGTCTGGCTCACGCGCATCATGGTGACCTGGGGGCTGATCTCAGCGTGCACGGCCTTCGTGCAGAACGGATGGCAGTTGATCGCGGTGCGGATGTTGCTCGGCGTGGCAGAGGCCGGCCTGTTTCCGGGCCTGATCTATTGCCTGGCATTGTGGTTTCCGCCCGGGCTGCGCGGTCGCATGCTCGTGATCGCCGTGCTGCCCTGGGCGGTCATTGTGGGCACGCCGATGTCCGCCGCAATCGTCCAGTATGCCGATGGCCTCTTCGGCTTCTCGGGCTGGCGGATCATGCTGTTCGTCGAAGGGCTCCTGCCGGTGCTTCTGGGCTGTTACTCGATCCGGTTCCTGACCTCGAAGCCGGAGGAGGCGGACTGGCTGAGCGACGAGGAGAAGCGCCAGGTCATAGTCGCCAGGGACAGCGGCGACGCTCCCGAATCCGTGGCCGCGGTTCCGCTTAGAACCACCTTGCTCCAGCCGCACCTGATCCTGCTGTCGCTCGCCTATGCGACCGCGCAGATGGGTTTCTACGCCAGCCTGATCTTCACGCCCCAGATCGTGCAGGAGTTCGGCCGCCTCTTCGGCGTCACGCTCTCTACCATCCAGGTCGGCCTGCTGGCGGCGATCCCAAGCGTGTTCGGCATGGTGATGTACTGGCTCTGGGTCGCGCATTCCGACCGTACGAACGAGCGGGTCTGGCATGCCATCGCCTCCTTCGTGACCGCCGCGCTGGGGATCGGCATCCTGGTCGGCATCCACGACCTGTATGCGTCGATCGCCGGCCTGTCGCTGCTGACGGCGGGGCTGGTCAGCGGGCCGATCTGCATCTGGCAACTGACCGGCATCGGCGTCAGGGGTAAGACCGCCGCTGTGGTGTTTGCCTACGTCAACTCCTTCGGCATCGTCGGCTCGATGTTCAGTCCGTACTTCATCGGCCTGCTCAAGGACCGCACCGGCTCCTATGACGCAGGGCTCGTCTTCCTCGCCATGGCTGCGCTGCTCGGGGCCGCTTTCATCTACCTCGCCAGCCGACTCATGCGTCGCAAGTCGCTCATCAGTTCTTCCACTTCGCCGGCAGGTGAATTTGAGTCGGTGACCTCGTAGTCCGGCAGGTTGTTCAACTCACCCCATCAAAGGCATATCAATGATTCACTTCGACCATGTCTGCATGGCAGCCCCAAACGTCTACGAGTCCACGTTCCGCCTCAGCAACGAGACCGGCCTCGGCAACTACGACGGCGGTTTCTTTCCGCTCTATGGCATCGGCCACCGCGTCGTGCCGCTCGCGCCCGACATCTATATTGAAGTCGAGAGCGTGATCGACCGCCGGCCCCTGCAGCACGGCGAACCGCTGACGGTTTTCATGGAGCGCCAGACGCGCGAAGGCGACCGCTTCATCGGCTGGTGCCTGCGCTCGGACACGCTCGAAGAGCTGGAGGCCTTCGCGGCGCATCACGGTACGACGGTGGATCCCGACACCACCGGCCGCGAGGCAGGCCGCCAGCTGATGAACGGCGCGCGCGGCTTTGCCCTTCAGGCGCCGAGCGCGACGGTGGCGTGGCCAATCGGCAAACCCAATCTCTACTTCAAGCCGGGCGGTGGCCCCCATGTCGCCAGTCTGCCGGTGGTGCCGGGATCTGGCGATGTCCAGGGGCAAGGCCTGGCCTGGATCGAGATCGGCGGCACCCATTCGGACCTCAAGGGATGGCTCGGCGATGTGGCGTCTCCATCAGACTTTCCATTCGAGATTCGTTACAACGGAGGTTCTTCGGGTCTTTACGCGATGGGCGTGCAGACCCACCGCGGCGTGGTGCAGATTCGCCGCCCCCCGGTCCATATCGGCTGACGCTCGCCGCGTGCCTGCGCTGACCGCTGGAAGCGCATCGCCTCGATGAATCGCTTCCACATCGGCGTCTGGAGTCGCGGCAGGTCGCGCCGATCATCTGGTCGAACTTCAGGCTCAGGCAGCCTTCAGCATCACGTTGCAGCGCGGGATGTTCATGATTCGGTCGCCAATGTTCATGCCCCATTCGGTCATGCCGATGCCCTCGCGCAGTTGCCATGTCTGCCATTCCGACAGGGCCTCGTCGATGTTGGAGTCCGTAGGGTGCAGCGCCTTCGCCAAAGCCAGTGCATTGGCCGCAGCCTTGGCGGTGCTGCCGGCTGTATGGGGCCGGGGGACGAACGCGGCATCACCAAGCAGGATGGCGCGACCGAACACCATCTGCCGCACCTGCAGGTCCAGGATGGCCTGGACGAAGGGTTCCCTCGTTGCCTCGAGCAGAGTCTGAAAGGTCGGCGCCAGCAAGTCCTTCGACGTCTGCTTCAGACGAGCGAGGTCTTCATCCTTGGGAGCACCTGGTGGCAGCGAGAACGAGTGGCGGACCCCGAGCCGGTCGGTCATCAACGCCGAGAGTTCATCGCCGTGCTCGAACTTCTGGTACCAGACCCAGTTCCAGCGCCGATGACCTTCCTGGATCGATTGATCTTCACCCGGCACCAGGTATTCGAGCATCAGATGGCCAGGGCCCTGCTGAAACGCAAAGGTGCCCGCAAGCACGTCAGCGGCGCTCGCAGGGAGCTCCTTTTCAGGCACCAGACCGCGCCATGCGACATAGCCAGCGTAGTTGGGAGCGAGACCAGGGATGACTTGCTCGCGCACCGCGGAACGCGCACCATCGGCACCGACGAGCAGGTCGCCGGTTTCGACGCGGCCGCTCGCGAAGTGGGCGGTGATGCAGTCGCCATGTTGTTCGAAACGAACGAAACTCTCACCCGGATGAAATATCTCCACAGGCAGGTGCTTTTTCATCGTGCCGTAGAGCATGTTCCACGACGTCTGGCTCTGCGGCATGTAGCTGCGTTGGACGACGCGGTCGTCGCGGTCCAGGTAGATGCGGTCGCCCGACTTGACGCCAAGCGCGCCCATGGACTGGACGCCCGCGAAATGGAACGCGGACAGCACATCGCCCTGCAGCACGACACCGCCGCCGCGGCTGTCTAGTTCATTCGGCGAGCGCTCGAAGATCTCGACCTCCCACCCGATGGCCCGTAGCGTCGTGGCGGCGAAGAGTCCGCCGAGGGAGCCGCCGATGATCAGCGCACGGGGCTTGTTGTTCATGGTGTGGGTGGTCATGGATCTTTCCAGGCTGCGCATGGCGCGATCAAGCGCTGACTGTGACGGGAGCAACGAGGCTCTCGAGGACTTCGCGGAATTGCTCGGGCTTGCCGAGGAACTGGCCGAGGAACTGGCCGAGATGAAACACCTGAAGCTCCCCATCCTTTTCAAGCGCCAAAGTCGGGAAGCCGCGCCCACCCGCGCCCCGCCGCGAGTGCCTTGCAGGGAATTTAAGTCGCGGCCAAGTTCTGCGACCTTAGACAATCCGGGGACATGCAGTTCATCGAAGCAGCCGATCTGGCCGGGGTACGCCTTGGCGCACTCCGCACATGACTTGCCGCGCTCACTAGGTTGCCGAATCGATCTTCGGTGCGCATTCGAAGCCATGTCAATTCGGTGGCACTCATGACGCCGTCCTCGTGACTCAGTTGGTTGGTCATCGGGGCCAGCATCAGGTGGTCCTTGGTGCCGATGTCATTGACGAACCGGAATGCAGCCGTCGGTGCTACGCAGGTCATCTTCTTCGTTCTGATCGTTGATCGTCTTGCACTGCGCCTAGACCGCGCAGTAACGCTCCTGGATGGCTTCGTCGGCCAGCATGGCTTGCGCGTCGCCGCTGTAGACGATTTCGCCTTGGTCGAGGATGTAGGCGCGGTCTGCAATCTTGAGAGCCAGGCCGACGTTCTGCTCGATGAGAAGGATGGTCACGCCGCTGCGCTTGAGCGCAGCGAAATACTCGAACATCTCATCGACCAGCACCGGCATGATGCCTTCGGAGGGCTCGTCGAGCAGCACGATCTTCGGCTTGGACGCCACGGCGCGCGCAATGGCAAGCATCTGTTGCTCCCCGCCTGACATCGTGATGGCCATCTGGTCGAGGCGCTCTTTCAGACGCGGGAAGGTTTCCGCGATCTCCTCGATGACGTCCGCTTCATGCCGGCGCAACGGCGAGGCGAGGAGACCCAGGCGGATGTTCTCTCGTACCGTGAGACCAGGGACGATGCGGCGCTCCTCCGGAACGTAGGCCAGGCCCTTGGAGAACCGGGTGTGCGCCGGCTGGCCGAGCAACTCGACGCCTTCGAACTTCACGGAGCCCTTCGCTCTGTGAATGAGCCCCGCGATGCTCTTGACGGTGGTGGTCTTGCCCGCACCGTTGCGACCGATCAGGCAGACAAGCTCGCCCTTGCGGACCTGCAGGCTGACACCCTGAAGAATGTGACTGGTGCCGTACCACGCGTTCAGATCTTTGACTTCAAGCATTCCGCACTCCCTCAGTGGTTGCCTTGGCCGAGATAGACGCGCTTGACCAGGTCATTCGCGCGAATGTCGTCCGGGGTGCCTTCGGCGATGAGTTCGCCATGGTGCAGGACGACGATGCGCTCGCTGATGCCCATCACCATCTTCATCTTGTGCTCGACCAGAACAACCGTGCGCTCTTCGACCAGCTTGCGAATGAGCGCCATCATGACCTTGGTCTCTTCGGGACTCATGCCCGCCGTGGGTTCGTCCATCAGGAGGAGCTTCGGCTGGCCGGCCAGCGCGACCCCGATTTCGAGTGCGCGCTGCTGGCCATGTGCCAGTTCCCGCGCGATGTGATTGGACCGCTCGGCGAGACCGACCGTCTCCAGCACCGTCGCGGCCTGTTCGCTCAAGCCATGGAGCGCCGAACGCCGGCGCCACAGTCCGTAGCGCGACACGTGCGCCTGGAGCGCGATGCGCACGTTCTCCAGCGCAGTGAAGTTCGGAAACAGGTTCGTGATCTGGAAGGACTTGGCAATACCCGTGTGCGCAAACTCATGCGGGCGCATCCCGGTGATGTCCTTGCCCATGAACACGATCTGGCCGTCGCTGGGTGCAAAAGAGCCTGAGAGCATGTTGAAGAAGGTGCTCTTCCCCGCGCCGTTGGGACCGATGATGGAGGTCAGTATCCCCGGGCGAATCTTCACGCTCACGTCGTTGAGCGCCTTGAATCCGGCGAAGCGCTTGCTGAGGCTTCGCGTCTCGATGATGGCATCAGCGTTCATTGGAGACCTTTTGAAGGAACGTGCCCCAGACCCCCTTGGGGAAGAACAGGACGAAGAAGACGAAGACGCCGCCGACAAGGAGCTGCCAATGCTCCGTCCAGTTGGATGCAAGGTCCTGGATCAGCAAGAAGAGCGCTGCGCCGACGAAGGGGCCGAAGTAGGTGCCCATGCCACCCAGGAGGCACAGCATGACCACCATGCCCGAGGTGGCGTAGTCCAGGGTCTCGATGGGAACGCTGGAGAGATGGATCGCGTTGAGCGAGCCGGCGAGGGCGCAGAACCCGGCAGAAAGAACGAACGACAGCAACTTCGTGCGCTCGATGTCGAATCCGCAGGCCCGGGCCCGAGCTTCATTCTCACGGACTGCTTCAATGGCGCCGCCGAAGGGCGAGGCCAGAATGCGCGAGAGCAGCCACATGGCGATCGCGACGAAGCCGAAGACGAAATAGTACTTCTGCAGCGGGTTCAGCAGGTCGAGCTTCAACCCCAGAATGCTGACCTCAGGGACGTTGACGCCGCGCAGGCCATTCTCTCCACCGGAGGCCGGTAGCTGATACACCAGAAAGTAGACGCATTGCGAAAGTGCGAGGGTCACCATCGCGAAGTAGATGCCGCGTGTCCGGATGGCCAGCAAGCCCATCACCAATGCGACCAGGCATCCGGCTGCAACGGATGCCGGCACCGCCCCCCACCATGGCACGTGGTGCTGGGCGATGAGAATGCCAGCTGTGTACGCTCCGACGCCAAGGAATGCGGCGTGACCGAATGACAGCAGGCCGGTATAGCCGAACAGCAGGTTGAAGCCAACAGCGAAGAGGCCATAGATGAGGATGTTGATGGCCAGCGACTGATAGGGCATCAGCCAGGGGAAGATGGCAAAGAAGAGGACGGTTGCCAGGACGCGATGCTTTGCAACCATCCTGAAAGCTTCTTCCCAGTTGCGCGACGGGGTGGTCGTGGCGGGGGGCGTGACGGCGCTCATGGTCAGTTCCTTCATGACATCAGTCCAGTGCGACCGAAGAGACCCTGTGGACGAACGAGGAGCACGGCAGCCATGATCACGAACATGGAGACCTTTGCCGCTTCCGGGAAGAACAGCACAGCCATGCTCTCGACCACGCCAATCAGGAGGCCGGCGACGACGGCGCCCATCAGCGAGCCCATGCCGCCGACGACCGTGACCACGAATGCGACCGTGAGCACCGAGGTGCCCATCTCGGGCGAGACTCCTTGCATGGGCGCCGCGAGTACGCCGGCGAGGGCGGCGATGCCCGTGCCGACGCCGAAGACGATGAGCCAGATGCGGGAGACGTCCATCCCGAGCACGCGGACGATGACCGGGTCCCGCGCGCCGGCTCTGACGACCAGTCCGAATGAGGTGCGCTCGATCACGAGCCACAGGGCGAGGAGCAGTACGCCAACGACGCCGATGACGAACAAGCGGTAAGTCGGGAAGTCGGCGAACCCAAGATTGGTGGCACCCTGCAGCAGCTCGGGGGTGTCGAAGGGCAGGCCGGCTTTGCCCCATGCGATACGCACGCCTTCCACCAGCATGTAGGCAAGGCCGAAGGTCAGCAGCAAGGGGTAGTCGATCCCGCGGCCGTACAGTGGCCGAATGAGCCAGCGTTCAGCGAGCATGCCGATTGCGCCGACCGCGACGGGCGCGATGAGCAGAGCCAGCCAGAAGCTGCCGGTTTTCTCGGCGGTCAGCAAGCCGATGTAGGCGCCCAGCATGAAGAAGGCCCCGTGCGCAAAGTTCACGACAGTGAGCATGCCGAAGATGAGCGAGAGGCCGACAGCCAGCAGGACATAGACAGCGCCCAGGGCAAGTCCGGTGAAGAGCTGCAGCGCGAGGAGGTCGAACGTGATTTCCATGGAAGTGCCTTCGACACATCTCAGGCAGCGTGCGCGAGTCTGTAGATGTCCGGCGCCCTTTCGAAGGCGCGGCTCATCGGCGTCACGTTGGTTGCCTCGGCGATGATGAGGCCCGCGGACGCGCGTTGGCCATGGTAGTTCGCGTTGTCGCGGCTGGGGACGTCGCCTTCGGTCGCGCGGGAGCGCGTCAGCGGTGCCATGGCGATGCGGTTGCCGAGTGTCGGTCTGTTCGGGTCGACGGGGTCGAAAAGGCTGGGCATGGTTTGCTCCGATCGTTGGGAAGTGGTGGGTCGGCCTCAACCCTTGAAGCCGAGTTCCTGGCAGGAGCGCAGGAGCTTTTCATCCGCCGGCTCGACGTGGAGTACCTTGAATACATCCGTCGGGTCGCGCGCCTCCTTGCTGTTCGATTCGATGACCAGGACCGACTGCACGGACTGGTGATCGCACGCGCGGTAGTACTGCGGGCCCTTGTACGTGTCGTACTTCAGGGCCGCCAGGGCGGCAGAAACCTTGTCACTGTCCGTCGCTCCCGCGGACTTGACGGCCATCAGGAGTGACTTCACCGCCGAATAGGCCATCGCGCCGTAGTCCGAGGGGTACTTGTTTTCGTTGGCGGCCTTGAATGCGGTATTGAAGGCCTTGGCTGCCGGCGTATTGCTTTCGATCTCCCAGAAATACTGGGTACCGCCGACGACGCCCTCATAGGTCGATGCACCCCCGGACACGCGCGCGGTGTAGGTGAGGATGGGCGTGACGAACTTCATGCCCTTCTTCATTCCGAACTCGCCGGCCTGCTTGATGGAGATGCGGTTGTCGTTGCCGAAGTTGTTGAAGACGAGCACATCCGGCTTCATCGCCTGCAGGCGTGGCAAGAAGGTCGAGTAGTCTTGCGCGCCCAGAGGGTGCTTGACCTCGCCCACGATTTCGGCACCGAGCTCCTTGGCGACGCGCGTGAAGCCTCGTGTCATCTCTTGGCCGTAGGCATAGTCGGCAGTCAGGAAGGCCACCCTCATGCCCTTCTTGAACACATAGCGACCGACTGCCTGGGTTGTCATGTTCGGATTCAGTGCCTCGTGGAAGGTGTACGGGCCGGCGTCGCTCGCCTCGTTGATGGCATCGGACTGGCTGATGGAGACGTAGATGACCTTGCGCTGTTTGGTCACGTTGTTGATGGACAGTTGGGTCGCCGCGGACAGTCCGCCGACGATGAAGTTGGCGTTGTCCTTCTCGAGCAGCTCCAGCGTGCGGGTGGCAGCCTCGCCGGGGTTGAGTTTGTCGTCGCGCACGAGGAGCTCTGCCTTGCGGCCGTTGAGTCCACCAGTGTCATTGAACTCCTTGACCGCCAGTTCGGCATTGCGGACCTGATCCTTGGCCTCAGCGCCGTATGGACCCGTGAGTGGCACTGGCAGCCCGATCTTGATGGTCTGGGCTTGGACGGTCCCAAGGACCAGACCGAGGCCGGCTATGACTGCGGCCCAGCGGGTCAGTGGGAGAGGGGTGGAATGTTGTCTCATGGGTTCTCCTGTTGGCGCGATGCGGAATCGGACGTACATTTATATTGATCGTTCGATAACTTTGACGGAAGTCAATTAAATTGTCAATCGATAAATAAACTAGGGATAACCCCAGCTGCAAATGAAGAAAACGAAGTCACTTTTGGCGGTGCAAGCGCCGTCTTCAGGCGTGAATGCGGGTCCGCTGCCGCGTCGGCGGCTGGCGCCGGAAGATCGCGAGCACCAGATCGTTCAGGCGGCGATCTCGTTCTTTTCCAAGTACGGCTTCGACGCCAGCACGCGGGACTTGGCCAAGGAGTTGAACGTCACGCAGCCGTTGCTCTACCGGTACTTCCCGACGAAGGAGGCGCTCGTCGACCGGGTCTATGAGGAGGTCTTTGTCCGTCGGTGGAACCCTGAGTGGGAGGAGTGGCTTGCCGCCCGCGAGGTGCCGCTCGCTGAGCGGCTGAAACGCTATCTCAAGGACTATGCGCGCTTCATCCTGCGCAGCGAGTGGGTGCGAATCTTCATTTACGCCGGGCTCAGCCGAGGCGGCATCAATCAGAGGTACCTGACGCGTCTGCGGGAGCGCCATTTCCTTGTCATCGCGAGGGAACTGCGCCACGAGTTCGGCATCCCCGAACCGCGGGACGCCGATGAAGAGGATGAGGAGGTCGAACTCGTGTGGGCGATGCACTCGAGCGTCTTCTACATCGGGGTGCGCAAATGGGTCTATGACCTTCCCACGCCCAAGCGCCTGGAGCGCCTCATCGACATGCGCGTCGATGCGTTCCTGCAGGGCGTTCCCCAGGTTCTTCGCGCAGAGCGCACCTGAAACTTTGCGAATGGGGCTGCAAGGCGCAGGTGGAACCGCTTGCGGTCCTCTGTCGCATCGGCTACTATTGATCTAACGATCAGTTGCTGATTTTTTGGAGCGAACTATGCCGATAAATAAGCTGGCCCATTTTTCGGTGCGAACGACCGATATGGACGCATCCAGGCGCTTCTACGTCGAAGTGATGGGCTTTCGCGAGGGCTTCCGTCCTCCCTTCAGTTTTCCGGGGCTGTGGCTCTACAGGGGGGGCGACGAATCCGACTACGGTGTCGTGCACATCATCGGCATCGACGCCAACGACCCTGCGGGCCTGACGGCGTACCTCGGCGACAAGGCAGAGGACTCGTTGCACGGCAGTGCGGCAGTCGACCATCTCGCATTCCTGGCGACGGATCTGCTGGACATGCACCGTCGCCTCAACGCCGCCGGCCTTCAGTTTCGCGAGCGCACCGTACCCAGCCTGAGGCTGCACCAACTGTTCGTCGAAGACCCATCTGGCGTGACCATCGAGCTCAACTACCCCGCAGCGGAGGGGATAGCCGCAGCAGGGCGTGCAAGCGCCGCAGTGAACTGAGCCCGCAAAAAGAGAAGGAGACAGCGATGACACAAGGAAAGACCGTGATGGTCGTGGGCGGCTCCCTTGGAGGGCTCCTCGCGGCAAACATGCTGCACCGAGCCGGCTGGGACGTGCACGTGTATGAGCGCGTGGCCGAGGAACTGGAAGGTCGCGGGGCAGGCATCGTTACGCATCCGGAGCTAATGGCGGCGCTGGCCCAAGCGGGCGTGGTCGTCGATGACTCCATCGGCATTTCTGTCAGCGAGCGCGTCACGCTGGCCCGCGACGGCTCGGTGCTCGGCACCCGAGCCATGCCGCAAATCCTCACAGCCTGGGGTCGGCTGTACAACGTTCTTCGGGCAATATTCCCGAGCGAGCGTTATCACAACGGGAAGCAGCTGACGTCGTTCTGTCAGGATGACGAACAGGTCTTCGCAACCTTCGCAGACGGCTCTCAGGCCCGCGCGTCTCTGATGATTGCCGCCGATGGCGTCCGCTCGCTCGTGCGGCAAACGTTGCTGCCACAGGTCAAGTCCCAGTATGCAGGCTACATCGCATGGCGCGGCCTCGTCGAGGAGTCGGTGCTGTCGCCTCGGACCTTGAAGGAGTTGTTTCCCTACTTCGCTTTCGGACTGCCTCCGCGCGAGCAGATGATTGCCTACCCGGTCGCGGGCAAGAACAATGCAGTCACGCCAGGCTCGAGGCGGTTCAACTTTGTCTGGTACCGGCCGGCTGACGAAGGCACGACCTTGAAGGACATGGTGACGGACGAAAGCGGCAAGGTGTGGCCTGACGGGATTCCTCCACCGCTCATTCGCGCCAGCGTCCTGGAGCAGGCGCGTCAAGCAGCGCGGGAGGTGCTGGCCCCTCAGTTTGCCGAGGTTGTCGACAAGACCGAGGCTCTCTTCTTCCAGCCGATCTTTGACCTGGAAAGCTCTCAGCTGGCGTTCGGTCGAATCGCCCTGCTGGGTGATTCTGCGTTCGTTGCGCGGCCTCACTGCGGGATGGGTGTGACGAAGGCAGCCGGCGACGCCGTCGCTTTGCTCGAGGCCTTGAGCAGCCATGGCGATGTGCCCGCTGCCCTCAAAGCCTACGAGCGGCCGCGTATTGAGTTCGGGGAGTTCGTTGTGGAGCATGCGCGCGCACTCGGCGCATACATGCAGGCGCAACTGCGCACGGAGCACGAGCGACAGATGGCCGAGGCCTACCGGACGCCTGAGGTCATCATGCGAGAGACGGCCGTTGCCCCTGTTGCTCACTGAGCACGACCATGGCCACGACCCAAGGATCGCCTTCGGTGCCCTGATCGCCCGCATGGATGTGGCTGATCTTCATGGCCATCGGTACAGCGCGTTGACCCAGTGCTTCAGCCGTCCCTTCACCCCGCGACGCTGTCCAGGTAGGCTTTGTCGTGACCTGTGGCCGGCGGAAATTCGCTGTCGGCGAACTGGGGCAGCAGATGGCCCCACGAACGGTCATTCAGTTCGCGCCGACCGACGACTGCTTCGGTCAGAAGCAGTCTGAAGTTGGACAAGTCCACTGGCCGTCGTTTGCGGTCCAGATTGCTTGTGCCGATTCTGGAAGCAATCTAGTGCATTTGCCCTCAAACCTGCGCTTGACCCCCATCGACGGCAAGCTCGACTCCGTTGACAAAGCTGGAGTCGTCGGATGCGAGGTAAAGCACGCCCTTCGCAATTTCGTCCGGGTGGCCGACTCGGCCCATCGGGACAGAGGCTGCGAGATGGTCGAGCAGCCCTTGCTGGGCTTGTGCATCTGGGCCCGCCAAGTCAACAAGCCCCGGCGTGACCGTTGGTCCCGGGCTGATGGTGTTGATGCGAATGCCTCGCCCCTTGAGGTCCAAGATCCAGTTGCGCGAGAAAGAGCGGATGGCGGCCTTGGACGCGGCGTATACGCTGAAATTTGCGGTGCCGCGATTTCCGGTGCTGGAACTTGTCAGTATGACGGACGAGTTGTCGCTGAGCAACGGGAGTGCCTTTTGCACGGTGAAGAGAACCCCCTTCACGTTGCGGTCGAATGTATCGTCGAAGTGTGCCTCGGTCACCTCGCCCAGCGGGACCATGCTTCCGCCGCCAGCATTGACGAAAAGCACGTCGATGCGCCCCTTGGATTTCTTGACCTGGGCGTAGAGCTTGTCTAGGTCGTCCAAGTTGGACGAATCGATCTTCAAACCGGTGGCGTTGTCGCCAATGCTGGCCACGGCCGCATCGAGCTCGGCTTGGCGGCGCCCGGTGACGAAAACATATGCGCCTTCTGCAGCAAAAAGTCTCGCGGTGGCCAGGCCAATGCCCGAGGTGCCACCTGTTACAACTGCGATTCTTCCATCAAGTTTCTGTGCCATTGGGGTTCCTTTAAGTTTCGTGGGGTGAGCTTAGGGTTAAACCCAGCATTACAATATGGAAATGCCGGAAAGACACCGTTGCAGAAATGTAGATGACAAACCTTCCTGACTTTGAGGGGCTGGCGTTCTTTGCAAAGGTCGTGGAAGAGCGAAGCTTCGCCGGCGCGGCTAGGGCGCTGACGACGTCCGTCGCCACCGTCTCACGCGGCGTCACTCGTCTGGAAGAGCGGCTTGGTGCCCGGTTGTTCAATCGAACTTCCAGGCAAGTAGCGTTGACGGAGTTCGGAAGGAACCTCGCGGTTTCTGCGACCAGGATCCTTCGCGAAGCGGAGGATGCGGAAAACGCGGCGAGAGAGCTATCGTCGAATCCGCGTGGGTGGGTTCGCCTCGCCGTGCCGATGTCGTTTGGCTTGCGATGGGTAGCGCCGCTCATGCCGGAGTTCCTCCGGCTGTACCCCGACCTCTCGGTCGACCTTCACCTGTCCGATGAGAAATTGGACCTCGTCGGCGAGGGGTTTGATGCGGCGCTTCGCATCGCGGTCATGCCCGATTCGTCTTTGGTGGTCAGACGCATTCGTTCCGTCTCGCCTCTTATCGTTGCGAGTCCCAAATACTTGGCCCGCTGCGGAGTGCCAAAGGCCCCCAGAGAACTGGTAGCACGAGACTGTCTCGGATATGCCTACCGCGCTCGCACTGATGTATGGCGTCTGGTCAATGACGCGGGCGAAGAAGAAGTGGTCACGCCCAGTGGGAGGCTAAAGGTAACCAATGTGGACGCATTGATTCCAACCTTGCTTGATGGATTGGCCATTGGTGAGTTGCCCGACTTCATCGCCACAGAGTATCTACGTGATGGTCGGCTGGAAGAAATCCTCAAGGAATGGTCGCTTCCGAAGGGAGGTCTATATTTCGTGATGCCATCGGGCAGATCTCGAGCGGCCAAAGTAGAGGCACTCAGTGACTTTCTAGTCGAGCGGTTGTCGGACACTGCATAGCGCCCTCCGTCTATTGGACAGCATTTCAACCAATGCGCGCTATGTGAAGGTGAAGGCCATCGAGGAAGTCAAGGCCTACCGGGCGCCCACCGATGAAGACGCCGCAATGGTGCCGGGCACCGACGGCATTGAGCTGGCCAAAGAAATTCGCCTTAGATGGCCGGACATTCCCGTCGTATTGACCACTGGCTAGAGCCATGTCCCGGCCGACGACTCCAGCATGGATTTCGAACTCTTGCAGAAGCCATATTCTGTTCGAGAGCTGGAAGCGCTTTTCGAACGAGCACTATCGGGCGCGGCCGGGTGAAGGGCTGTTATGTCGGTCAGGCCGTCGGGGCTTCAGGTCTTCGGGTCGATTCCCCGGATTCAGAGTCAAATGCTTCCGATTTCCACGCGCTCCTTCTCGTTGGCCTCGGATCGAATTTCTCTGGTCGCGTCCCATTCCGTGGGGTAGGTCCGCAGCCCGGAGAAGCACACCTTTTTGGTGAAGCTTGGCGTGCCCATGTCTTCAAGAGGTGCGCCGCTCCATAAGGATCCGATTCAAGGCGATGTTGATGTAGTAATTGCCTCGGCCGATTTTCTGTTTCTGCACGAAGCCCCCTTCCGTCAGTGCGTCCAGGTACTTGGTCGCGGTCAAGCGTGAGACTTTCAGGTCTCGCTGGACAAATTCAATCTTCGTGTACGGGTGCGTGAACAAGTTGTTGATCAGATCCTGGCTGTAGAACCGGTAGTCATTGCGGATTCGATGCTTGTAGTCAAACAGTGCCTTCTTCACGGCATGGATGGTGTGGATGGTCTGCGCTGCGGTCAGCTCGACCGCCTCCAACAGGTAGAGCACCCAGTCCTCCCATGCATCATGGTCGCGAACTGCTTGCAGCAGCCGGTAGTAATCCGATTTAGTGCGGACGATGTGGCTGCTCAGATAGAGCACTGGAATGTCCAGCAGTCTCTCCTTGACCAGGTAGAGAACATTCAGGATCCGTCCGGTGCGTCCATTCCCATCGTAGAAAGGATGGATGCTTTCAAACTGGTGGTGGATGAGCGCCATCTTGATCAAGGGATCGACCGCCAGTTTGTCCGGCTCGTTAATTGCCGCTTCCAAGTCGCGCATGAGCGCCACGATCTCGTCCGGGTCCTGGGGTGGCATGTAGACTGTTCTGCCACGACCATCGCGCAGAGCAGTTCCGGGCAGCTTTCGGAAACCCGCGTTGTTGCGCTCGAGTTCTGCTTGGATCTCGGCGATGTGATTGGCGGTCAGCAGCCGGGTGGTTTGCACTTGCTCGAAGCCCACCCTTAGCGCCTGGCGGTATCGCAGGACCTCCTTGCCCGCTGGACTGGCCGCCTCCTCCGCCGCCAGGTCGTCCTTGAACAGTTCATCGTGCGTCGTGACGATGTTTTCGATCTCGGAGCTATCCTTGGCCTCTTGCAGGCCCAAGGTGTTGATCAAAATGCCTTGGTTCGGGATCGAGGCGGCGATTCCCTTGAGCTCCGCTAATTGACGGCTCGCGCTCGCCAGCTTCTTGAGGAGGACGGGTTGGTCGAAACGCTGGAAGTTCAGACGGTGGAGCGGACCAAGTGGCGGCATGTAGTTTCGCACATGTATAGAAAACACCGATTTTTGTACATAAATTCCAGCACGTGCTAAACAAACGCACTTTTCTACGCACCCGCACGCCCCCAGCCACCAAATCTCACGCCAAACAGAACTCTAGGCACGTTTCCGGGTACGCGATATCGCCCGCCCGAGGCTTGTCAAGATCCGTCATCGCCGGCGCCCGCCCGAGGCCCAGGCGAGGGGAGGAGGGCGCGGTCGCGCTTTCCCTTGAGCGCGTCGCCGCGGGTCTCCAGCACCGCCTCGAGTGGCTCTTTCTTCAGCGCACGCCGCTTGTGGGGCAGAGCGTTGCGCTTCGCATAGGCCTTTCTAGCCTTGCTCAGCAGCGCCTTCACCGCCGGAGCCACGCACGGATTGGGCTGCTTGGAAAGCTGGTGGGCCATTGAGAGCACCGAAATCCTGCGCGTCAGGGCGTTCAGCGCCGGCGCCCCGAGTTTCCTTGCGTGGTCGACGATGCACTGGATGACCAACGGACACCAGGACCGGCGGCCCCATCTGGTGCCCGTAGCGCTCGCCGAATCAGGCCGCCCAGTAAGCGTATGGCGGCCCAGTACGCCACACGGGCGTGTCGGACTTGCCCTCGGCCATGAGGTCGTGCGCGGCATTTTCGGCCATGTCCGACTTCTGGCTGGGATCGAGCAGCGCATGGTCGCGGTTCAACGGCATCAGCGCCTTGGAAGGCGGCATTTCTTCAACAGATTTCATGGACGACCTCAAGCCCGCATCGATTCAGGGATGACGACGGCCATCGTCGGCCTGAACTTGTCAAACGAATATGTGGTTCTAGTAAATCGTTTGACATTTGGCATCGCTCCCAGCGATTCACATCCAAGGGAACCGGTGTGGTCAGAAACCGGCGTCCAGGAAATCTCTTTGCAACAGTCAAGGCAAACTCTTTGTCAAACTTAGAGTTAAAGGCAATTTCTGCGGCAAACATCGAGCACAGTGAACGCATATGTTCATTGAAGAAGTCGGGATTGCGCTCTATCGATCGTGGCGAGATCGGCACCGCTATGGCAGGACGATGTAGCCGGAACGCAGGCCGCATGATGCGCAATCCACATGCGCCGGACGCTCTGGGCCGACCGAGCGACGACTCGCGTTGTCGAGAATGAGCACAACAAGACTTGCCAAAACGAGGGGTGTCGCCTATTTTTATTTTTTTCGAAAGGCTCGGTCATCCTGACGTAGACGAAAACTGAGAGGGGCAGCTCGATTGCGGCGAGCTGCCCCTTTTTGCCTCAGAAGCTTTCCTGGTCGGAATGCGCTGTAAATATAGCGCAGAGGGAAGCCTTTTTCCAGTTTTCTCAACGGCGTGAGCATGGTCGTGAATGCGCCATGGATGCAGCGATCATCAAATCCGCTCGCGGACGCTCTCCGCTAAAGCGCGCCGAAGTACGAAAGCGGGGAAAACGGCCCGGCAACCTCTGCTACTCTTACGGTGCGAAGGTAGATCGGGATTGGGTGGCAAGGAGTTCAATCGAGCTCGCGGCCATGCTGCACGCCGAGGCCTCTCAAGACATCCTCTCGTACAGCTGCGACCCCGATCTGATCTGGTCCGAGCTGTCTTCAGGAGGCTTCCGGGGCTCCAAGCCGGACATGCGCCTTCAGCGCCGCGGAGGTCCGCCCGAGTTGTGGGCAGTGGGCCACGGTGCGGCCGCTGGAAGTGGAAACCTGCCCATCTGATCAAGGCCGCAGGCGCACTGCCCGTACTGTCATTCGCCACGCTCGCGGCACGCACCGCCTTCGCCTTCGACGGCCCCGAGCTCTATGCGGGCGAGAAGGCGCTGTACGCCGAGGCGCAGAAGGAAGGCCTGTGCGTCTCCTTCGACACCGGTCCCGAATGGGCCAACTGGAAGTCGCTGTTCCGCGACTTCAAGAAGCGCTACCCCGAGATCGAGCTGACCTACAACGACATTGGCTCCGCCGCCACCGTGGTCGCGCTGGAGAAGACCAAGCGCCGCCCGCAGGCAGACACGGCCTACTACTTCGCCGCCTCAGGCGTCGATGCCGCGAAGAAGGACGTGGTCGCGCCCTTCAAGCCCGTCAACTTCGACAAGTTGCCGCCGGTGTTCCGCGAGGCTGAAGGCCGCTGGTTCACGATCCACACGCTGAACATCGCGTTCCTGGTTAACAAGAAGCTGGTGAAGAACGTGCCCACGAGCTGGTCCGACCTGCTCAAGCCCGAGTTCAATAGCACAGTGGTGTACCTCGACCCGCGCTCCACCGGCATCGGCCAGGTCCTGGCCTTCGCGGCGGCCTATGCCAACGGCGGCAGCGTCGACAACGTTCAGCCCGGCACAGGCTACCTCGGCAAGCTGCATGCGGCCGGCAATGTGCTGCGGGTGGAAGGCACCACGCCGTATGCCAAGTTCCTGAAGGGCGAGGTCCCGGTGTGGATCAGCTACGAGAACGACGGCCTCAAGGCCAAGCATGTCGATGGCATGGGCGATGCGGTCGACGTCGTGATTCCGAAGGAGGCTAGCGTGGCCGCGCCGTATGCGATCAGCCTGGTGAAGAACGGGCCGAACCCGAACGCCGGCAAGCTGTGGCTCAACTTCATCATGAGCGAGGCGGGCCAGGCGCTGTTTGCACAGGGCTTCGTGCGCCCCGCAGTGCCGGGCACGCCGCTCGGCGCCGACGTCGCGGCCAAGATGCCATCGGCGCCGCAGATTCGCCCGCTCGACGTGTTGAAGGCCTCGGAGCGCAAGGCCGAGGTGGACCGCCTCTGGGCCCAGGCTGCGCTGGGCAGCAGGTAAGCCGCCATGCCACGCTTTGGGGCCTGGCCTGCCTGGGCTTTCATGGCGCTGTTCTTCGCGGCACCGCTGGCGGCGCTGCTGCCCGAGGCCTTCAGGGGGGGGCGGCAGCGCCTTCGACCGGCTGTTCGGCAACCCGCTGTTCTTCGGCGCGCTGCGCAACACGTTGGCGCTCGGGCTGGCCGCAGGCGCGGTGTCGGCGCTGTTGGGCACCTGCATCGCAATCGAGCTCGCGCGCCAGCCTACGGCGCGGCGCCAATGGATGATGACGCTGCTGGGCCTGCCACTGGCCTTCTCGGGCCTGGTGATCGCCTACGGCTTCATCCTGGCCTTTGGGCGCGCGGGCTTCGTGACGCAGCTACTCGCGGGGCTGGGTGCCGACCCCGCAGCTATCGGCAGCTGGATCTACAGCGTGTCGGGCCTGGGGTTCGCCTATGCCTACTACCTGATTCCGCGCGTGGCGCTCTCGCTGTACCCAGTGTTCGCCAACCTCGACCTGCGCCCGGCACAGGCGGCGCGCACGCTGGGCGCGTCGAGGGCGCGCGCTTTCTGGGACACGGTGGTGCCCGAGGTGGTGCCCTCGGTGCTGTCGAACGCCTGCATGGTGGCCGCGATCGCGATGGGCACATACGGCACGGCGCTGGTGGGCACGCAGCTCAACATCCTGCCGCTGATGCTGCTCGCGCAGGTGGGCGACGGCGGTTCCGATTTCGCGGTGGCAGCGGCCTTGTCGCTGGTGCTGATGGTGGTTTGTGTGATCGTGATGGGAGTGGGCGATGTCGTTACGCGAGAGCGCGAGCGCGGTGCTGTCGGCGCCGGTCATTGAGGCGCTGGCGCGCCTCGCGCAGAAGCAACGCGGGCCGGCGCGCCATCGTCAGCCGGTGGCCATCCTCGGCCCCGGGGACGGCGGACCGGCCGAATGCGCGGCCGCCCATGCGGTGGCGCATGCGCTGGCCGGCGCCGGCATGGCAATGGTCTGCGGCGGCCGCGGCGGCGCGATGGCCGCGGCCTCGCGCGGCGCCACCGAGGCGGGCGGCATCGCCGTCGGCATCCTCCCCGAGGATGACGACCGCAATGCCAACCGCCGGCTCAGCGTAGCCGTCCCCACGGGCATGGGCGAGATGCGCAACGCCATCATCGCGCGCAGCGGGGTGTGCCTGATTGCCATCGGCGGCAACATGGGCACGCTGTCGGAAATGGCGCTCGGGCTCAAGTGGGGTAAGCCGGTGTTTGTGATGCATGGGGATGTGGAACTTCCGGGGGCGGTGCAGGCCGTCGGCGTGGACGACATGCTGGCGAAGGTGCTGGCCACGCTACTCGACTGAGTCGCGTTCGCGCGCGCGTCAAAATTTCACAACGAGATGGTCGAACACGATCATCGAGGGGTGAATTCGCGTATCGAGCTCATGCCGGGCTTCAAGGTCTTCGTCCGCGCGGCGATGACGATCGCTGGCGTCGAGTTGCTGCATCGCGTAGGCGAGGGACGATTCAATCTTCGTCGACTGCGCCCTCAAAAGCCAAGCCTCCCCTGCGATCTGGAGAGCGATGCCTTCGTCCTGACCGACCCCACGTATTCCCGACGCGGTCCCGCCGACGACGGCCCGGCAGGCTAGCGCGCCGACAGGGGGACCAAAGCCGGAGATGGAGCGCGATGGTGTCGGTTGAGGCTACTGCTTAGCCGCCTTGTGTCGGCAGGGCTACGTTCTCAGCGTCGGAGGCTCGCCAACCACTTGGTCCGCTAGCACCGCCTCTCGCAATTTGTCAAAGGCGTCGCACGAATTCTCGCCATGGCGGTGGCGTGTCGATGTCAATGCTGCTCTCAAACGTCGCAATTGAAGAGCAAGCACAATTATGTAAAACGGCATAGGGAACGCCGCGACTGCCGCGCGAGGAGGGCGATCGGCATTTCCATCATAGACAAGAGGACCGCTGTGCGGGTGCGGATTCAACCGGTCGATGCAGCGATTTGACTGAACATCTCCAGCCGAAGTGCAACTGCAGCCGGGGTCAGCGGGCTATGCCGAGAGCTCCGAGACCATTGGCCCGTCTGCTCCGATGGCTTGGAAGCGATAGAATTTGGCCGCGGACCCAAGATGCCGGAGCTTGTGCCGAGCGAGCTGCAGCAGCTTTTCATCGCACGTTGAGATGACGAACTGACGCTCACCTTCCGACGAACTCTGCAGACCAAGAATTAGATCGAGGAGGGCATAGGTGTTGAGGTCATCGAAGTGGGTGACCGGGTCGTCCATCATGATGGACGAGAACCCCGACCAGGTTTGCGAGCTGCACGCCGTGAGAAACAGGCCCAGGATGAGCGTTTGCACCTGCGATTGGCTGAAGTAGTCCGCGGGGCGGAGCCTCTCGGCCTTGCGCTGGACACTGATGCTGATAGTCTTGTCCTTGCTCGTAAGTTCAATTCCATCGAATCCGTAGACGGGACGGAGTCGCTGTTGGATGACGGCGGTCCGGGGCCCGTACTCATCGATGAAATGGTCGGTGGCAGAGGACTGCTGCGTGCTGAGAAGCTTCGTGACTTCGGTGAAGTATCCGACCCAAGGCTGGACGCTTTGAGCGCGGACCGTCGCCTCTTGAACTCGTTGCTCGTGCTCCTGAATACGTTGACGGATGCTCTGGAACGCAGCGGACGTCGCGGCGGTGTCAACAGCTACCTCAAGTTCGGCGACTCGGTCCCGTAGGGCCAGCGCCGACACCCCTCGTATCGTCGAGACCTCCATCCATTGCCGAAGCTCGTCCTGCGTCACCGAAGTGGAGAACTTCGCAGCCGCCAGTTGCGACAAGATGGACTGCACCTGGGTCTCATGCGAAGTCCACGCCTGGCTTGCCTGCTGGTGGGCTGCACGAGAGGCTGCGGTTACTGCCTTCGCGGCGGCGTGCGCAGTCTTATGTTGCGTCACTTGCTCCTCGGCGCCAATCGAGGCAGCATTTGTTGAAGCTCGCTGGGCTTCAGCTGCGTCTCTCGCGTTCGTCAATTCCTGTAAGGAACTTTCAAGGGTCAACGAGCCTCGATTGGCCTCCTTGACCAACTCACTCAAGCGCTGCCTCGCCGCGGTTAATGCCACATCGGTTGTCTGATGCAGGTCCTGGATTGCCTGCAGTCCCGCTTGAGCGCCGGCAACCACAGTCTCCGCAGATGCCAAGGATTGCCGCGCCGTGCCCACGGCCGCAGCAGCTAGCAATTCATCCTCATGCACTTTGTCGCTCAGGCTTTGTAGCTGGGCGGACGTCTCGTCGGGCAACGAGAGTCCGACCGAGTTCAGCGACGCCGCATAGTTCGCCTGCTGCCGCTCGAAGAGAGCGCGCTGAGCTTGAGCTTGTTCGAGACTCTGCTCCCCCTGCCTTGCTCGCTCAGAGAGTGCTGCCTTCTGGGTGACGAGTGTCTGATGAGCAAGGCGCTCTCTCGCTGCCGCCTCACTCAGCTGAAGTAAACGGCCGCCTTGATTTAAGCGTTGGTCGATGGCCGAGAGCAAGGCTTCAATGGTTCCATGGTCATGTCCACACAACTGGCAGCTAGGACCATCCACATGCCCGCGAAGTTCGGAGATGAGCGCTTTCAGCCTGGAGTCGTTGCTCTTCGCCGCCTCCAGTTCGCGCTCCGCTTGTGCCAACCGAAGCTCTTGAGCTTGCACCGCCTGTTGGCTATTGCTCAACTGCCCTCGCAAGGTCTCCAGAGACGACTGAAGCTGAACTTCGGTAACCAGGACCTGGGCGAACGTCGAGGCGGATTGCTCCCAAAGGGCGGCGACATCCTTCACCGCCTGAACGCGGGAACGCATGTCCGATGCCGCTTTAAGCGCCGCTTCAGAAGTCTGCAATGTCGAAGCCGCCTGACGTTGTGTCGCCTGAGCCTGCTCGAGAACGGTACGCTGTTGAGTTGCCCGTGGAGCGAGGGCGCTTAGGGCTGCCGAGAGTTGCTTCGCCTCCTCATTCAGCCGTGCGTACTCGGGTTGAACCGACACCGCCCAGGTGAACCACTCCAGTCGGTTCTGGAACGAGCCCTCTTGAGACTTGAGCTCAGCGAGTTGTGTCGACTGGCTGTTGAACTGGTTCAGCGCCGTTGTTTCCGCCGCCTGCGCCTGCTGAAGACCCGCTTTGCGCTCGGTCAGTTGGGTTCGTAGAGGCTCGAGTTGCTGGTGAAGCGACGCGAGCGAGGCGACCTGGTCGATTGCGCGCGCCAAGCTGTTTCGCCATGTGACCGTTTGGGCTGCCGAGGACTCAAGCATGGCCCTGACACCTCTGGTGTCGCGAAGTTCAACGCCGGCAAGCTCGAATCCGGCAGACAAAATATCTTGCCTTAAAGCATCGAAGCGAGCCTCTAGTGCCTCAGGCGACGTGTCCACCGCAGCCAAGCCCTGAAGGCGTTCAAGCTCGGCGCGTTCTTGCGCAATGGCACTCTTAGAAGCTGCGATTTTGTCCACAGCAACTGCGTGTTCTTGCGTAGCTAGCTTGAGTACATCCTCGGCCTTCTTGAGACCACGCGCGTAGTCTTCGAACGCGAGCATCTTCGTAACGAGCCCGTGCGAAAGCTCGCTCTTCGAGGCTACGTCTCGTGTCAGCTCTTGGTCTTCCTGGCTGAACAAGTGTGTCGCGCGGAAAAGGTCGACCATGCTATTCACGTGGTCTGCATCAGGCGTCGCTCCGCCGGTCATCAAGCTCAGCACCTCCTTGCGCTGAAGAGATTTGCCGTCCACCGTCGCGTGGTTTTGGTTCGCAAGATTGCGCGTGACTATATGCTCTTTGCCATCGCGCACAAGCGTCAATGCAACTTCGGTTGTGTCGTCCTCGCAGTCCAGATGCTTCGCAAGCTGAACCAGACCGGAACTCGCCTTCTTCAATCTGCCGATGCCGCCGGTGACGACGAAGTCGATGGCATCGAAGAACGACGTCTTCCCGAATCCGTTGGGGCCATATAGGACCGTCACTGCAGAGCCGAGCTCGAACTCCTTCTTCTTGCGATACGCACGGAAGTTCTGAATGGAAATCGACTTCAGCTTGGTTTGAACGCGGTCGTCATTTGGCAAGGGTGACGATGGAGCCGCAGCCGTTGTCTCCAGTGAATGAGGAGGACCGTAGTTGTTTGCCAAGCAGGCCGTCAAGATTGTTGCCGCGCTGCTCTTTTGCGGAAGGACGAGCGCAGTGGCGAGCTCCGCTTTGAGGTTGCGCTGGCGAAGAAGCGTTTGAGCCGTCGGTGGCCTTACCTGCACACCAGGGGCGATAGGAGCCAGGGGAAGGAACGGGAGCCTAGCCAGACTCGCGCCCATGTTGCCGTCCAAGCGGACCGCGTACTTCCTGCAAAAGTACACATCGACTTCTACTTGGGAACAGAACTCAGGGGAAACCTCGACACCTTCTGGGATGCAGTAGACGAACGCGAGGTCCTTCGCTGACCACTGTGCGCTGTGCTTCAGATAGTGCTTCTTGAAGGCCTCGTACAGCGGGCGGTAGTCCTCTTGGTCTCCGACAGCAAAAGCCGTTATTGCGTGCGGGCGTTGCATAAGAACGACCGGCACGCGCGCCTCACTAAGCACTTCCTCGGTGAAGGTCACACCTTCGAGCAAGTCTGCCAAAGTTGCTTGAAGGTCTATCAGCAACTCGAGCGTTTCAGGAGAGCTTTGCATCGAGTGCCTCCCTCAACTCAGCTTTGTTGGCTGCGCTGCGATAAGCGTCCATCACGTCTCTGTAGCCTAGGCGCACGATGGCGCTCGTCGGTTCGGTGAACCTCGACTCCGCCGAGGGCTCGTCGGGGACCTGATCGTAGATACGCTGGAGTCGTGCGTCCCACGGCGTGTTCTCTTCATCTCGACTCACCAGTAGCAGGCGCCCCTTGTGATCCGGCAGGCGTGCGAGAACATGCTTATCGCAGTCTTCGTGGCTGAGACCGGAGACTGCGATGACCTCCATGCTGGAGTCACCTCTGACGACAGTTGCTTGCGAGCCTAGCCCGTGAAAGGTCGGTGGGTACTGAGCCACGTCCAAAATCGCGAAGGTGTGTAGGACGTGCTTGAGAGCCCGGCCCTCACCCATGTCCCATTCATCAGGGCTCCGCCTTTTGGCCTTCGGATTCTCGATTCGAGCCGTCGCGATTCGGACCGTTGCGTCGAGACCATTGTCCTTTAGCTTTCGAAGCTCGTTGACGGTTCGCACATGAGCTGCGCTGGCCACCGCCCTAAGCGGTGCATGTGAGTGAGTGGAGGCCAGCGATTTTGAAGGATCATCGAGCTCATCGTTCACCCACTTAACGAC
The DNA here is from genome assembly GCF_056398605.1 of Variovorax sp. 01T432. NCBI lineage: Bacteria > Pseudomonadati > Pseudomonadota > Betaproteobacteria > Burkholderiales > Comamonadaceae > Variovorax > Variovorax sp. 01T432. The sequence continues at coordinate 60,455 of NZ_JBFTPS010000008.1, forward strand.
CGCGGGGACGGTACCTCCTGGCGCTCGAGGGTCAACCACGCCATTTAGCGGGTGCACCATCGCTTCGCGCAGGGGGAATCGATGCCCAGCAGACCCGATTGGGAGCGAGGATGGATGCGTGACTAGGAACGAGTGAATACAGGCGCCACTCTCCCTAAACAGGGCATCGCGCAAATTCTCTAGCGGCGCTCCTGGACGCCCCTGCGGTCCGCCGTTGCAATAGGTCGGCATGCAATCGGGCACCGAGAAGCGATTCGGCATAACGATGACGGCCGACTGCCCGAAACGATTGGCCCTGCCCGGGGCAGCTTTCCCGGCGACGTTCGCCATCACAAGGCACGTCTCATCCCGATTCACTTGCGGATAACTGTCCTGCTCAAAGAACGCGGGGACCTGACCCATGAATGAAGCATGGGAGGGGGCGGCGTTGCACTGTGCGACGAACAGCCATGTGAGAGGAATCTGCCCGCCATTCGGGCCTGCGACTGTAGTCAACCCTTCGAACAGCCATTCCCAGACGCGCTTTTCCTCAGTCTTCGCAATCCAGTCAAAGCAAAGGAGTGTTGCGAATCGATACCAGGCAGCGACGTTGGAATAGCGCCCCTTGAACACGTAGACGGAGCGCCCTCGGTACATCGACATGTACGTGACGTCCAACTCAATGCGGGCGGGAGAGAGTTTCGGCTGCACCCAACTGCGCACCTCTCCTGAGGGGAGCTTTGCCCATGTCACGGAGCAGTTCACCCAGTGTTGGTCGTGAATGAGGTCTAGCCGGTTGTTCACCGCATCATGAGTGATGTTGGGGCGCTGTACCAATTCGACGAAATGGTCCTTGGTTAGTCCGTCAATACCGCCGATGACGACCGTCCCGACGGGCCACGCTTCTGCCTGCATAGCTTGCGTGACGCGGTCCACTCCTTCCAGCCCCGGCAGCATGCACTCTGGGAACACTGTGAAGTGCGTCTTTCCGGCCCCCTGTGGAGCCTTCAACGACACAGCCAAGGTGGCGTCGATGCACTCAAAAGCTCGCGCCTTAGACTGTTCGGTCCAAGTAAAGGGCTCCTCGTGGATGAAGTCCGCTTCAATGTCCACGAATGGCTGTGCGACCACCATGGCCACCTCACCGCGCGGGAAATGGACGCCGAGGGCGCCCAAGTCGATTTCAATAGTCGCAACCATCCGCTCCACCTGTTTTTTGGGGCGATTCTGACACGGTTGGTAACAGGATCTCATCCTGGAGATTACTTTCCCTGAATTGCGCGGGAAACAGGCATGGGATGTCAGGGTGGTCATCGCTGCCGGACAAGTCTGTTCTGGTTTTGGAGGCGGCCATAGCAAGCGAAATCAATGAGATGTCGTTCCAGACCAGAAGGAGTTCGTGCGCAAGGCGACGGAGAACCGGCCAAGCTCTCTCCCCTGGTTCTCGGGGCGCCGCCGCACGCGCGGGCCAGCGGCAGCTGGCGCCGGCGCGGTCTCGGCCTGTACTTGGTCCGTCCGCGCCTGCGGCGCCGGGGCGACCTCCTGCAGCCAACTCGAGCGTGACTTCCGTCATGGATTACGTGCCGGGGACCTGTTGGGTTCTCGGTCGCGCTGACCTGACAGCGAGATCTGCCAAGTCGTCAGGGGACAGTTGCAGCCAAAAAAGAATACTTGCGTAATAGTGTCACTTTCGGTTACAAGTGACCACTTCCTCACTCTTGGCAGCCTGCCTCGCCTTCGTTGGAAACGCCCGTCGTCGATTCCTTGCGCGAACGTGCCAGGCGCATCGCCGCCGACGGCCGATTCGTTTCCGTCGATGTCGAAGCCCATCCGGAGAAGGGCGAGCGGATCTTCGCGGTCGGCGCCGTCCGCTCGGACAGCGCGGACGCTTTCAACAGCGCCTGCTCGCCAGCCAAGGCGCCCTCGGTGGCCGCCTCTCTCAACAACTTCGCCCGCGAGGGCAGGGTGCTGTTGGGCCACAACCTCCGGCGCCACGACATTCCCTTGTTGAGAGATCAACTCCCTCAACTCGAATGCTTGAGCTGGCCCGTGCTCGACACCCTGGAGCTGTCGGCACTCGCCTTCCCCAGCAATCCCTACCACCGGCTGGTCAAGGGCTACAAGCTGCTCACCGACGAGCGCAACAACCCGACCAAGGATGCTCGGGTGGCGCTGAACGTGCTCGAAGAGTCCGTAGAAGCGCTTCTAGAGACAAATGAGCAGGAGCCCTGGTGGCCGGCACTCCTGCATTTCTTGCTCCGCGACGACGAGGGCATAGCCATGCTGCTGTCCCAAGTCCGGGAGCAGACGGCGCCGGGCAGCGAAGCGGCCGGGCACATCGTCGCGAGCCGCTTCGCTGGGCGCTGTTGCGCCACCCACTTGCGCGATCTGGCGTATGACGTCTCAAGGGCGGTCGACAACCATGATCCTTGGTCGGTTGCGTTCGCCCTCGGTTGGATCCGGGTCTCCGGCGGGAACTCGATCCTCCCTCATTGGGTTTTTCATGAGCTGCCCGCCGTCCGGCAGTTGATCGCCGACCTGCGGGAGATCGACTGCGGACACCCCGCCTGCCTGTACTGTCGCTCGAATCATCACGCCGAATCGCTGCTGTCGATGCTGTTCGGCAAGCCGAGCTTTCGGCCGCTGCCGGCGGCGCCCGATGGCAGTTCCCTGCAGCGCGCCATCGTCAGCGCAGGTCTGGCGCGCGAGAGCCTGCTGGCCGTGCTGCCGACCGGCGGCGGCAAGTCCATCTGCTACCAGCTCCCTGCGCTCGTCCACTACCGCCGCTCGGGTCGATTGACCGTGGTCATCTCCCCGCTTCAATCGCTGATGCGCGACCAGGTGGACAACCTCATGAAGGCCGACATCCAGTGTGCAGCTACGGTCAACGGGATGCTTACCCCCTTGGAGCGTCGGGATGTCCTGGATCGCATCCGTCTAGGCGACATCGGCATCGTGCTGGTCTCGCCCGAACAGTTCCGCAGCCGAACCTTCGTCGAGGCGATCCGCATGCGGGAGATCGCCGCCTGGGTGTTCGACGAAGCGCATTGCCTGTCCAAATGGGGCCACGACTTCCGAACGGACTACCTGTACGTTTCCCGCTTCATCCGAGAGCAGTTTCCGGGTCAGGCACCTGTCGCCTGCTTCACCGCCACCGCCAAGCCCGACGTCATCGAAGACCTGTGCCGCCACTTTCAGGAGGGCCTTCAGATCGAGCTGAAGACTTTCCTCGGTGGGCACGAACGGACAAACCTGTCCTACGCGGTCGTGCCCACCTTGGGCGGAGAGAAGCCGCAGCGCATCGTCGAGCTGCTGCGCGATGGCCTGCGCCGGGAGGACGCGGCCGTGGTGTTCTGCGCCACACGCAAGAACGCCGAGACCCTCGCCCAGATCGTCGCGCAACAAGGCATCTCCTGCGGCTGCTACCACGGGGGACTCACCGCGGACCTGCGCAAGGAGGCCCAGCGGCAGTTCCTCGACGGCGAACTGCAGGTGATCGCGGCCACCAATGCCTTTGGCATGGGTGTGGACAAGCCCAACGTGCGCCTAGTCATTCACGCGGACATTCCTGGCTCCCTGGAGAACTACCTGCAGGAGGCGGGCAGGGCAGGGCGCGACGGCGAGGAAGCCCGGTGCGTCCTGCTGTTCGACCCGCAGGACGTGGAGACCCAGTTCAAGCTTTCCTCCAGCTCACAGCTCTCGAAGCGGGATTTCAGCGGCCTGCTGCGCGCCCTGCGGGACCAAGCGAAGAAGCTCGGCAAGGACGAGATCGTGGTGTCGGCCAAGGAACTCCTTGCGCAGAGCAGCGGGACCGGCATCGACGTCGATGCGCCAGACGCCTCCACCAAGGTGACCACCGCCATCGCCTGGCTCGAGCGAAACGACTTTCTCAAGCGCAACGAGAACGCAACCAAGGTGTTTCCCGCAAGCCTGCGGGTGGCCTCCCTGCAGGAAGCCAAGGAGCGGATCGACAAGGCGAACCTGCCGGCCAGCAAGCAGCAGAAGTTCCTGGCCGTCGCGATCGCGCTGTTTCGCTCCGACACGCCGGAGGGCCTGAGCACGGACGAGCTCATGCTCGATGCCGGCATCCAACCAGAAGAATGCTTCCGCATCGTCCACCAACTGGCCAAGCTCGGGATTCTCGTCAACGACCTCGGGTTGACGGTGCGCCTGGTGCGTGGCGTGCGAGGTGCCTCTCCCACTCGCCTGGAATTCCTGTGCGTCCTGGAAAAGGAACTCCTGGACCTGATGTCGGAGCACGCACCCGACGCCGATCAGGAGGAGTCGCACCAGCACCTGAATCTGCGGGCAGTCTGCACCGAACTGCGCACGCGGCTCATGGGAGACGGCGAGACTGTGCAGGTGGATCCGACGCAGGTGCGGGCCTGCCTGCGATCGATGGCCGACGGGTTCGGCTCGGGCAATGACAAGCGCAGCATGATCCAGCTGCAGCCCTTGGGCGACGACACCCTGCGCGTGACCTTGCGCCGCTCGTGGGCCCAGATCCGCAGGATCTGCGAGCTGCGACGCGCCGTGGCGCAAGTCACGCTCGATCGCCTGCTTGCAGAGGTGCCCGAGGGCGTCAAAGGCGCCTGCATGGTGGAATGCAAGGCCCAGGCGCTGATCGACGCGCTGAACGACGACCTGGTCCTGAAAACACAGCTGCGGGAACCCGAGGTCGCTCTCGAGCATGCGCTCTTGTACCTGCACCAGACCCGGGTGCTCGAGCTGGACAAGGGGCGCTCGGTGTTCCGCTCCGCGATGACCATCCAGATGCAAGGCGAAACCTCCAGGCAGTTCACCGTGGCCGCCTTCGCGCCGCTAGAGGAGTTCTACAAGGAGCGGACCCTGCAGACTCATGTCATGCACGAGTACGCCAAGCTCGGCGCGGAAGATCCGGCCAAGGCGCAGGACCTGGTCAAGGCGTATTTCACGCTGCCGCACAAGCAGTTCATCAAGGAGTTCTTCCGCGGCCGCACGGACCTGCTGGAGCGCAAAACCACCGATGAGTCCTATCGGCGCATCGTCGACGATCTTCAGCACCCGGTGCAGGAGGCGCTCGTCACTCAAAAGAAATCGGGCAATTACTTGGTCCTGGCGGGGCCCGGATCAGGCAAGACACGGGTGATCGTGCACCGCATCGCCTACCTGTTGCGCGTGCTTCGCGTCAGCCCGGGCCGCATCATCGCGATGGCCTACAACAGGAGCGCTGCGGTCCAGCTGCGCCGACGCCTCCAGGCCTTGGCCGGGGACGACGGCAGGGGGGTGCTGGTGATGACCTACCACGCCATGGCGCTTCGCTTGACCGGCACCAGCCTGGCGGGGGCCGAGCGCGCGGCCAGCGCGGTCGACTTCAAGCAGATGCTCCAGGATGCGATCGATCTGCTCGAAGGCAGGAGTTCGGCGCTGACCGATGCGGACGAAATCCGTGATCGGCTGCTGCAGGGGTATGAATACATCTTCGTCGACGAGTACCAGGACATCGACGAGCAGCAGTACGCCCTGGTCAGCGCCTTGGCCGGCCGACGGCGCGTCGATGCGGACAGCAAGCTGAGCATCATGGCGGTCGGGGACGACGACCAGAACATCTACTCGTTCAAGGGCGCGAACGTCGAATTCATCCGGCGCTTCCGGGCTGACTACGAAGGCGAGCTCACGTACCTGGTCGAGAATTTCCGCTCCACCCAGAACATCATCTCGGCGGCCAACCATGTGATCCAGCGCGGCGCTGACCGGATGAAGGTCGATCATCCGATCCGGATCGACGCCCGGCGGAAGGACGATCCGCACGGGGGGCGATGGGCCGAGGTGGACCCAGAGAGTCACGGTGCGGTGCGGCTCCTCACTAGCCCGACCAGCCCGAACCTTCAGGCCCAACTGGTCTATGCAGAGATCCAGCGCATTCGGCGCATCGACCCTGCCGTGAAGCTGTCGGAGATCGCGGTGCTTTGTCGCACGCACGCCCCGCTGGAGAAGATGCGTGCCATCTGTGATGTCGAGGGGTTGCCCTGCGAGATCACGGGGCCTGAGGCGGCAAAGGGGCAGATCTCGCTGATGCGAACGCGTGAGGGTTGGGCACTTGCCCAAGCACTTCGCCGGCGCCAGGTGCGCATGGTCCGCCTTGACGCGTTGCGTAGGCAGTTGAATCGGCAACGGCGCGCGCAACCACGGAACGCCGCGCTGCAGGACCTGCAGGAGATCGTCGAGGACATTGCCTCGACGCTTCAGGCGGACGTCGTTCCCGCGGCCGAGGTGTTGGAGCTTTTCTATGAGGCCGCGGGGGAGATGCGACGCGACGGCCGGGATAGCGCCATCAAGCTGATGACAGGGCACGCCGCCAAGGGCCTGGAGTTCGACCACGTCATCGTGATGGATTGCGCCGACTGGCGCTGGGACCATGAGGACGAGAGGCGGCTGCTCTACGTTGCCTTGACACGCGCGCGCCAGACGCTCACCTTGATGCGGGCAGAAGGCGGGCGCAATCCCTATCTGGTCGATCTCGGAACAGTTGGCGGGGTGCAGGACTGCTTTCCGGCCAGCCGGCCTCAACATCGCGCGGACCTCGAGCGCCGGTACCTCATGCTCGGGGCAGCCAACATGGACATTGGGTTTGCCGGGCGAAGCCCGCCTGGTCATCCGATCCATCGGGCGATCGCAGCCCTACGTCCCGGGGATTCGGTTGAACTGAGAGACCGATTCGTTCATTCGACTAATGGCCCAATCGTTGGGAGGCTGGCCGCGAGCGTCGATGAAGTCCCATTGCAAGGGGGCGCCGCCGCGGTGGTGGCAATCATGGTGCGCACGCGATTCCAGACGTCCGAGAAGTACTGGCCTTCCTTGCAAGCGGATCACTGGGAGACGCCACTCGTGGAGGTCCAGCTGGGCAGCATGGATGCGCGCAAAGCCCAAACGCAAGGCATTGAGCCAAAGGTCTGACGAAGGTCCGCAGACTATCCACGGCCACACTCGAAACAATGGAGGACATCGTGCTTTCGAAAACCGCATCCGCGCATCAACTGAATCATTCGCCAGGCGTTGCGTTCAACCCAGTGCTGACCGCGCTCACCCACCACGCCGGGTGGCAGACAGGAGCATTTGATGGCGCAGTTTGACACTGGCCCTGACTCCAAGGTTGCGGTCTTGGTGGACTGCGACAACACGACACCCGAAACCCTGGAATACGCCCTTCGTGTCGTAGCTCAGTTCGGTCGGGTGGTGCTGCGTCGCGGTTACGGGAACCACGGCACGCTGGCCAACAAATGGCAAGAGGCGCTGGTCCGCCTTGCCTTCACCCCGTGTCTGCAGTACCAGTACGCCGCCGGCAAGAACACTTCGGACATCGCGCTCGCACTCGACGCACTGGAAGCCTTGTTCGATGAGCGCGCCGACACCTTCTGCCTGGTCACGAGCGATTCAGATTTTGCGTACCTGTGCCGCAAGCTGCGCGAGCGCAACGCGACCGTGCATATCGTCGGCGAGGCCAAGACACCGGATGCATTGCGAAACGCGAGCGATCAGTTTTTCGAGTGGACTTCGCCCGAACCTACGTTGCCAGCAAGCGCTATCGCTCAGGCGGCGAAAGCCGCACCGCTCTCGAAACCCAAGCTCCGGCCCAAGACCGTTGTCAACGCGGTGAAGTTGATGGCTGCCGACACACCGGATGGCCGCGTCCACGTGGGCTCACTCGGTTCGTACTTGCGTCGGACGGATCCTGCGTTTTCGCCGGTGACCTATGGGCACTCGGGCCTTGTGAGCATGCTCAAGACATACGATCTGCTAAGTCTTCGCCAAGAGACTGGCGGCCATTGGACCGTGGCACTTTCTGCCACGAGAGAATCTGTCGCAGCGAATTGAGTGGACTCGGATTTGACGTCTTCCCCGAGACAATCAAACCACAATCCGCGCCGCAGTCCCCGCGTGCTCACGCAAGAGATATAGCAGCCCGCCGCCGTCGATCAGTTCAATCGGCTTGTCTTTCGAAAAGTTATACGCATCGGGGCCGTAGCCGCTGGTGCAAACCAGGATGCCCTTGTTGGCGCCCTCGTTGAGCATGGTTCCGTACAGATCTCTGTCGACCATGTCGAATTCAACGATCGGCTTAGCCGCCTGTAGCTCGTCCGGACGGGTGGACACCTGAGCGCCGAGATTTCGCAAACAGGCAACCTTGTCCACCTTATCCAGCTGCAGGCCCAGAAACTCCATCTTGGGTGCTCGGACCGACACGACCGGCACTCGAACTTCGCGCCCGCTGGCCGGGTCGTGCGAGTCCACCATGCTTTACGGAAAGACTCGGCAATTTCACTGAGCCTTGAGTCCTACTCGTACCGAGTCAGAGATAATTCAAACGGCATCCGACGAATGTCCCCGAAGCGGAGACTGGAACCGGAGTCGCACGAACTCCACGTGCATGAAGGCACGATACTTTTGGCATTACCTGAGATAAGATAAGACTCGCAAGAACATGAGGTTTCGGGCCCATTGGCACCGCTACAAGTTCGTTGTCTTCGCCGTACAACGAGGCGTATTCGTGCATGACACGAAAGGCGTCGCCAACGCGCCCCAATGGAAGAGCCACCGGCTCAGTGCCCGCCATTTCGATAATTTCGCGATTCGCGTCAGCAACGTGCTCGGCTTTCTCATCGTTAGGAGATTCTTTCGCGATAAAACAGACGATTGAATCCGGTTCGATTTGGTCCACTACTGCAAGCGTCGCGTATCTGTCGTAGCCAAGTCCCAACAGAGCAATGGATCGACGAGCCCCAGACGAATGCCCTTCGAATCCCGGGACGGAACATAGCTCACGAATATGCAATGGTTCGAAATCACGTTCGTAAATACCGAACGAATAGTAAAGATCCATCGAAATCTTTGGATGCAGGCCCGCATATTTAGCCCAAGTGAGCAGATATCCGTACCAACTTCGAGTCATCGTAGAGTAGTCCACGAATACCTTGAGTGTCCGCGCTGTCCCAACTTCTTGCGATACGGAAACGAGTCGAGAGCGCAGAAGCTCTTCGTAAGCCGAGACGTCGGCGCACATGATCACATCTAACCCTGCAGCTCTAAAGATTGCGTCATTTTTCGGCCGACTGAGCGTATTCAAGTTGTCCGAAAATCCTAAAACGAGGCAACGCTCAGGCGGCGGATTTATGCGCTCGAAAATTGCAGTGCTCCGTTCTTCGAACCCCGAAGAAAACACGTATAGGTCGTACTCATGCTGCTCAGGCGGCCATTGAAGCTGAACAACATCTCGCAAGACGATACTCATCAGAGTAAACTCCGCTGCACGCTAGTATCTGTGATTTGTTCACTGTGAGATAGCACCCTAGGCAATCTCACCGAATCGTTACGTCGCGGAAGAATTCTGAAGTATGGCGCAAACAGAAATGCCAAATGAAATGTTCCGACACAATCTTGATTGCCCACACTAAATGGCACCGCCTTTGCCGGTATCATAAGTGACAACTGAATGGCTTGTTTAATAAATTGTTGCGCTCGTGGACCATCTTCGCTGCGAATTTCCACCGAAGTAACTTGATCGGTTCCAATGCGACGATGGCTGCTTGAAAAATTCCAGCGCATAAATGCCCCGATGGCACTCAGAAAGGCATGTGTAATTTGGCCTTCTGGCGGTTCGCTCTGAGTACGATTGAGTGTGTCGCGCGCTATCCTCTCCAGCACTTCATTCTGCGCTGCTGGCTCGATTGGTATTAGAGCGACACCACGCCTTTCATCAAACACCATTTTCTGAATGAGCGCGTTGATGATACGCATCAACCTGCGAGGATTTCCATCTGAGCAGCGAACAACTAGCAGTTCGCCGCTGTACACTCTCATGCGAGAGTTCCCATGTGAGCCATCAATCGCATCTCTGAGGAACAATGCCCCGTTCATCTTGCGAACGATCTCACTCTTGAATTTTTCTGAGTTTTGGAGTCGTTCAGCACGAGTGACGGTAGCGGGATTTGCGTGTCGTCGAAGTAACTGCATGAATTTTTCACGGTCTCCCGCAAATTGTGTCGGTCTATCATCAATCAGCGGGGAGGGGCCGAGCAGGTCCTTCAAAGTTAAGGAGCCAAGCTTTGGTGCGCGTGACGCGATTCGGTGCTGGAATAGCTCACGTGCGAAACGCAGGAAGTCGCTCTCCGCCTGATTTCCACGGCTGTCGATAGCTTCGTGGTCGACATAAACGTATTCGAAGTCATTTCCTTCACGAACAGGGTCGCCGATATTTGTTGCCAAGGTATGATGAGCAAACGGCATTGTTGCAAGTTTAAAAACCAAATTGCCACTTGCTGTTCGGATTTGAGTATTGAGGATGCGGTGGTGCAATGGAGTCAGATACTCTACCTCATCCAAACAGACCATCCAAACCGCGCCTTCTGGCACACTTAGTCGCTCTGAAATGACTTGTATAGCGTACTTTAATGGCTCAAGCAGGTCTACGCTGAAGTAGTCGACGTGGGGCTCGGCGTCCGCATTTCCTACGGTGCGTTTCCGCAGCGCCAACTGATGGGCCATCTCCACACTTGACAGTCTGAGACGCAAGCCCTGCGGAGTAGAAGCTGGATCTCGGTCGCTCCCATCCCACTGGGCAGATAGCGCATGACATATGTCCAACACTGCCTCTAGACGCGCCGCGCGATTTTCAACATATTGTTCTACGCAACTCTCAATAATATGCGTGAGTGCCGAGCAACTATGCAAATTCAAACGCCAGACAAAATATTCCTCTTGCTCCTGTTCGGTTTGCCAAGGCTTATTTTTAAGATCACCCGCGAATGCCGCACTGGCAGGAATATAGATGCCAATCAGATTGTCCCGCAAAGCATCTCGCGCATAGCTAAATCGCGTATTGGAATTTTTGGCTGCCAGTTTGACATGATCATGCGCCATCATACGGATCCAAGTCGTTTTTCCAGATCCGCGTGACCCAAGAAGTATATGATTCTTCGCGCTAAAAAGCTGAGCAAAGTTTTGTTGCGGGATAAAATACTTAACAGCGTCTGATCGAGGAAGTTGCTTCGCGTTGTCAATGCCAAAGACGGACTTTACCTCGCGCACAACGTCATTTGAGTACATCTCTTCCGGAGTCGACGCGGATTTCGTCTGACGGGCAACTTGGCGGCGTGTCATGCTATCAAGCGCTCCTTTGAAAAACTGCCCAATGCTCTTCGGAAGTCTCCGGATCGCCAATCATTTTCAGCTTTTGCTCGTCACTAATTGATTTTAGAGCGTTGAAAAGAGAACTTCGCCTAACGTGCTTTAGGCTTGCGTCTGCGCTCTCGATATCCGCGATGCTACAAACTGGGTCCACCTTGAGTCGCTCCAGGACAGCTCCGCGAACCCTTGTTTCGATCTCATTTGGCGCGTAATTCGTTCCAAAAACTTCTATGTGAGGCATGCCCACCTTATGATGACTTTTTTGCCATTTATCCCGAGGGTTATACATCCAAGTTTGAACGCTTCCTTCGATGCCATTCGTGTCCGCATTTCGTCCACGCACGTTTACAATGTGGAAGAGATTAGACAGCGATCCATAATAAGTTGGAGACAATGTAGCTGAGAAGCTGCCCGCGCCAAGTGTGACGTAAGGCTGCGAGTTGTTTCCACTGTGGGTGTTCAGGCGGGGATGATGTTTGTGGCCATGCAACAGAAGGTCGAATCGGAAATCCGTCAGAACAGATAGTAGATTTTCGGCGTTGGTAACAATGCTGACGTCCTGCGCGTCCGGGGTGGGCTCTGAATATTGAATTGGATGATGATGAATTAAGCAGAGTCTCAAACGCTGGTCATCTTGCCTAAGAGACGTCTCCAAGCTGGATTTAAGGGCCTCCACGCTGGCTTGTTTAACAATACCCGAATGATTTTTCACCTCCGGTCCGTCGTAAGCCGCAGAATTGATCGCGACGACAAAAACCTTTGTATTCTCCCAAAGCACAAAATGCGGATGCTCGTCGAAGGCGCCACTCGTTTTTCGCGCGAGATGCTTTGCAAGTTTAAGATTATTTTGCAGTAGTGGCGCATATTTCATTCGCTCCCAAAAAGCCGTTGGCTCTAGCTTCATCACAGGCCAATGGATGTCGTGATTTCCAGGAACAAAAAAAACTCCATCATCGGGCACACCCAATCTCGCAGCAACTCTCGAGATGATTTCATCAGCCATTCTGAATTCGTCGACGTGACCACCGTTACTGATATCGCCTGTGATGCAGAGTAGGTCGATCGGGCCGCGATCCTTAGTTTCGGTTCCGTCTAGAAAATTATCAAAGGAATCCATGTAGTTGGATTCCTTGGCGACTTTTTCGGAATCGGACAATGGATGAGGACACATGTCCAAGCCGCGCGCATGCTTACCGACATGCAGATCGCTCATAAACGCTATACGCAACATATTAAATATTTGTGATGAGAAGCTCCGTGGCGCGGCCACGGTGGCTTGCGCTAGCGGCGATCGTCCGCCTTACGGACACCTGCTCGTAGTTCCAACCCTCGGCAAGGCTACTCGCCTCTGGGCAATCGGCATATGAAATCACAAACTTCGCCCCTACGCGATCGATGTGATGAACCAGGGCGCTCAAGCGCTCGAGATCTCTAAGACCAAATACATCTGGGCCGTACTGATTGTCTAAATCCGCATTGCGCATGGCATAGGGTGGATCCAAATATACAAAATCAGTCTTTTGAATACGCGGCAGCAAGAGTTGCTCGAAATCACCGCAAAGCAATTCAGTAGCCTGAAGAATTGAAGATGCAGACCTCAATTCCAGAAGATTAGGAAGCCTTCCATTTTTTTGCCCACCAAATGGCACGTTGAACTTGCCGGCCCGGTTAGTCCTATAAAGTCCATTGAAGCAGAATCTATTGAGATAGATAAAATGAGCCGCCCTCTTTTCAGCCGTAAATTTTGAATCGTCGAGTTGGCGAATTTTGTAGTATGTGGACTCGTCGCCCCTAAGCGGACGCAGGTATCCAAAAACACGTTCAGGGTCTTGCTTGACGGCACTCATGCACTCATGCAGGCGACTGTTGACGTCGACCAGAAGGGCGTGGCGCGGCCGAAGCTCAAAGCACAGCGCCGCTGAGCCAGCGAACGCTTCGACGTACCTAGTCGCGCCGGTCAACCGGGCTGCGTGCCAACAGTGAACTAGGGTGTCGACTAGTTGGACCTTGCTACCGGCCCATCTCAGAAACTTCATTCGTGGACGATCTTGCGCGCAGCGCGCAGAGTTACGGGACCGTAAATTGTTACACGCTGGCCGCTGTGTGAGTGCTTTTTCCGACATGCAAGACGCACGTGTGGATCCCATTCTCGGCGTGCGGGCGCCGGCGCGGCGAGTGAGTGGGCGGCAAGTGGGCCGCCTTGCACCTCCCTCGCTGTTTCACGCCTCCGACGATGGGTCGGAGGCATCGCCTTCGGGCTGATGAGTCAACCGGGCTGCATTGACTGCAACGTGTAGGTTGCGCACCTTGCCTGACGGCGGTTCAGTCTCAAGCCTTTGTTGGCCCATGGCCTATTGAATCCATCATCCGAGCCACCTCGCTGACCTGGGCGGCCCCGGCTCTGAAATACCCCCCGATCGTCTCCACACTCCGATGCCCCGTCATCGCCATCGTTTCCTGAAGTGGCATGTTCTGCCGTCCCGCTTCGGTCACGAACCCCGACCGCAGCGAATGCGCCGAGAAATCCTCCCCCACGCCCGCAGCCGCACAGCGCGCCTTCACGATGTCCCGCACCGCCGTCCCCGAGAGCCCGTCGGTGCCCAGTTTCCCGTTCTTGAGGATGCGACGGAAGAGGGGCCCCGAGGTGATCCCGCTGGCCTTGAGCCAGGCCTCCAGCGCTTCGGCCGCCGACCCCACCACCGGTTTCACGTCTTCCGGGCGGATCTTCCCGTTGTGGTTCGTCTTCGAACTCGCCAGCGTGTACAGATAGGCGCCTTCATCCCCGAGGTGCAGGTTCTCGAACACAGCCTCTGAGACCTCCGAGCGCCGGCGCCCGCCCGAGGCCCAGGCGAAGAGGAGAAGGGCGCGATCGCGTTTCCCCTTGAGTGAGTCGTCGCAGGTTTCCAAAACCGCCTCGAGCGGCTCCTTGGTCAGCGCGCGCTGCTTGTGAGGCAGGGCGTTGCGCTTGGCGTAGGCCTTTCTCGTCTTGCTCAGCAGCGCCTTGACCGCCGGATCCACACACGGATTGGGCTGCTTAGAGACGTGGTGCGCCATCGAGAGCACCGAGACCCGGTGCACCAGGGTGTTCAACGCCGGCGCGCCGAGCTTTCCCTTGAATCCGGCTTCCACCAGCGCCTGGTCGATCTCGGGCGGCAACTGGTGGTCGAGGCCTGCCTTGGTCGAGCGCTGCGCATGGTCGACGATGAACTGCACGACCACGGGGACGGCCACCGGCAGCGCCATCTGCTGGCCATAGCGCGCGCCGAACCATGCGGCCCAGTAGCGCATGGCGGCCCGGTACGCGAGACGGGTGTTGTCCGACTCGCCCTCGGCCATCAAGTCGTGCGCGGCTTCCTCAGCCATTCCGGACAGCTGAGTGGGATCGAGCAGCGCGTGATCGCTTTTCAGAGGCACCAAGGCCTTGGACACCTTGGATGGCGACACTTTCTCAGCAGACTTCATGGACGATCTCCAGCGGCATTGGCTTGACGGACGAGGATGGATGTAGTTCTAGTAATTCGTTTGACATTTCGCATCGGTCCAAGACTTTCCCCTCGAGGGGAATCAGTGCGGTCAGAAGTTGCTGTCAACAAAATTTCCTGAAATTAGTCAAGGTAATGTCTTTGTCAAACTAAAACTTGAAGGCAATTTCTTTGGCAAACATCAAAAACAATTGAAGGCATGGTCACCGAGAAGTCGGGACTGCGCTCCATCGATAGGTCGTGGCGATGTTCGCTGTTGGCACGCTACCGTCATGACGGCGCAGGGCACACAGAACGCAAGGTGAGCGATCCACATGCGCTGAAAGCCGTGTGCCGACCGAGCGAGGTTCGCGTTGCCGAGATCGAACACGACAAGACTTGCCAAATCGTGGGGCGTCGCCTATTTTTATTTTTTTCGAAAGGCTCGGTCATGCTGACGTAGACGAAAACTGAGAGGGGCAGCTCGATTGCGGCGAGCTGCCCCTTTTTGCCTCAGAAGCTTTCCTGGACGGAATGCGCTGTAAATATAGCGCAGAGGGAAGCCTTTTTCCAGTTTTCTCAACGACGTGAGCATGGTCGTGAATGCGCCATGGATGCAGCGACCATCAAATCTGCTCGCGGACGCTCTCCGCTCAAGGCTGCAAGTACTGTTCGCGCCGAAGTACAGAAGCGGGGAAAACGGCCCGGCAACCTCTGCTACTTTTACGGTGCGAAGGTAGATCGGGATTGGGTGGCAAGAAGCTCGCTCGAGCTCGCGGCCATGCTGCACGCCGAGGCCTCCCAGGACATCCTCACGTACAGCTGCGACCTCGATCTGATCTGGTCCGAGCTGTCTTCGGGAGGCTTCCGGGGTTCCAAGCCGGACATGCGGCTTCAGCGCCGCGGAGGTCCGCCCGAGTTGTGGTCAGTGGGCCATCAAGGTGACACGGGCAACGACCCTTGCGTCGAAAAGCAAAGGGAAACGCAGGAAGGTCACGCAAAGGCCGTCGGCTACGCCTGGAAGCGGTACACGGCGGCCGATGCAATGCGAGAGCAGGTGATGCTGATGAACTGGCTCAGCGTCAATCCGGTCCTCCTTCAGTTTCGCCACCTCGAGGTTGACGCGCTGCGCGAGGAGATCTCCAGGCTGGTGATCGCCCGCGATGGCACGACGGTCCGCGACGTCTATGCCGAGATCAGCATGCCACGGGCCCATATCTTCGTCGCATTGATGCGCGCTCATCACCAACGATCGCTCACCGTCGAAATCACCAAGAGAGCGTTTGGCCTGTCCACGGCTGTCATCCCTTGGAGGGACAAATGAGACACACCGCAAGCCGGGAGATCCGCCTCGAAGAGCTGGACCTGCAGCACGCGCCCCTGCCCGACACCGAGATACTGACGCCCAGCAAGAGAGCGAAGTACCACAAGCTTCGGTCCGCCCTGGAGGCTTACTGGGGTGGTATGCCACCCAGGGAGGTGCTGCGTATTCACGGGGTCAGCCGTCAGCGACTCAGCTACCACGAGGATCGCTTTTTCCTGCCGCACGCCGATGGACGCGTCTGGGGGTTCCGCGCGCTGATTTCGGGCACCCGAATCAAGCAGTACGACCGCGAGCAGCCATCGAACGGAGAGACGATCAACGACGGCGCTGGTGCTGCAGGCAGCTTCACCCAGCTTCTGAAAGCCTATCCAACCGCCAAGGCAGTCCTCGACAAGGCAATCGCCAGGCAAGAGGGGAGGGAGCCTGAATCCATCGCGCTCAATCTGGCTGCGCTGCATCGAACGTTCTTAGGCGTACTGCGCCATGAGGGGGTGGGGCCGACCCAGTATCCCCTTTGCACTGTCACATGTGCCTATCAGGCCATGCGCAGCTACGTCCTGGACGGAATCCGAGACCGAGGCACCGGCGCTGCGCGCAATGGGCTTTTTGGACAGGAGGCGAATGATGGTTTGGACGGCGGCAGTGGCAAGACCGGCTGGCTTCAGCCGCTCTTGCCCTGCGACATCGCCTGCTACGACGAGCAACAACTCCCGGCCATCGGCACGGTCACGTTCGAGCACGAAGGCCACCGGTTTGTCCTTCCCATGGAACGCATGTCGCTGTGCGTGCTGGTCTCCCAGCACCCGAAATGCGTCCTTGCATATCACCTCTCCCATCGTTCCCGCGTGTCATCGGCGGATTTCCTCGAGACATTCAACAACCTCTTGACCCCATGGAGCCCGAGGGAGTTCAAGGCGCTGCCAAAGCTCGTTTACAAGGACGGTGCAGGCCTCCCGAACGGCTTGGTCCCGGGCTTTCTCGAGGGTTTACGCATTGCCCTGATCAGGCTGGACAACGATCTAACGCACTACGCCGATGCGATCCTCGTGTACCTGCGGGAGTTGCTGGGCGCCGCGATCGAGTTTGGGAAGGTCGGACGCTGGCTGACAAGGTACGCGGTAGAACAGGTCTTCGCGGCGCTTCAGAAGGAAATATCGCGACTCCCATCGACCACCGGCAGCGGCCCTGCGGATCGCCACGTTCATGACCCGGTCGGCAATGCCGTGAAGTGGAACATCTCGCTCGAGGAACTGTCCGAGCTGGTCGAGGTCATCGTCGCCAACTTCAACGGCGCCCCGCGAAGGGAGTTGTACGGCGCGACGCCCATCGAAGCTCTGCGACGTGAATGGGCGGGCAGGCACGCCGAAGGAAGCGCCATTCCCGGCTACCTGCCGACTTTGGCAGAACACATCCCCTTGCCGGTGGGCATCTGCAAGGTCACGATCCGCGGCAGCGAGAAGAAGGGCGTTCCTCCATACATCGAACTGGATCATGCCAAGTACACGAGCGACCTGCTCCATTGTGCCTGGCACCTGATCGGCACGCCGATGATCGCCCTGCTTCAGAGGGATCATCGCCTGATTCAGATCAGGTACCGCAATGGCTCAAGCTTCGGCCCCGTCAATGTCACAGGACACTGGTCGCACAGCTTTCACGATCGCGCGACGCGACAGGAAATCGTTCGGCTTCACAAGCAGCGGACCATTCAGTACGCTGGCTCGGACGATCCAATCGAAGTCTTTAAGGCCCACAAGATGGAGCAGATGCGCGCCCATGCCAACAGGAACCCAGGCAAGGTCGTGCGGGGGTCCAACAAGGTCCTTTCCACACTGAGCGGCGGCACGCCGATCGGCCCGATTTCGAGCGCGCCCGCGGCACCCGTCGCACCCGCTCACGCTCCGGACACGACCGATCTTTGGACCAGCACTCGGCTGGCAGCGCAGGAGAGTCTGAAATGATCGAGGAACTTGCCTACCGTCAGGCCCACCAGGCCAAACATCCGATCGCCAGACGCAACGGTTATCTGCTCTCGACGACGATGCTCGAAGTCGCCAGGAAGCTCATCTTCACCTGGGTCGAGCTCGGCAAAAGTGGCCTCGCTTTCGCCGGCTCATCGCGGGCGGGGAAGTCGACAGCGCTGCGTGCCATCTCGGCTGCGCTGCGCGACGCATTCCCGGACCTTCTGTTCGTGGACTTCAGTTCCGAAACGCAGACCCCGATGGACCGCTATGAGCGCCTGTTCACCCAGTTCATGGAGCAGCTTGCCAAAGGCAGTTCCCTGCGGCGACGCACCCAAGACTGCCACGCCTTGGCCAATTGCCTGATGTCGATGTGTCGCGACAGCGGTGCCGCCCACTGCGTCGTTCTACTCGACGAGGCCCAGAGGCTGGGCGTGCACCAATGGGAAGCACTCTCCATCCTGTGGAACCGCCTGGAGATGAACAACTTCGGGATGTGCGTCTTCTCCTTCGGCAGCGAGGAACTGCGCCACAAGTCCAAGCTCATCCAGGATGGAGCGGGCTCGCAGGGGGTGGCCGGACGCATCTTCGTGAAGGTGTTCGACTTCGATGGCTTGCGCTCGCGCGACGAGCTCAAGCTGCTTCTGGCGCAATTCGACGAGAAGCTCCAGTTTCCGGATGCGCAATGGCCGTTCACGCGGTATTTCGCTCAGGCGGCTTACGACGGAGGTTGGCGCCTGGCCTGCGAGGCAGACTCGTACTGGCAGGCACTATGCACCCACTCGTGCATTGACAACCTTGGAAACGGACGGGGCATCTGCATGGAGTGGGTGGTCGATCCGATCCACTTTGTCCTGAAAGACTGCCTGAACAACCCGAACTGCATACCCGGAACCACTCCACTGAACTGGGCCCGAGGCCTGGAGTTGCTGTGCCCCAAGAAGATCTATTGAAGCGTTCGATCTGGATCTGGCCAAACTCATACTGGCGGCCTGCGGAAAGCGCCTGGCTGACGGCGCACAAGTTCGGCTTCCTGAACGGGATCGACGGAAGGGTCCTCGGTCGCGTCTTGGCGAGCGTCGACCCAAGCGGGGAGCAAGTACCAAGGAGCGCGCCGGTACGGCTGTTCAACCGCATCGCCGAAGAACGACGATACGGCAACAGGCCCGGCGGGCGGTACGATGTGCTACGGGCTCATACGCTGGACGAGGTCTTCGGGCCACATCGGCGCGAGATCTGCGCGCCCTACCTGCGACTTTGTCCTGTATGCATCGAAAAGTGGTTTCATTCGAGCATCCATCAGATCGAGGGACTGCGAACTTGCCCGCTTCACGGTGTCGACCTCGTTTCGTCCTGTCCAGGCTGCGGAATGAAGATCTTTCTGGACGATACACCCGAGTGCCTGCGGCATCCTCTCTGCTGCCATAGGTGCGGGCGACCCTTCGCGGGCCGCGAGCCCCTGTTTTCAGACCTTTTTGCCGCTGATGAGGACAAGGCTTCGAAGTCGGCAGCTTGCATCCAGAAAGAGATCGCGAGCATCTGTCGATCAAGGTCCGTGTCCGGCGTGGATGCGAGCAGAGCACTCCCAGGGGGCGATGCCGCTTACTTCGAAGTCCTGTTTGCTGGAACGCCTGTACGGCAACGGCTGGAAACGGCGAATGATTCGAGATGGCTAAAGGTTCAAGTGCATGAGGTGCCCTTGCTGCCCGTCCGACGAGCGACCTTGAGATCCGACTTCGCTGCAGCCGTCGCCTGGCTTCGTTCGATCGGGCGGCATCTCGCAAGGCGAGTGCAAGGTCACTGCGGGCATCGTCAGCCGAAGCCACTTCTCATCGATCGCGGTGAATGTGAATTTGTCGAACCTTGCTGGCTCAGCACCGGCGTCCCGATCGGCTCCGCGACGGGAAAGCCCGGTCTTTGCGCATGCTGCCTCGTACTGGCGCGCTGGCGCGTTTCGTTCTCGCTCGTCTTCCACATGTATGAAAGATATCGGACAGGTGCTTGGATGGGCGCGGATGAAGCGAAAGCGTGCCTTGAAGAGGCGTCGACTGCGCTGGCGGTGTTCTCGCTTTGTGTGGTTCAGACTGCCCATGCGATCGGGCTGGATCTTTCGGCCGCAGGCAATCCCGATGGCCGCGTGCAGAACGACGAATTGACGGACTGTCTTCAAGTCTGGCCACCTCTTTCCTGGTCCATCCCGCGCAGGGAGGACAAACAAGTCCTTCACGTCGCAGGGTACAGCGCCGCTCGGGTAGATGATCTTCTAGCCAGACTGGCGAGGGTCAGCCTGCGGCCACAAGCCCTCCAATTGACGATCTCCCTTGGATCGACATTGACTTCTACGTGGGGGCAGTGCATTGCGGAACACAAGTTGAAGCTCACTCGTTGAACGCTCAGCAAGGCGCTGGGGTCCTCTTCATCGTGTCGCGGCGCCTCCCCGATCACGCCCGTCGTCGAAGTCCACGAGATGGCCATGCAGGACAACGTCATGAAGATGCGTCAGATCCGCGCCGTGGAACTGCCTGCCGGAAAGACGGTCGAGTTCAAGCCGGGCGGCTACCACGTCATGCTCATGGACCTCAAGGAGCAGGTCAAGGCCGGCGATACGATCCCCATGACCCTGGTGTTCGAGGGCAAGAACGGCAAGCGTCAGTCGATGGAGGTCAAGGCCCTCGTTCGGCCGCTGGGTGCAAATGGCGACAAGCCTGCAGCAGATTCACGCAAGCATTGACGTCGAGACGCGGTTGATCCGGCGATAATTCCGAGATGCCCTCCTTGCGCCGCATCCACCTCCTGCATCGACTGGTGCTCGCGTGGTTCATGCTGTCGCTGGGCGTCGCCATCGCGTCTCCGATGGTTCACCCGAAGTCGATGCAGTTCGTCTGTTCGGCCAGCGGTGCCGTGATGGTCAGCTTTCAGGCCGACGATGGCGACCGCGAGACGCAGTTCTCTGCGGCCGACTGCCCGCTGTGCGCTGCAGTGGGCGCACCGCCGCCCGTGGCGGCCAGCAAGATCTCCATGCCGCTGCCGCTGGGCCGCGCGCTCCAATCGATTCCGGCGGCTCGGCTAGCCGCCGCGACGGCCTCGCCCTTGCCCGCGCGCGGGCCGCCCGCTCTTCTCTGATTCTGTCCCCCTTGTAGTTCTTCGCTCGGGCCGCCGGTCCGAGTGGAGCCGTCATCGACAGCGCCGCATGCGCCCGCCATCCAGCGTGGCCCCCGGCGGCACAGGTGTCCTTTCGGATGCCGTTCAAGAGAGATCCATGTTCCATCGCCCCCGTCTCGCGCGTGCAACGCGCGTCAAGAATCCGCCCTTCACGCTCTCTGGCGCGACCCTCGGCGTCCTTTCCCTTCTGCTTGCAGCCTCAGGCACGGCGAGCGCCCAGAACGCCTCGGGGACGTTGACCCAGGTCGATGTCGTCGAGGAGGCGACTTCGGCCAACGGGCGCCTCGACCTCGACACGCCCGCCGAAACAGGCAGTCGCCTCGGGCTCACGCCGCGCGAGACGCCCGGATCGATCACCATCGTGGACCGTGCCGCGATCGACGCTCGCGGCGCGCAAGACACGCAGGAAATCCTGCGTGGTGTCCCGGGCATCACCGCGCACAACGCGCCGGGCAACATCGGCGTGAGCTACCGCGGGTTCGGAACCGGCTCGATCAGCCAGCTGTTCAATGGCATCAACGTCCAGTACTCGATTGCGGCGCGGCCGGTGGACAGCTGGATCTACGACCGTGTCGAAGTCCTTGGCGGGCCGTCGAGCTTCCTGTTCGGCTCGGGCGCCGTGGGCGGCTCGATCAACTACATCACCAAGCTTGCCCAGCGTGCCGACATCAGCGAGGCACAGCTTCGCGTGGGCACCGAGAACCTCGTGGAAGGCTCCGTCGGGCTGAACCGGCGCATCGCGGGCGACGGCGGCGCGGGCAGCCACTACTTGCGCATCGACGCGAACCACCGCGACAGCGACGGCTGGACCGACGGTACCGGCTCCAAGTCGACGCAGGTCGCCACGTCGCTGCTGTCCGACTTCGGTGGCGGGTTCACCCACACGCTGGCCTACGAGTACCAGAAGGAAAAGGTCGATCGGCCCTATTGGGGGACGCCGGTACTCAACCCGATCGCCGGCACCCAGCGCGTCGATCCCGGCATCCGCTTCAAGAACTACAACAGCGCGGACGGCCTCTACGAGCAGGAAGTCCAGTGGCTGCGCTCGATCGCCGATTGGCGCATCAACGATGCCTTCCAGATTCGCAACACCTTCTACGCCTACGACGCGCTGCGCGACTACCGCAACGTCGAGACCTACCGGTACAACCCCACGAACACGGCGGTGATCCGCTCGAGCGCACTCCTGCAGCGCCATGACCAGGACCTGGTCGGGGACCGCATCGAAGGCATCTATCGAGGCCAGCTCGGCGGCACGCGCAGCGACTGGTCGTTCGGCCTGGACTACAGCGTCAACAAGCAGACGCGCTTCCCGAACAGCGGGACCACCACGGTCAGCACGGTGAACCCGTATTTCTTCACGACCGGCAACTTCACCCAGGAGACCGGCATTCCTCGCATCTTCGTTCCGGACCGCGACAACGAGGTCACGACCACGGCTGTGTTCGTCGAGAACCGCACGGCGCTGGTGCCGACGGTCAACCTCGTGACGGCCTTGCGCCATGAGCGCATCGACCTCGACCTGACCAATCGCCGCGCGGTGACAGCGGCCAACCCGGCCAGCTTCAGCCGCAGCTACGAGCCGACGACGGGTCGGATCGGCGTCGTCTGGGATGTCGCGCCCGGCGCCAATCTGTATGCGCAGTACGCCACCGCGGCCGACCCGCCTTCGGGCATCCTGACCACGGCCTCATTCGCAGACGTTCGCAACAACAGCGAACTGACGACCGGCCGCCAGGTGGAGATCGGCAGCAAGCTCGACTTCTGGGAGAAGAAGGGCAACGCGACCCTGGCGCTCTACAACATCGAGCGCCAGAACATCGCCACGCAGGACCCGAACAACAGCGCGCTGACGGTGCTGGTCGGCGAGCAGTCCTCCAAGGGGGTCGAGTTGGCCGTCGGACTGCAGCCGACGCCGCAATGGTCGATCCAGGCGAATGCGGCCTATGTTGACGCCCAGTACGATCGGTTCAACCAGGGCGGCGTCTCGCTGGCGGGCAAGACACCCACCAACACGCCGTCCACTGTGGCCAACCTCTGGGTTTCCTACGCGTTCACCCCCAAGCTGGAAGGCAGCGTCGGCCTGCGCTATGTGGGGCAGGTCTACGCGGACGCGGCCAACACCCTGACCTGGCCCTCCTACACGCTGGTCGACCTGGCGCTGAGCTGGCAGGTCAACAAGTCGGTGGCGCTGATCGGCCGCGTGCGCAACGCGACCGACAAGCTGTATGCCTCCAACATCGCCAGCGCGACCCAGGTGTACCTGGGCGCGCCGCGCACGGCCGACGTCACGCTGCGCGTCGCCTTCTGAGGGCGCTCCCATGCTGCACGCCAAGCGATGGCTGTTCCTGATCCACCGCTGGCTCGGGATCGTCGTCTGCGCCTTCTTCGCGATGTGGTTCGTCTCGGGCGTGGTGATGATGTACGTGGGCTATCCCAAGCTCACGGCCGCCGAGCGGCTGGAACATCTGCCGCCGCTGGATCCGGCAGCGGCTCTTCTCGGCCCACGGGAGGCACTCGACGCCGCCGGCCTCCATGGCCCACTGCAAGAGTTCCGACTGGCGGCAGCGAGCGGGGGGAGACCGGTGTACCTGGCGGTTCCGCTGCCCGACAAAGCCGCAGTCCAGGCCGGTCAGCGGCGACGCTCGCCGGGCGCCGGGACGGTGGTCATCGACGCTGGCTCGGGCGTGGTGCTGAACGGCGTCGACAGCGCCCGCGCCCTGGCGAGCGCCGTGGCGTTCGCCGGGCCGGGCATTTCGATGGCCTACGAGGGCACCATCGGCGAGGACGCCTTCACCCATTCGAGGGGGCTCGACAGCCACCGGCCGCTGCACCGGGTGCAGCTGGACGACCCCGCCGGGACCCTGCTCTACGTGTCGGGTACGACGGGCGAGGTGGTCCGCGATGCGCCGCGTGCCGAGCGCCTTTGGAACTACGCGGGCGCGTGGATCCACTGGCTGTATCCGTTCCGGGGCAACTTCTTCGACCCCTTCTGGGCCGACATCGTCAACTGGCTGTCGATCGTCGGCATCGCGGTCACGCTCACCGGGACCGTCGTCGGCATCATGCGCTGGCGCTTCAAGGGCACGTACAAGCGGGGGTCGCACTCTCCCTATCAGGGCTTCATGATGCGGTGGCATCACATCACGGGATTGCTGTTCGCGGCCATCACGCTGACCTGGATCTTCAGCGGCCTGATGTCGATGAACCCCTGGCGGATCTTTGACAACGGCGCGCCCGCGCTGCGTACAGAAGCGATGGCAGGGGGGAGCTTGGTGATTGACTCCGATGCCGCGCCGCCGGCGGCGTTGATGGCCGACTTGCCGCGCGGGGTCCGCGAGCTACGCTGGACGATGGCCGAAGGGCGCAACTTCGTCCTGGCAAGCGGCCCGACTGGCAGGCCGGCGGTACTTGATGCAGTCAACGGCCACGCCCATGCGATCGACACCGGGCAGCTCGGCGCCGCCGTCGCGCGCCTGCTGCCGGACCCAGTCGCACGAATCGAAGTTTTGAACGCCTACGACACCTACTACTACGAGCGGGACGCCCACACGATGACCGGTGGCGGCGAGAAGCCGTTGCCGGTCTGGCGCGTGGTCTTTGCGGACGCGCATGACACCTGGGTGCACGTTGATCCGCATACCGGGGCGGTGCTGGGTCGCACCGACAGCGGTCGCCGCTGGAGCCGCTGGCTGTTCGCGATGCTGCACAGCTGGGACTGGCTGCCGCTGCTGGAGCGGCGTCCGCTGTGGGACATCGTCCTCGTCGTCCTGAGCATCGGCGGCGCCGCACTCAGCCTCACTGGCGTAGTCATCGGCTGGCGACGACTCGGGCGCAAACTGCGGACGACACGCCGCTCGTCTCGCGCAAGGCCGTTCGGGCACTTTTCTGAACGCCCACATTCGAATCGTTGATCGTGTCTGACTGCTTTTCCCCGCCGTCATCGACCGCTGCGCCGCGCCGGCGACCTGGCCATCTCGGTCGGGATCCTCAGCGAGACGATCCAGCGATTCGAATATGTTCTTGGCAATGCGTTGCGCAGCGGCGCTGAGCGGCGGGATAATTGCCGCATGTTGATCCTGCGCCGCGCTCGCAGCTTCGCCAGTCTTGTACTGGCTTGGTTCGTGCTGTCGCTCGGGGTCGCGGCGGCTTCGCCAATCCTTCATCCGCATGCTGCGGAACTGGTCTGCGCCGGCGGTGAAATCAAGGTGGTCGTGCAAACCGACGACGGTTTCCAGGAGATCGACGCCGCACACCCGACTTGCCCACTCTGCATGCCGTCCGCCGCGCTGCCCCTCATGGCCGCCGTCACCATGCCGGCAGTCCTTCCGCTAGCCCATGCGGTGCACCCCATCCCGGCGGCGCGTATCGCCGCGGCCACTGCAGCGCCCTTGCCAGCGCGCGGGCCCCCGCACCTCCTCTGAGCTTCTGTCATTGAGCTCGCCTTGCGCCCGCCACGGGCATTGGCGTTGATCTCGTCTGGCGATTCAGCGGCGCCCTTGGGCGGCGCTGAGTGGCGCTGACCCAATCACCACACGACCGTGCTGTCGCTCGCCCCGGCGCTGGCAAAACTGACCCGACTGTCGGTTGCTTGCCTCCAGCGGAAGACGCATGCCTGGCCCACAGACGTTGATCAAAGAGATCAACTTGGAGATCTGACCATGAACCACACGAATAGAAGAAAAGAGTCCACCGCCTGGCATCAGCAATTGCAGTGCCAGTGCTCCATCGATGATCCGGACAATTGGCCGATTGAATCGGACAGGCTTCACACCATTGCGTGCTCCATCATCCTGGAAGCTCTGACGACCAACGACCTTGAGATTCCCGGTGAAGCGGCATTCGTCTGCCGTGAAGGCCACCGCTTTCTGCTGTTGCTCGGCAGGGACGACGAACAGGTGTTCGCCGTCTTCGAGTTGAACTTTGCGGCAAGGGACAGATGCACCGCGCGCTCGCTGTCGGCGCAGGAAACGCACGCGGTTTTCTTTGACGCCGAAGAGTACCTTCACTAGATCGGCAGATCTGTGTCGCGCGAGCCCGTTGGCGATACGAAGATCGTATGCGACGGGCGGCGTTGTCATCATCTCGGCGCGATCTCGTGGACCGAAGGGCGCACGCGCCGAGATTCAATACGGCGAGTAGACACGCTTGCGGACGACGCCTGGTACGGGCAAGCGGTGAACGAGAAGCCAAGGTCGCTGATCGCTTCGCAGCGGCGGTAGCCCTGCGGCATGGCCCACAGCAAGGGGTAGAGGCGCGCAGATTCACTGGAGTAGCTTCGAATGGAATCCCAACTCGGCCTGATTCAGGTATGGCAACAGGGCGACTTCGTCACCAGGGCCGTGGCGTTGCTGCTGATCGGCATGTCGCTCGCTTCCTGGATCGTGATCCTGATCAAGGCAATCGACCTCATCCGATACAAGCGGTTCGCCCGGCAATCGCAGGATTTCTGGCACAACTCGGACTTCGCCGCCGCCCTCGACAAGCTCGGCAAGGACGAGGGCAACCCGTTTCGCGTACTGGCCCTGGAGGGTCGCGAAGCGGCGGCACACTATCGCAGCATCAAGACTCAGCTGCACGATGCGCTCGACGTCAGCGACTGGATCACCCGCGCGCTGCGCAACGGCATCGACGAGTTCACCGCGCGCTTGCAGACCGGTCTGGCGATCCTCGCATCGGTTGGTTCAACCGCGCCTTTCATCGGCCTGTTCGGCACCGTCTGGGGCATCTACCACGCGCTCATGAGCATCGGTTCCGCCGGTCAGGCGACCATCGACAAGGTGGCCGGCCCGATCGGCGAGGCGCTGATCATGACCGCGCTCGGCCTGGCGGTCGCCATTCCCGCGGTGCTGGGCTACAACGCGCTGGTGCGTGGCAACAAGTTCGTGCTGACCAAGCTCAACAGCTTCGCGCACGACCTGCATGCCTACTTCGTGACCGGCGCCCGCGTCCAGAGCGGCGGCGAAGCCACCGTCGTTCCGCTCAAGAAAGTCTGACCGTCCATGGCATTCTGAACACAGGACGCACCTCACGCGGCCACGCGGTCATGAACGCGTGGCGAAGGCGATGTCGGCGGCCCGCGAAGCCTGCGTGCGCAACATCGGCTTCGTAACCGGGCCGGACTTGAGGTGGCTTGCTGGCCTGGATCAGCGCGAGACCGGAATCTCGAAGACGAGCGTCGAGAACTGGCTTTCCCAGTCGCCCTTGGACGCATCGACCGCTACCAGGTCGGTTGCGCTCAACATCCATCGACCTGCCTGAGGAGACTTGAAGATCGCGCGCCCGCTCGCATCGGTGCGCTGGCGTTGGATCGGCCCGTCGTGCTCGCCCGTGAGCGCGATCGAGAGCCCCTCCCGCGGCTTGCCATCGAACAACACGAGCACGGGCAGTGATCCGTCCGAGGGTGTCGCAGTCGGATCCTTCAAGACCACCAGCTCGAGTTTCAGGCCGACGGGTGCTGCCGCAGTGCTGGGACCCTCCTTGAGCGTGCCGGGCACCATCACCTTGGCGTTCTTGGTGTAGGTCTCGCTCCATCGCCGCGGGGGCTTGGCAGCTGCCCAGGCGCCTCGCACCGTTGACGAGGCGTCGATCTCGTCCAGGTAGTGCGCCACGGTCGACTCGTCCAACTCCAGCGTGCGTGACTCGAGTTGCACCCAGCAGGTGACCGGATCGCTCGTCGGAGTCTTCGTGATCAGACGCAATGCCTTCGGCTCGCGCTTGGCATGCTTGAGCGGGATGATGTCTGCTCCTTGTCGACAGGCCGAAGTCTCGATCCGGCGGGGGGCGATCAAGGATCCCAGAGTCGGAAAGCGCTCGCCCGATGTCATCAGAAATTCGAGCGAAGTGCCCGCCCGCACCGCTCGTTGCTCGGCCGCCAGCCAGGTGTCGTGTGCCCATACAGCCATGCTCGAAAGCGCCAAGCTGATGGCCGCTGCCACCCTGAGCACACGCCGCTGCACACTCTTCGGTCCCGTTCCAATATCCATGCACAATCCTTGAAGCCGACATTTGAAGCGTGCATTAGACCAAGTCCGCTCGGACGACGCCGCGGACTTTGGCGCAGGGTACAGCTCGGCGGCCGTGACGAATCAGGCAGGCATTTCGGCCGAAGCAAGGGCCTGCTCGAGATCTGCGACAAGCTGATCCACGGGCTCGACCCCTACCGACAGCCGCACGATGCCGCCGACGATCTGGCAAAACTGCCGCCTGGCCTGTTCGGCCTCTGGGTAATAGGCGGCCAGGCTATGCACCCCGCCCCAGCTCGCGCCGATCTGGAACACCTCGAGGGCGCCGAAGAAGCGGCTGATCTGCTCCGTCGACTGGAACTGCGGTACGAAAGAAAGGACGCACCCACCCCCCTGGAACGAGGCCGCCCAGCGGTTGTGACCGCGATCACCTGGCCGGGGAGGGAACAGGACGGCTTCGACCCGTTCATCGGCGGACAGATGCGAGGCGATCTCGAGGGCGGAGGCGCATTGATGTGCGTAGCGCAGCTGCAAGGTTTCCAGGCCCCGCAGGGCAAGAAAGCAATCGTCGGGACTCACGGCCTGGCCCAGCACGCTCTGGGCGGTCCGAAATTTCTCGTACAGGCCGCGGCTGTCGGTGGCGATGGAGCCAAGGAGCAGGTCCGAGTGACCGCTGAGAAGCTTGGAGGCCGCTTCCACCACTACGTCGACACCGGCCGGTACACCCTGGAAGCCGAGCGGCGAAGCCCAGCTGTTGTCGAGCACGGTCAGGATGCCTGCGGTCCGAGCGACCTTCACGATGGCTGGAATATCCTGCATCTCCATGGTGATCGACCCAGGCGATTCCATGAAGATCACCTTGGTGTTGGGCTTGACCAGCGATGCGATCTCCTCGCCCGTCGCCGGGTCGTAGGTTTCGGACTCGATGCCGAAACGCTGCAGGTAGTCGCGCGCAAAGGTGCGCAGCGGACCGTAGGCGGAGTCGGCAATCAGCACGTGGTCGCCAGCGCTCAGAAGCGCGAGACCTACGAGGCAAAGGGCCGCCTGGCCGGATGGCGCCGCGACACAGAAGCTGGCGCCCTCCAGTGCCGCGATGCGTTCCTCCAATGCGCGTGTCGTCGGCGTGCCTGTGACGCCGTAGGTGTAGCCGTCGAACAGGCGCTCCTTGCGCGTCGTGAAGTCTGCGATGTTGTCGAACAGCACCGTCGACGCACGCCACACGGCCGGAGACAGGCTCCGGAATCCATCGATTCCCTTGTCCAAAGTTCAGCTCCTTTTTCTCTTGTTTGCTCTACTCTGTCGGCGCCCGCAATCACTCGGGCTTGATACCGAGCTCAGCTGTGACCCTGGCCCACTTCGCCACCTCGGCGCGCACGAATGCCATGGTGTCGTCCGGCGCCTTGCTGCCCAGGTTGATGGCGAGGCTGGAGATGCGGTCTTGCACACGTTTGTCGTTCAAGGACGCGGCAGTGGCGCGGTTCAGGGCGTCGATGATCGGCTTGGGCGTCTTGGCCGGAACCACCAGCGCCCACCATTGCCCGAAATCCATGCGGTTGAGCCGCAGTTCGCTCGCGCACGGCGTGTTGGGCAGTTGGGGAATGCGGCGATTGCCCGAGACCATGAGCGGCACGATCTTTCCTGCGCCGAGCAGGGCGCTTCCACTTGCGAGGGTGCAGAAATGCCCCCTGACGATCCTCGATGCGACATCCGTGAGCGCCGGGGCGGACCCCTTGTAGGGAATCAGGTCGAGCGGGATTCTTGTTTCCTTCGAGAACAGGCCGGCTGCCAGGTGGCTGATGCTGCCATTGCCGCTGGTGGCGATGGCGAACGGCTCTGGAGATTTCTGCGCATCGGAGATGAACTTCTGAAATTGCCCTTCCTTGTAGGTCTCGGCATCGACAAAAAGAATCAACGGCGATTCACCCAGCATCGATATGGCGGCGGTGTCGTTCAGGATGTCATACGACATCTTTTGGAAGACCGAGGGCGCGATGGCATGCGCCAACTCGATGACGGCGGCGGTATAGCCGTCCGCGGGCGATTTGGTCATGGCCTCGATACCCAATCGACCCGACGCGCCCGGCCGGTTATCGACAACCACCGGCTTTCCAAGAGCTTCTCCGAGATTTTGTCCCACGGCGCGTGCGAGAAGATCGGTGCTGCCGCCGGCCGACCAGGGAACGATGAGTTTGATCGCCCGGTCCGGATAGGGCGCGTTCGCCCACGTCAGACCCTGCGGCACCAGCGCGCCGAGAGCGGCGCCACCGAGGCCCATCAGTACTTTTCGGCGGTGAAGAGGTTCATTCATTTGAGATCCGTTGGTGGAAGTGTTTCGGTTGGATGGCCGAAACTTTAGAATCCCAATCGATAAGAATCAATGATCTGGCTGCCAGACTCCATGCACAAACCTTATAGGCTATGAACTTCCGTCAAGTCGAAGCTTTCCATGCGGTGATGATCACGGGCTCGGCCTCACGCGCTGCCGATCTTCTGCAGGTCACCCAACCGGCAATCAGCCGCAGCATCCTGGAGCTTGAGAAGACGAACGGCTTCAAGTTGTTCGACAGGGTGCGCGGACGCCTGGTGCCGACCGCGGAAGGACAACTGTTCTTCCGGGACGTGGAGAGCACATTCCAGGGTCTGGAGAGGCTGCGTATCAGCGCCGCACGCATCAGGGACTTCGGTACGGGTGATATTCGTGTCGCCAGCCTGGCCGCCATGGGCTCCACGCTGGTGCCGCACGCGTTGCGCCTTTTTCGCAGGACCCACCCGTCCATCGCGGTGACCCTGCAGGTCGGGGCGTCGTCAACGGTTCGGGAACTGGTGATGAGCAGCCGCTTCGACGTGGGCCTGGCCGCTGATGAAATCGATGTTGCCGGGCTGGAGCATCAGCTCTTCGCCACCCCGAAGGCGGTGTGCGCCATGGCCAACGGCCACCGGCTTTGCGAGCGGAAGGTCATCACACCCGAGGATCTGCAGGACGAAGCATTCATCGCCCTCTCGCCGGAAGACACGGTGCGGCGGAATCTCGAGAAAGTCTTCCAGGCGAACAGCGTGCGGCCCAAGGTGGTGGCTGAAACCCCAAACTCATCCACTGTGTGCGCGCTCGCCATGGAGGGCCTGGGAGTAGGCCTGGTCAACCCGTACGCGACAGACGGCTACGCAGCGCGCGGCGTCACCTTCAGACCGTTCTCAGCCGCGGTCCACTTTCGCACCCTGCTCATCTTTCGCCCCGACCTGCCCAAGTCACGCATCGTTCGTGACCTGGCGGCATGTCTACTCGAAGCGCGCAACGCCCGCGCCGAGAGATTGGGGGGTTAGGGACCCACACCGTGGCAAGACCGCCTAGGTCGGAGTAAGCGTCGGTTTTTCGAGAAACACGTCGCTCTCGTGATTGACGTCGTACTCGCGCCCGCAGGATCTGATGCAGCAGGGCGATGCTGGTAGCACCTTGCACCATAGGGTGCAGCTAGATCAGCAGGGCAGGCTGATACCGCGCAGCGCAGCACAACGCGCAGTTGCAGGACCAAGAAATGGATGCCCTCCGATTTGGCTGTCGAGCCGAGGCACGTGACTCATCGCCGCAGCACGTGCATCTCGTCATTGGTCGCGCTTCTGGTAGATCCCAGGCACGCTGCTAGGCTTTCGCTCGGGGTCCGCTGTCGAGCTCTCGAGGCCGTGTGAATTGCCGAGCTTTGCGACCTGCGCAAATGCGCGCGAACGCGTGCTATTTCATCAGGATTCTGAGCTTAGTTGGCTGAACTGCGATTGAAGCCACTCTACTAGTTCAAGCTCTACACCCTGCAGTTCACTCGACCCCAGCCATATCAACCCATATTGACTGCCGTCAGGGTCGAAGCCAGCAGGGGCAGCCAAGCTTCCTCGTTCCACATCGTCAACGGCGAGCACGAGCGGACTGAGGGCTACACCCAGCCCTGCAGACGCAGCCTCGACAATCAGGGAGTGATGGTCGTAGTAACGGATCTCTGTGGGTCGACGCGCCGACGGATGGGTCTTCAGCCATCGGGCCCACGCGTCAGGTCGAGTCTTCGACCCGAGAGCGAGATAGTCGCTGTGTTCGAACCTCGGCACCAGTTCCGGCCTCATGACAGGCCCAACCTTTTCGGGGAATAGGGTCCGGACGTTCCACGTCTCGGGCACAGCGAAGTCCAGCCGCCGAATTGCGAGATCGACGTGATTCTTGCGAAAGTCCACCAAGCCGCCACCCACGGAGAGGTGGAGGGCAATGTTCGGATGCGCGACTTGAAATCCCCCCAGCCGCGGAATGAGCCAGCGCATCGCAACAGAAGGCTCGCAGGAGAGCACCAGAGCCGTCTTGCCAGCACGGGTGGCACGCAGGCTTTGCACGGTGGCGGCCAACTCACCGAAGAACCTGCCGAGGGTAAGGTTGAGTGTCTCGCCGGCCGGTGTGAGCCGCAGGCCTCTCCCACTCTTTTCAAACAACCCGACCCCAATGTCATTGGCAAGTTTGGTGATGCGGCGGCTGACCGCGCCGTGCGTGAGCGCAAGCGAGTCTGCCGCGAGGCGGACCGAGCCCAGCCGCGCTGTGGCTTCGAACGCTCGCAGGTCATCGAGCGAAGGTATGTCTGAGCGATCCATCGGTGACAATATATCACCTGTATCCCTCAGAAACTATCGCTTTTCATACGGCGATGAGGTTTTGATAATTGATGCATGCGCACCAATAATCAGCCCAGCATAGCGGTCCTCGCCGATGACCTGACGAGCGCGGCAGATGGCGCGGCACCTTTCGTTGCCCGCGGCCTGACTGCGTCGATCGGAAGGGGTCAGCTTCCGCGCCAGGCAGCAGCGGTGGTCGCAGTCGATAGCAGTTCGCGGTCTGCTACTTCGTCGCAAGCATTCGAGCGCGTCGCTCGATTGACCACCCAGCTTGCCAGCCGTGCTGTGCTCTACAAAACAGTGGACTCCACATTGCGCGGCCACATTGCGGAAGAGCTTGAGGCATGCTTTGCGGCGAGCGGCCGCACATCCCTGGTGTTTGCACCGGCGTTCCCCCAAGCCGGGCGCACGACGGTGGGAGGCATTCAGCTCGTTGACAGCATCCCGGTTTCGGAGAGCGCGTATGGCCATGACCCCGTGCATCCCGCGCGGCATTCCGCGCTGGTCGACCTGGTTCCGAGCAGCATCAAGAATGTCACCTTCCTCGATGCGGTAACGCAGGAAGAACTCGACTCGCGCATTGCGTCCATCGAGGATCCAGAGTCGATCCTGTGGGTGGGCTCTCCCGGCATGGCTGCAGCCCTGTCGCGGCGTTTTGTGCCGCAGAAGTCCTCACCGTCATCGGTCGATGGCATCAGCAACGATGTGCTGGTCGCCGTTGGAAGCGCGAATCTGCGCAGTCACATACAGGCCGATCAACTCCGGGAGGCCAGCGGCGTCATGCTGCTGCGCGGACCCAAGGCGCGAGAGCAGGATCCGGCGGCGGTGCTGCGCCGCATCACGGAGGACGCAGCGCGAGAGCTTCGGGACCCACGCTTCGGCGCGTTGATCGCCACCGGCGGCGACACGATGGAAGCGATCCTGGATCTTCTCAACGTCCGTGAATTCGAGATTCTGCAAGAACTCGATCCCGGATTTCCCCTGGGTCGCGCCAGGCTTGGCGATGGACGCTTGCTCCTGCTCGCCATGAAGGCCGGCGGCTTTGGTAGTGACGCCGCTCTGAAGCGCGCTGTCGCGCGCATACGCGGAGCAACTCAACCCTTGCGAACGGATTCACAGTGAAGAACATTGCTCCCCCGCTTGCCCTGACCATGGGTGATGCATCCGGCATTGGGCCGGAGATCGTGGCGAAGGTACTTGCGAAGGGCGGCGAACGCGTCGTCGTGTTCGGCAGTCATGTCGTCATGCAGGACATCGTGCGCCGGCTCGGATTGAACATCGAGGTGCGACGCATCGATGCACCCGACGCGGCCCAGTTCCAACCGCAGACAATTGAAGTCATCGAGACCACCCGGATTGCCGAGCTTCCACCCATCGGGCAGATCAGCGCGGTCTCCGGGCAGGCCGCCTTCGATGCCATTGTTGCGGCGATCGCAGCAGCGAAGTCCGGAGAGGTAAGCGGTATCGTCACCGCGCCGATCAACAAAGAGGCGATGGCCAGCGCGGGAATCCGCTACCCCGGCCATACGGAAATCCTGGCCGACTACGGCGGCGCCAAGCGCGTGGCGATGATGCTTGCGAACAACGACATCCGCACGGTGCTTGTCACGATCCATACGTCGCTGCGAAAAGCAATTGAACAGGGTGATTTCGACGCCCAGATGTCCGCCATCCGGCTTGCCCACGAGGGTGGAAAGGCTCTGGGCTTCGCGGCCCCGCGTGTCGCCGTAGCGGGTCTCAACCCGCACGCAGGTGAAGGCGGCCTCTTCGGGGATGAGGAAGTCAGGATCATCCGACCTGCAATTGACGCGGCCCGAGCCGAAGGCATCGATGCCAGCGGCCCTCATCCGGGCGATACGGTCTTCATGCAAGCGCGGCTTGGTCGATTCGATGTTGTGGTAGCGCAGTACCACGATCAAGGCCTGATCCCTGTGAAGTACCTCGGGTTGGAAAAAGGCGTGAACATCACGCTGGGCCTGCCGTTCGTGCGCACCAGCCCGGATCACGGCACGGCGTTCGACATCGCGGGCCTTGGGACTGCAGATCACGCGAGCCTGGAAACGGCGCTTGCCTACGCAAAGCGCCTTGTCGCTGCGCAAACCACGACGAACTAGCTTCGAAAGGAACCACCATCATGGGCCTACGTTTCATCTTCATGCTTACGCGCAACGACCGCACGGTTCCGGACGCGTCGCAGCAACTCCAAACTGCGCTCGGCCTCGGCGTGCGGCACATCGGGTTCAAGGACATCGGCTTGCCGCTCGAGCAGCTGAAGGGTCTCAATGCGGCGATCAAGGCCGGCGGTGCAACCTCCTACCTGGAAGTGGTATCGCTGGACCGTGAAAGCGAAATTGTTTCAGCAAAGGCAGCCGCCGAAATCGGCGTTGATGTTCTTCTGGGTGGCACGCGGGTCGATGACGTGCTGCCAATCATCAAGGACACCGGCATCCAATACTTCCCGTTCCCTGGCCGGATTACCGGCCACCCGAGCGTGCTTGAGGGCACCATCGAGGAAATTGTCGAAAGCGCCAAGACGATTGCAGGGCGTGATGGGGTGCATGGCCTGGACCTGCTGGCATATCGTTCGGCGGAGAACGTGCCCAAGTTGATGAAGGCCGTCTGCGCTGCAGTCTCCAAGCCCGTCTACATTGCAGGCTCGATCGCCACCCCTGAACGAATTGCGATCGTCCAGAGTGCCGGTGCAGCTGGTTTTACGATTGGGACTGCGGCACTGGACGGCAAATACCCGGCCAATGGGAATGACGTGCCCAGCCAACTCGCAGCAATCATTCGCGACGTCGCTGCCCTGAACAAGCACCTTTCGAACATTCCCAAAAAGAATTTGTCGAGTGCGTTTGCCGGCCAAGTCGAGGGGCAGGGCGAAAACGTGCAAATCAAGGTCGCCAAGTTCGAGGGAGCCTCTCGCTGGTCCTTCAGTCAGCGCGACGATGAACTGTTCTTTGTTCATCGGGGACGCCTGCTTATGAAATTCCGTGACCGTGAAGAGACCGTCGAACCGGGAGAGTTCATTGTCGTACCGCATGGTGTCGAGCACTGTGCGTTGGCGTTGAGCGAGGGATGTGAAGTCTTGCTAGCAACCACAACCGCGCCATCTGCCCAGCCTGGGAAATGTACCCCCGCACAGTGACCAATCTCGATAGGCGGTCGCGCAACGCGAATGCGACCCCTGTTATATGCCCCGTGATTCTGGAACCTTCCGCTGAAGGGCTTCGAAGCCACGCGGCCGGCCGCGCAGACTGCCATCGACGGCCGCGCCGCACGAGGAAAACCGCCTCGCGGTGGACATTATTCGTCCTTGATTCCGCTCTCGCGAACGATCTTTTCAAACTTTTCTGCTTCGTTGCGAATGAACGTTGCCACCTCGGCTGGCGTCATCATCGACTCAGCCTCGATGCCGAGCTTCAACATCTTCTCACGCAACTCCGGTGTAGCGAGCGCCTCGCGGATTGCCTTGTTAAGACGGGCCACGATCGGTGGCGGTGTTCCCGCCGGCGCCTGGATCGCTTCCCAGCCCACCAGTTCGAAATCTGGCACACCGGATTCGGCAATCGTCGGGACGCCGGGCAAGGCAGAAGCCCTCACCTTTCTAGTAACCGCGAGGGCTCGTATTTTTTCCTCTTTGACCAAAGTCAGCGCGGAGGCAACGGTGGACATCATCATCGTCACGCGCCCACCCATCACGTCCACCAGCCCTGCCGCGCCGCCCTTGTATGGCACGTGAACCATGCTCACGCCAGCCATCGAAAGCAGCAGTTCTGAGGCCAGATGCCCGGCGCTGCCAGTGCCATAGCTGGCGTAGGCCAATTTGTGCGGTTGCGCCTTGGCCAAGGCGATCAGTTCCATGACCGATTTCGCCGGCACTTCGTTCGGCGTGACCAGCAACAACGGTGTGATGCCCAAAAGCGCCACCGGCGTGAAATCCTTTTTGATATCGTAGTTTTGCTGTTTGAGTGCCGGGTTGATGGCGAATGAGGACGACGCAGACAGAAGGGTGTAGCCGTCTGCCGGCTGGCTCCGTGCAATCTGGGTGGCGACTATCGTGTTGGCCCCCGGCTTGTTGTCCACCACCACTGGCTGCCCGAGATTTTCGCTGAGGGCGGCTCCGAGCATTCGCGCCATTGCGTCGGAGCTTCCACCCGGAGGAAAGCCCACGATCAACCTGATAGGGCGATTCGGATAGTCTTTCACCTGTGCCTGCGCGCAAGCGACCGCGACCAGGGCGCTCACCGCTAACCCCGCCATGGCACAAGAACGGGCAATCCTATTGGAACGTGCGGTGTGCACTGTGCCAATTCTGGCAAAGACTGGGGCGAGAGTTCCTATGACTGGGATGCAAGTTCTCATTCTTAGTGTTTTGATATGTCTTTGAAGACCCGGGGCCACTTGTTGCTGACAAGTTCCTGGCTCCATCCCGAATCTGGCCGGAGATCGCGATCGACATGCGACATCGACATTGATCTCTTCTTCCCCTGTCAGGCGCCGGCGAGTTCCGCCCGGGGTGCCGCGCTGGTGGTTGCGAAGCGGTGGATGCTGTAGGGTTTCAGGTCGATGGTGGTCGAACCTTGGGCGATGAGTTCGGCCATCACGTCGCCGACGCCAGGGCCCGTCTGGAAACCGTGGCCGCAGAAGCCAAAGGCGTAATAGAGGCCACTCACACGCTTGCTGGGGCCAATGACCGGCAGGTCGTCGGCGAAGTAGCCTTCGACTCCGCTCCAAGTCCGCAGAACGTGGACATTCGTCAAGGCCGGCGCGATGCGCCGCAGGTGAGGCAACTGCTGCAGTGTGAAGCCAGGCAGGGGGTGCGCACGGCGCTCGTCAAGATACGCCTTGCCGCGCATGCTTCCGCCGAACACGATGTTGCCTCGCTTGACTTGGCGGAAGTACATGATCTCGGCGGGATTCGAGCTCGTGACGCCGACCACTGGCACGATGCCATACGGCACGGGTTCGGTTACGCCCATGATTGGGCCATGCGTCTCCATGGGGACCGGCTCCCCAAAGGCCGAGCTCAGCTTGCCGGCCCAGGCACCTGCGCAAATTAGCGCGACGGGGGCCGTCACCGTTGTGCCGTCCTTTGCCGTCACGCGGAAGTCGAGAGCGTCCTTGTGAATGTCCACAACCTCGCAGTTCTCCAGTACCGTGGCGCCGGCCTTGAGGGCCGCTCGGCCGAACGCTGGAGCGGCCAAGCGCGGATTGGCATGGCCGTCGTTCGGCGAGAATGAGCCGGCAATCACGTCCGGGCCCAGGAACGGAAAGCGCTTGCGAATTGCGGCCTGGCTCAGGATCTCCAGGTCGAGTCCCCAGGGCCGCGCGTCTCCCGCGTACTTCTCGATGGTGGCAACGCTCTTCTCGTCGTACACCACCCGGATGTGGCCGGTCACGATGAACTCCGCATCGTGCCCGATCAACTCCGGCAGGCGCCCCCAGATGTCGCGCGAGCGGTGCGCCAGCGGCAGCTGCGGCAGGTATCGGCCTTGCCGTCGCACGTTGGCGAAGCTCACGCCGCTCGCCTGCTGGCCCACCAGGCCGCGTTCCATCAGCACCACCGAGAGGCCGCGCTTGCGCAGAAAGAAGGCGCTAGCCGCGCCTACGATGCCCCCCCCGACGATCACGACGTCGGCGGCCAGTTGCTTGTTGCTCATTGGGCACCTCGGACAGTGATCGCCGATATGGGGAAGGGCTTGACTGGGCCTTGGCCGCGGATGCGGCCGACTTGCTCCACCGGAATCTTGGCGGCATGCGCCACGATCTCGGCGGCTGCGTGTCCGCAGTAGCGGCCTTGGCAACGTCCCATCCCGACCCGGCACAGGGCCTTCGCGCGGTTGATCTCGCACCCGCCGAGATCGCTCACGGTCGTGCGCAGTTCACCCGCTGTGACAACTTCGCATCGGCAGACAACGGCGCTGTCCGGCAGTTCGGCCGCTGCTTCATGCGGCCATGGAAACGCCTGCAACAGGCCTTGGCGAAAGCGCTCCATGGTCCGCAGCTTGGCGCGCAGTTCGGCAACCTCCGGTTGGCTGCAAGACATGTTTAGGTCCGTCATGCACGCCAGTGCGGCCAAGCGCCCAGAGGCCTCCGCGCCGTCTGCCCCAGCCAAGCGCACGCCGTCGCCCGCCAAGTAGATCCCACGGACACTGCTGCGACCATCCTCATCGATGCGCGGCAGCCATTGGCGCGATCCTGCGTCGAAGTGGAATTCGCACTTGGCGATGTCGGCGATCTGAGCCTCGGACCGAAGGTGGTAGCCCAGGGCCACAGCATCGCATTTGAAGACGTGTTCCCGTCCGCGCCCATCGCACACGCGGATGCCGGTCACGCCACCTCGGGGCGAGCCGGTGATCTCCACGGGTTTGACCCCTGTCATCAAGCGCACACCCGCCAACCGCAGGGACGCAACGAGCTTCAAGCCGTTCAGCAAGACTGCGGGCCGGGCGGCGAGCCGGGGTAGTGCGCGCACGCGCAGCGACGAGGCAGAAGTGTCGAGAACCGCCTCCACTTGCGCGCCGGCGGCCACATACTGGGAAGCGACCAGGTAGAGCAGGGGGCCGGTTCCCATGAACACGACGCGCTGGCCGATCGAGCACGCCTGCGACTTGAGGGAGATTTGCGCCGCGCCCATGCTATAGCAGCCGGCTAGGTCCCAGCCTGGCACTGGCATCAGCCGGTCGGTGGCGCCGCTGCAGACGATGAGCGCGTCGAAGGGGAGTACCTGGGCCTGGCCGGCCTGGACCACATGCAGCCGATTGGGCTCGACGTTCCAGGCCAGCGTCTCGGCATGCCAGTCGATGCGGTCGCGCAGAAGCTCGAAACTGCGGTGCAGGGCTTCGGCCTTGTCCGCTTCGCTACCGTACAGCTTCGTGTAGGCGCGCCTGAATCCCTCTGGCTGGCGGCGGTAGATCTGGCCCCCGTCGCGGCGGCTCTCGTCCACCACGACGGGTCGGATGCCCATTTCCACCAGAGCTTGCGCAGCGCGAACGCCGGCAGGGCCTGCGCCAACGATGACTATGCGAGGTTGGCCCATCCGGCCTCCTGGGCAGAAGTGAGGATGCGCATGCCGTCGTGGGCCGGCGTGCTGCAGGCCCGCAGCCGCTGCCCTTGCTCGTCGCGCACCCAACAGTCTTGGCACGCTCCCATCAGGCAGAAGCCGGACCGCACGCCGTCCGAGAACTCGGAATGGCGCAGATGGCCGGTATTCGAGAGCAGCGCGACGAGCAGCGTGTCGCCCTCGAGCGCATTTGTGGGGCGTCCGTCGATCCAGACTCGGATTTCGCGTCGCTGGATTTCGCTGAGCCGCACAAAGCGGCGTACAGGCGTGCTCATACGGTTCCTTCGTTGATGTGGGCCGCGGCGAAAAAGGCAGGGATTAGGCGCATTCGATTCATGCGAAGTCTTGTTGCGGTCACATGGAAGTACAGGATTCCCGCAGTATCGGAACGCCGATCCATGCGG
The DNA here is from genome assembly GCF_056398605.1 of Variovorax sp. 01T432. Classification (NCBI taxonomy): domain Bacteria; kingdom Pseudomonadati; phylum Pseudomonadota; class Betaproteobacteria; order Burkholderiales; family Comamonadaceae; genus Variovorax; species Variovorax sp. 01T432. Next base: position 100,578 of record NZ_JBFTPS010000008.1, read on the forward strand.
TCAAATACAAGTTTTGGCACTCTTGATACATCACTGATATGAACTTCCGCCAAGTCGAGTGCTTCCGCGCGGTAATGCACACAGGCTCGATGACGCTTGCTGCCGCGCAGTTGCATACGTCTCAACCGAACGTGAGCCGCGCCATCGCGCTGCTGCAGCGCGAGACGCAGCTCCAGCTGTTCGAACGTGTCGGGCAGCGCGTGGTCCCCACGCCTGAAGCGCATGCGCTGCTGAAGGAGGTGGATCGCGTGTACGTGGGCCTGCAATCAATCGGCGACGCAGCGGACCGCATCCGCACGTTGGGGGTCGAAGGCTTGCGGATCGCCGTAACGCCCGGCCTCGGCATCAGCCCGGTGCCGCGCATCCTGCAGGTCTTCCGCGGACTGCGCCCGCGCGTGCCGGTTGTGGTCCATACCGCCGACTCCGCGACTATCTGCAAGTGGGTGTCGTCCGGGTATTACGAGCTCGGCCTGGCTGCTTACATCGCGCTGCCGCAAGAGGTCGACACCGCGCTCGTGCATTCGGAGCGCGCCGTGTGCATCGTGCCGCGGGGGCATCGCCTGGCCCGCAAGCGCAAGGTCGTTCCTTCGGACCTGGCCGGCGAGTCGTTCATCTCGCTATCGCCTCCCGATGTGGCGCGCGCGGCCATAGACCGCGTCTTCGAGCCTGAGGTGCGAAGCCTGGAGATCGAGACTTCGCTGGGCACGACGATCTGCGCCATGGTGGCGCGAGGCCTGGGAGTCAGCATTGTGAATCCGGCGGTGCTCAGCGAGCTTGCGCTCACGGGCGTGCATGCGCTGGCATTCGACCCGGCGATCTACTTCGATTGCCACGTGGTGCGTGCGCGCCAGCAACCGGCTCAAGCGCTCGTGGCGGACTTCCTCGAGGCCGTGCGCATCGTGGTGGGCGGCCCCGAAAACACCGCTTTCAAGAAGGTCAGCCGATCGCCTGGCTGACCAGTGCCCAGCCACCGTGAGCATGCCCGCGTTCCGGTACGCGGCCGCGGACCATGATGGTCACACCGCCCGAGCGCAGCAGCCCCAGGCTCTCCAGCCATTGCGGCAAGCCGCTGGTGGCGTCCACGTCGAGGCGCAGGAATCCCTCGGCGTGGCGGCAGCAATCGGCGATCAGCAGGCGCGCGGCATCGAGATCGGGCGCCGCCACCGGCCCGACGGCATGGCCGTGGCCGAAGCGGCGGAGCACGGCGAAGCCGGCGGTCTGGCCGCCGCGCTCAAGAACAAAGGTCTTCTCCTCGGCGAACAACCGGCGGAGCAGCTCCCCGCGATGCATGCCAGCACCGCGGGCGTCTATCGCGATCAGGGATTCGACGTCTGCAGCTGCTAGCGGCCGCAGGCGGTCGCCCTCGCGTCCCGCCAGCGCCGGCAAGCTCGCAAGCACGCCCCGATGCTGCTCGATCTCACCAGTGGCGACAAATCCCAGGCGTTCATACAGGCCGCGCCCTGCCACCGTCGCGTGCAGCAGCACATCGCGCGTGGCCAAGCGATCGAGCAAGGCCTCCATCATGCGGTTGCCCAGGCGCTGTCCCTGCAGCTCTGGGGCGACGATCACAAGGCCGATGGTGGCGTAGTTCGCGCCATATTCCCACGATAGCGCGGTGCCCAGTACTTTCCCGTCGCGTTCGGCGACCACGCCGTGGCCGAGCGACTGCGCGAATCGCCAGTCTTCGATCCGGTGCGGCCACTTCAGGGCGCTGGACAACGCGTGCGCCGCCGGCACGTCGCCGGGCTCGAACAGGCGCAGGCGCACGTCATCGGCCGTCGCGGGATCGGGTGTGATTTGGATCGAGGCGAGTTTCATTCGGATTTCCCCTTGCGTCGCACGGCGACTGCGTCGATTTCGATGAGATAGCCGTAGTGCAGCGCAGGCACTGGAACCACGGCGCGCGCGGGCCGGGCCTGTCCCATGGCTTCGGCATAGACCTTGTTCAGGCGCGGCCAGTTGGCCACGTCGACGACATAGGCCGTCACCTTTAGAAGGTCTTCGGGACCCGAGCCGGCAGCTTCGAGCACCGTGAGCACGTTCCGCAGCGCCTGCCGCGCCTGCTCTTCGAACTCGCAGTCCGCTGTGTGCGATCCGTTTGGCCGGATCCCAAGTTGTCCGGAAACGAAGAGCAGATCGCCGTAGCCCACACCGTGGCTGTAGTGACCACCCGGTGGCGCCGCCCCGGGCGGTTCGACGATGTAAATGTCCTTTGGCATGCCTGTCATCCTTTCCGACGGCTGCCCGAGCCGACGACGTTGGTTTTGCTGAATCTGTCACTGACGAAGACCCGTCTGCTGCGAGTATCGGCATAGCTATCCATGCAGTCCAATACAAGTTCATTGGTTATAGATTCAGTATTGATATACATGTTACGACTGCGACGCTACAGGAGCGGCAAGCGGCAACGTTCCCGTGTGCATCGCCGTGCGGAACTCGATCCTCGATAGTCCATATCCGAAGTGAATGAATATCGCCAAAACTTGTATTTGACGGCATGAATCGTCGTTCTGATACTGCGGGCATCAAGTCGTTCCGCCACTTCCCATTACCTGACTCCCCGATCCATGACCTCTCTTGAGCAATTAACCACTCCTGCCGCTCTGGTCGACGTCGCCCAGATGCAGCGCAACATCGATCGCATGCAGTTGCGCATGAACGAACTGGGCGTGAAGTTCCGGCCCCATGTGAAGACCACCAAGTGCGTCGAGATCGTCCGGGCGCAAGCGGCTGCGGGGGCGCAGGGAATTACGGTCTCGACGCTGAAGGAGGCTGAGCAGTTCTTCGCGACCGGATTCAGCGACATCCTTTATGCCGTGGGCGTTGTGCCGAACAAGTTCGCCCAGGCGCTGGCATTGCGGCAGCGGGGCTGCGACCTGAAGCTGATCACCGACAACGTTGACATGGCGCTCGCATTGGGCCGCTTCGGCAAGGAGCACGATCACCGTTTCGAGCTGTGGATCGAGATCGATTGCGACGGTCACCGCTCGGGCATCCCACCCGAAGCAAAGTTGCTGATTGAGGTGGGAGACGCCGTGCTCGAAGGAGGCAGCGTGCTGGGCGGGGTCATGACACATGCCGGATCCAGCTATGACCTCGATACGCGCGAGGCACATGTGGCCATGGCCGAACAGGAGCGGGCCGGCTGCGTGCGCGCGGCTGAACGCCTGCGCGCTCAAGGCTGGGCCTGTCCCGTGGTGAGTGTCGGTTCCACGCCCACCGCCTTGGCCGCGAGCGCTCTGCCCGGCGTCACGGAAGTCCGGGCCGGCGTGTATGTCCTTTTCGATCTCGTGATGGCCAACATCACCGTGTGCCGGCCGCAGGACGTCGCACTGTCCGTGTTGACGACGGTCGTTGGCCATCAAGCGGAAAAAGGTTGGGCGATCGTCGATGCAGGCTGGATGGCCATGAGCCGGGACCGCGGCACCCAGCGCCAGAAGCACGATTACGGCTATGGCCAGGTCTGCAGCGTCGATGGCGAACTGCTGGATGGCTATGTGCTCAGCGGCGCGAACCAGGAGCACGGAATCCTGTCACGCGCCGGCGAGCCTGACCGCGAGATCACGCAGCGGTTTCCAGTTGGCATGCAATTGCGCATCCTGCCGAACCACGCCTGCGCCACGGGCGCGCAGTTCCCGCGCTACGAAGCGCTGGCCCCCGATGGCACGATGAGTTCGTGGCCCCGCTTTTATGGATGGTAAGACCATGGGCCATTCGACCATCATCGAACGCCTCAGGAACGCCGGCCGTCTGGACCGCGTGTTCATCGACGGCGAGTGGGCACTGCCCCACGGACAGGCCCGCGTGTCGGTCATCGACCCGTCGACCGAGGAGCCGGTCGCGGAGATCGCGTTGGGAAGCGCGCAAGACGTCGCAGCGGCGGTGACTGCGGCGCGGCGCGCTTTCGCTACCTGGTCCGTGAGTTCCACCCAGGGCAGGGCCCAGCTTCTCGAACGCGTCCACGCCCTGATCCTCGAGCGAGCCGAACTGTTCGCTCAGGCGATATCGCAGGAGATGGGCGCTGCCATCGGCTTTGCGCGCACGACACAGGTGCCGGTCGCGGCGGAGCACATCCGCGTGGCTCGGGACAATCTGGCCAGCTATCCGTTCCTCACCCATCGGGGAGGGGGCGTGGCCATCATGCGCGAGGCCATCGGCGTGTGCGGCCTGATCACGCCCTGGAACTGGCCGCTCTACCAGATCACCGCCAAGGTCGGCGCCGCCCTGGCGGCGGGATGCACGGTCGTTCTGAAGCCCAGCGAGCTGTCACCCCTGAGCGCCTTGCTCTTTGCCGAAGTGATGCACGACGCCGGCATTCCGCCGGGTGTGTTCAACCTGGTGAACGGCAACGGGCCGGAGGTCGGCGCCGCGCTCTCGGCGCATCCGGACATCGACATGATCTCGATCACCGGTTCGACGAGGGCTGGCGTGCTGGTTGCCCAAGCCGCCGCCCCGACGGTCAAGCGCGTGGCCCAGGAACTCGGCGGGAAATCGCCCAACGTGATCCTGCCGGATGCGGACCTCGCGCGTGCCGTATCGGCAGGCGTGGCGGCCGCCTTCCGCAACGTCGGCCAATCCTGCAGTGCGCCCACGCGCATGATCGTGCCCCGCGCGCGCCTGCAGGAGGTTGAACGGCTCGCGTTCGAAGCGGCAGCCAACTTCGTCGTGGGCGATCCGCGTTCGCCGCAGACTACGCACGGCCCGGTGGCCAATCGCGCCCAGTTCAATCGGGTGCAGGAAATGATCGGCATCGGCATCGCCGAAGGCGCGCGACTGCTGTGCGGCGGCCCGGGCCGGCCGGAGGGCTTGAACCGCGGCTTCTACTGCCGCCCGACCATCTTCTCCGCGGTGCATCCTCGCATGCAGATCGCGCAGGAGGAGATCTTCGGGCCGGTGCTCGCGATCATTCCCTACGGCAGCGTGGACGAGGCGGTGGACATTGCCAACGACACCGTCTATGGCCTGGGCGCCCATGTGCAAGGCAAAGACCTTGCCGCAGCGCGCGCCGTCGCGGCGCGCATCCGCTCCGGGCAGGTGCACATCAACTATCCGGCCTGGAATCCGCAGGCCCCCTTCGGTGGCTACAAGCGCTCGGGGAATGGCCGCGAATACGGAATCGAAGGTCTCGAGGAGTACCTGGAAACCAAAGCCATTCTTGGCTTCCAGGTTGCCGACAACCCCAGTACGACAGTTCAATCATCGCGCAACGCGCAGGAGCAATCATGACCGTGGCCCTCGTGCTGCATCGCGCCGACGGCGCACCCGTTTCAACCTCTTTCCGCAAGGCGGCGTTCGGCAAGGACGATCCTTTTGCGCAGTATCGCGAGATCGCCTGGGAAGGGCCCGACTCGATGATCGCGGGCCGTACCAGCTTCATCGGCGAGCTGGATGTCGCGAGCTTCCCCCACATCGAAACCATCGTCGTGTCGGAAGGCGAGTTGACGCTGACAGCGGCCGGCTCCGCTCCGCTGGTGCTCGGTCCGCAAACAGGTGCTGTGATCGGCTGCGGCACCGCGCTTCGTATCCAGGCCGGATCCCACGTGCGGTTTTCGTTCTGCGCGGCCGCTTGCGACAAGCCGACCAAGAGCGGTCTCCTCCCCCTGCGCGCCGACGCCGACTTCAAGCCGTCCCGTTCGCTACCGGCGGAGGTGCTCCTGGGTCCGGCCCCGGAGTGCCGCAGCGACAACGTCTTCACCGACGACGGCGCGGGTTACAGCGCAGGCACCTGGGATTCGACGCCCTACCACCGGATCGTTCGCCCGCATCGCCAGAATGAGTTCATGCATCTCGTGGCCGGTAGCGTGCGCTTCGCGGCCCCCGATGGCAGCGTGCTGTCGATGGGCACGGGCGATGCGCTCTTCGTGCCTCAGGGCGCGGCGGTCGGATGGGAAAGCAGCGAGCGCGTGGCGAAGTTCTTCGTAGTCCAGGCCGTCCAGGCTTGAGCGGGCGAACAGATTCATCATGTCCCCTCCGCTGATCCAAATCCAGACTTCCCCGACGCCGCCGGCCTCGGCCGATGTCGTCGTGATCGGGGGCGGCATCGTCGGTGTCTTTGCTGCCTACTACCTGGCCCAGCGCGGCGTGTCGGTCGCGTTGGTGGAAAAGGGCAGCATCGGCGCAGAGCAGTCGAGCCGCAATTGGGGCTGGTGCCGGCGGCAGAACCGCGACGCCCGCGAATTACCCTTGGCGAGCAAGAGCCTCGACCTGTGGGAACAGTTTGCCGCCGAGAGCGGCGAAGACACAGGCTTTCGCCGCTGCGGGCTCTTGTTTCTCAGTAACAACGAGGCTGAATTGTCCGGCTGGGCCAGCTGGCGCGATTTTGCGAAGACTGCCGGCATCACGAGCCACATGCTGAGCAGCCGCGAGGCCGCCGAGCGCGGACAGGCAACCGGCCGCGCCTGGAAAGGCGGCGTCTTTTCGCCCAGCGACGGCACGGCTGATCCTGCCAAGGCTGCGCCGGCCGTGGCCGCTGCGCTTATCAAGCTCGGGGGCAGCGTCCACCAGAATTGTGCCGCGCGTGGCATCGAGACGGAAGGCGGACGGGTCAGCGGCGTCATCACGGAAGCCGGCGTCATCAAGACCCGGACGGTCGTGATGGCGGGTGGCGCCTGGGCCTCCTCGTTCTGCCGGCAGCTGGGCGTCCGTTTTCCACAAGCCTCGATCCGCCAATCCATCCTGAGCGTGTCCCCTGTGGAGCATCGCCTGCCGGATGCCCTGGTGATGGCGGGTGTGTCCGCCACGCGCCGCAACGACGGACGTTACGCACTGGCCATCAGCGGCCGTGCGCGTGTGGATCCGACAGGGCAGTTCCTGCGCTTCGCTCCGCAGTTCGTGCCCATGTTCGCCAAGCGCTGGCGCAGCCTTCTGCCGGGAGGCCTGCAAGGCATTCGGGGTGGCCACGAAACGCTGAAGCGGTGGCGGCTCGATGCCCCGACGCCCATGGAGCAGGTGCGCATCCTCGATCCGAAGCCCTGTTTGACCACGATCAATGAAACCCACCGCCGCGCCGTCGAGCTGCTGCCCCAGCTTCGCGGGGCAAAGATCACGCACGCTTGGGCCGGCTTCGTCGACAGCACGCCGGACGGTGTTCCCGGCATCGGCGAAGTGCCGGGTCTGCCGGGCTTCATTCTTGCCGCAGGCTTTTCCGGGCACGGCTTTGGCATCGGCCCCGGCGCGGGCCACCTCATCGCGGACCTGGCGACCGGCGCAGAACCGATCGTGGATCCGGCACCGTTTCGGCCCGGCCGATTCAGCGGCATCGCGTGGGGCAAGGTCGCTGATTTCTAAACCCTAAACAGGAGACAACCATGAATGATCACAGCAGCGAACTGAAAGGTGGCGACATGAAGCGGACGAACAAGATGGGCGATGCCCCCATGGGCAAACTGACACGGCGCGACGCCGTATTTGCAGGCGCAGCTACCTTTGCCCTGGGTTCCCTGGGTCTGGCGGCGAGTGCTGACGCTGCCGCGCCGGCCACCAAGCCGACGGGCCAGGCCATCCTCGGGTTCTCGCAGGAGGTGACCGTCCTGCATCCGCTGATGACCGCCAACGAGGTGGACCAGGGCGTCTGGTGGAACCTCTTCAGTCCGCTGTGGATGCTCGACGCGGAGGGGGCGATCGTGCCCATGCTGGCGAAGGCGGCTCCGACTGTCGAGAACGGCGGCATCTCGGCCGACGGGCTGAACTGGCGTGTTGAGTTGCGGCGCGATGTGAAGTGGCATGACGGCAAGCCGATGACGTCGGAGGACGTCAAGTATTCGATCGGCCTGATGAAGAACCCGGCCTTCCGCGCCCGTAACCGTACCGCCTTCGACAACATTGCCTCCGTGGGCGTCGAGGGTGACCATGTGATCACGTGGAAGCTCAAGGAGCCATTCGCGCCGATGACTTCCGCGCTGAGCTGGACCTTCATCGTGCCCGCGCACATTCTTTCGAAGGACCCCGACCCAAACTCGACGCAGTTCGCCGCCGCGCCCGTCGGCACGGGGCCGTATCGGTTCGTCAGCCGCAAGACTGGCGACCACGTGATCCTCGAAGCCAACTTGGAATACTTCGGCAAAGCTCCGTCCCTGAACCGGCTCATCTTCAAGTACGTGCCGGACCTGAACGCGATGTACACGCAGTTCAAGACCGGGGAGATTGACTTCGTCGGCCTGCAGGGCATTCCTGCCAACTTCTACAAGGAAGCGACTGCGCTGCGCGGCCGCCGCGTCTACGCCGCGCCCCGCGCCGCGGTGGAGAACCTGACGCTCAACCTTGCACACCCGGTCCTCGCGGACAAGGCGGTACGCAAGGCGCTGAACATTGCAATCGACCGGCAGTCGATCTGTGACCTCGTCTACTACGGCTTGCCCAAGCCGGCGAACAGCCTCCTGACCCCCAAGCACTGGGCTTTCAACCCGAACCTGCCCAAACCCGAGTACGACCCGAAAAAGGCCGCCGCGATGCTGGACCAAGCCGGCTGGGTGCGGGGTACGGACGGCATTCGTGCAAGAAACGGCGTGCGACTGTCCTTCACGAATTCGACGGTCACGGGCAACCAGTTGCGCGCGCAGACGCAACAGCTCATCGCCGACGACTTCAAGAAGATCGGCGTCGAGATGCTGATCAAGAACCTGGTGGCGGCGGTGCTGTGGGCCGACTTCTGGAGGAACTCCGAGTTCGACAGCCTGATGACTGCGGTGACCTACACGATCGCCTCCGACCCGGATGTCACGCACCGCTTCGGCTCCGGCGCCATCCCGAAGGAGACCAAGTCGGGTTCGAACGTGAGCCAGTACAAGAGCGCCGGAGTGGATGCGCTGCTCGCCCGGGGCCGCCAGGAATACAACCTTGGCAAGCGCAAGGAGATCTACGCCAAAGTCCAGGAGCTGATCATGGATGACCTGCCATTCCTGCCGCTGTTCAACGCGGTGGAGGTCGAGGGAACGAAGGCCGGCCTGGACGGCTACGCCGCCAACGTGAACGTGCTGGCGAACAGCTGGAACGCTGCCAACTGGCGCTGGACGGCCTGATCATGGGACGCTACCTACTGCGCCGCTTGCTGCAGTCACTGCTGCTGCTGGCGCTAGTCTCGATGATCGCCTTCGCGATCCTGCATCTCGCGCCCGGGGGGCCGCTAGCCCAGTTCGTGGCCACCGGTGATCTGGGCCAGGAAGACGTCGACCGGCTGATGGCCCAGTATGGACTGAACCGACCCGTGCCGATCCAGTACCTCGACTGGGCCGGGAGCCTCGCCACCGGCGACTGGGGCGTCTCGTACCGCGACCAGTTGCCGGTGCTGACGAAGATCGGCATGCACATCGGGCCCACGCTCGAGCTCATGGTCGCCTCGACGCTGCTCGCCATGTTCATCGGCGGCATGATCGGCATCCTGGGTGCTGTGCGGCGCTATTCGTTCTTTGACCACCTGGCCACGGTTGGGGCGATGGTCGCCCTGTCGATTCCCACATTCTGGTTCGGGCTGGCGGTCATCTATGTGTTCTCCGTGAACCTGGGTTGGCTGCCGGCAGGTAACCGCGAAAACATCGGAGACGGCTCCTTCGTTGACCGGCTGAGCCACCTGGTGGCGCCGTGCATCGTGTTGGCGCTCGTCTCCACTGCGGTCTGGAGCCGCTACATGCGCTCGTCGATGCTCGATGTCATCAACCAGGACTACATCCGTACCGCCAAGTCTAAAGGCGTGCCTGCCATGCGGATCTTGCTGCACCACGCGCTGCGCAATGCGCTACTGCCCATGATCACGATCACCGGCCTGCATGTGTCCACGCTGCTGAGCGGCGCGCTGGTCACGGAAACCGTGTTCACCTGGCCGGGAATGGGCCGGCTGTTCCTCGACAGTGTCAGCAATCGGGACTACCCCGTGGTGATGGGGATGCTGATGTTCACGGCGTGCATGGTGCTGCTGGGTAGCCTGCTCGCGGACCTTCTGTACTCCGTCGCAGACCCACGCATCAAAGGAGCGTCGAAATGAGCGCCGTTCAGACCGTATCGATAGTCCCGCCGCGCCGGACGCTCGCCGAGCGCTATCCAGCCCTGAGGCGCTTCCTGCGCCACCGGGTGGCGCTCCTGGGCGTAGGCGTCGTGCTGTTCATGACGCTCTTCAGCTTCGTGGGCCCCTGGCTGATCCCGTTCAACGACACCGACACCGACATCCGCGCGAGGTTGACGGAGCCGTTCGCGGGCCCGCACGTGTTCGGAACCGATCCGCTGGGCCGCGACGTCTTGGCTCGCCTGATGTATGCCGGCCGTATCTCCCTGTCAATCGGCTTCGCGGCCACCGCACTGTCCGTTGTGGTGGGCGTTTTGGTCGGTCTGGTGGCGGGCTTCTACCGCGGCGCGATCGGTGCCATGCTCATGCGATTCGTGGATGCCATGCTCTGCTTCCCGACCATCTTTCTGCTGCTGGCCGTCGCGGCCCTCATCGAGCCATCGGTCACCTCCATCGTGGTGCTGATCGCCCTCGCAAGCTGGATGGAGGTGGCGCGCGTCGTGGAAGGGCAGATCCGGTCGCTCCGCGAACGAGATTTCGCGCTCGCCGCGGAATCGCTCGGCGCCAGCGACAGCCGCATCATGTTCCGCGAGCTGCTGCCCAACGCCGTCGCGCCCATCGTGGTGGCTGCAACGCTGAATATCGCGCACGCCATACTGGCGGAGTCGTACATCAGCTTCCTTGGCTTCGGCATCCAGCCGCCGACGCCGAGCTGGGGAAACATGCTGGAGAACGCGCAGAGCTATCTGACCAACGCGCCATGGCTCGCAATCGTGCCGGGGCTGGCCATCACGCTGACCGTCACGAGCTTCAACTTCATTGGTGACGGCCTGCGCGACGCGCTGGACGCGAAACTGGATCGATGAAATGCTTGATATGAACCGTTTTGAACCGATTCCCGCCCAGCATGACGAAGCCGCCGTCCAAGGGGAGAAGATCCTGGACGTGCGAGATCTGAACGTCGCATTCCGCACAGGGGCTGGAATCGTGCATGCTGTGCGCGACGTCAGCTTCTCGGTGCGCCGCGGCGAGACACTGGCGCTGGTGGGGGAAACCAGTTCCGGTAAGAGCGTTACCTGCCTGGGGCTGCTCGGCCTCACGCCGCCCGCGCCGTACTGCACGATCAGCGGGTCGGCGCGGCTTGCGGCGCGCGATGGCAAGACGTACGAGCTGGTTGGAACCCCCGAGCGCGTGATGCGCCGGGTGCGAGGAGGCGCCGCCTCGGTGATCTTCCAGGAGCCGATGACGTCGCTGAACCCGGTGCACACCGTCGGCGCTCAGATCTGCGAGAGCTTGCGAATCCACCTCGGTATGAGCACGCGTGCTGCCATGGACCGCGCTGCCGAACTCTTGAACCAGGTTGGCATTTCGGATCCGAAGCGCCGCCTCGCGAACTATCCGCACGAGCTGTCCGGTGGCATGCGGCAGCGCGTGATGATCGCTATGGCGATTGCGTGCGAACCTTCGCTGTTGATCGCGGACGAGCCCACCACCGCGCTGGATGTGACCATTCAGGCGCAGATCCTCGAACTGCTGCAGAAGCTGCAGTCGCAGACTCGGATGGCGATGATCTACATCACGCACAACCTTGGCACGGTGGCGGAGATTGCCGATCGCGTGATGGTGATGTATGCGGGCCGGATCGTCGAGCAGGCCGATGTCGTTGAGCTGTTCACGCAGCCGCGGCATCCCTATAGCCGAGGCCTGATCCACTCGGTGCCGCGACTGCATTCGAATCTTGCCCGCAAAACACCGCTGTTCGCGATTCCGGGCAACGTGCCCGATCCGGCCGCGCACCCGCCCGGCTGCACCTTCGGGCCGCGCTGCAGCCATTTCGAGCCGGGTCGCTGCGATGCCGCAGTGCCGGGCCTGGAGCACGCGGAGCCGGGTCATCTGGTGCGGTGCGTCCGTTGGACGGAACTTGAAGGAGCCGCGTAATGCAGCAGCAACAACAATCTCATCCCGTCCTGATGCAAGTCGAGGGCTTGCGCAAGTGGTACCCGCTAGGTGGCGGCTGGCTTGGCAAGCCAGCGCAGAACGTGAAGGCCGTCGACGGCGTCAGTTTCGAGATTCGCCGAGGCGAGGTGCTGAGCCTGGTGGGCGAAAGCGGCTCGGGCAAAAGCACGATCGGCCGCGCCATCCTGAACCTGGACGCGCCAACGGCAGGGCAGGTGCACTTCGACGGCAAGCCCCTGGTGGGCCTCACGCGGCGCCAGATGCGGCCGCTGCGGCGTGCCATGCAGATGGTGTTCCAGGACCCGTACTCGTCCCTGAACCCGAAGCACACGGTCGAGCAACTGCTCTCGGCGCCGCTGGAAATCCACATGCCCAAGATCACTGTGCAGGAGCGGCGGGATCGGATCGATGCCGTTCTGAAGACGGTCGGGCTGAACCCGGCGCACCGTTCGCGCTATCCGCACGAGTTCTCCGGCGGCCAGCGCCAGCGCATTGGCATTGCCCGTGCGCTCATGACGCAACCGCAACTGCTGGTGGCCGACGAACCGGTGTCTTCCCTCGACGTGTCCGTGCAGGCGCAGGTGATCAACCTGCTGCTGGAGCTCAAGCAGCGGCTCGGCCTCACGATGCTGTTCATCAGCCATGACCTAGCAGTCGTGGGCCATATCTCGGACCGCATCGCTGTGATGTATCTCGGCCGTCTGGTGGAGATCGCCGACGCCGACTCGTTGTTGAACAACCCGCGCCATCCCTACACACGCGCCCTGATGGCGGCCGTGCCGAACATCGATCCGCGGCAGCGGCGCGCGCGCGAACTGCTCAAGGGCGACATTCCGAGCCCACTGGCGCCCCCGTCGGGCTGCGCGTTCCGCACGCGCTGCCCGCACGCCCAACCCGCGTGCGCGAACGGATTGCCCGAACTCAGGTTCGTGGACCGGAATCACGCCACCGCATGCATCCGCGACGACATCTAACGCAAGCTCATGTCTCCATCCATTCTTCGCATCCGCAGCGATGACAAGCTGCCCGACCGAGCCGATGCCGTGGTGATCGGCGGTGGCATCGTCGGCGTTTCCACGGCCTATTTCCTGGCCAAGCGCGGCCTCTCCGTAGCGCTTCTCGAAAAGGGCTACATCGGGGCGGAGCAGTCCAGCCGCAACTGGGGCTGGTGCCGCCAGCAGAATCGCGACGCGCGCGAACTGCCTCTCTCAGCGCTGGCACTTCGCCTCTGGGAGGAGATGAAGCGCGATATCGGTCGTGACCTCGGTTTCCGTCGCTGCGGCCTGTACTACGCATCAGACAATGCGAAGCAAATCGCTACCTGGGAAGAGTGGGGCAGGAAGCATGGGCGACCTTTCGGCGTTCGTACCCGCATGCTCAGTGCTTCGGAGGCTGCGAGCGTCATGAAAGGTAGCGGCACCCGGAAGTGGCTGGGCGGCGTGCACTCGATGGACGACGGCACGGCAGATCCTTCGCTCTCTGCTCCGGTGATCGCGCAAGGGGCACAGGCTTTGGGTGCCACGATCCATCAGGACTGTGCAGCCCGTGGTCTCGACATCACCAACGGCGCGGTCAGTGGCGTGATCACCGAACGAGGTGTGATCCAAACCGACGCCGTCGTGTGTTCCGGCGGTGCCTGGGCGTCCGCGTTCTGCCGCCGGCACGGCATTTCCTTCCCGCAGGCGAGCGTGCGCGCATCCGTCCTGCGAACCGATCCCATCGAAGGCTTGCCGCCGGCGCTGTCGACACCGGAATGCACGCTGACGCGCCGCCTCGATGGCGGCTACATCGTGGCGATCAGCGGCCGGGGGACGCTCGAGTTCACTCCCCAGGCACTGCGGTACGCACGCGAGTTCATGCCGATGTTCATGAAGCGGATCAGGGCGGTGGAATTCGGCATCGGGCGTTCGTTTTTTCGCGGGCCTGAAGCGCTCGGGAGCTGGGACTTCGACGAGGAGTCGCCGTTCGAGCAAATCCGCGTTCTCGATCCGGCGCCCGACCAAGGGGCGATCCGCCACCTGCTCGACTGCGTGAAGCGCCTCTATCCCGCGTTGAAGGAAGTAAAGGTGTGGGACGCATGGGGCGCGTACATCGATAGCACCCCCGACGCCGTGCCGGTCATTTCGCCCGTCGATCAGATCAAGGGCTTCGTGCTCGCCGCTGGGTTCAGCGGCCATGGTTTCGGCACCGGTCCTGGCGCGGGGCACCTTGCCGCGAGCCTGGTCACCGGCGAGCGGCCAGCGGTAGATCCCACGCCGTTCCGCTTCTCGCGCTTCGGTGACGGCTCCAAGGTCACCGTCGGTGCCATCTAACGACTTCTCGGCTGCGGCCTGACCCCATTCACTTTTCTCTATTCAACTAAGGACCATTTCTCATGAGCAATCTCACCTTCTTCAAATATGACGATCTGGGCACCGCGCGCGAAGGCGGTCCGCTGCCGGAACGCGTCATCGACGGAGACGCGAAATTCAAGAATTGGGACGTCGATCAGTCCTCCGATGGAAAGGTGCGCGCCGGCGTCTGGGAGACGACGCCCGGCACCTTCCGGTCCATCAAGGGCGGCACCATGGAGTTCTGCCACATCCTCTCGGGCGTCTCGGAAGTGACCGAGGACGGAAAGCCGCCGGTGCGGGTACAGGCAGGTGACGCGTTCGTGATGAAGCCCGACTTCACAGGCGTGTGGCGCTGCATCGAGACCACGCGGAAGATCTGGGTCGTCTACCAGTAAGCGGCATGTCTTTCGTATACAAGGCCGACCCCGTGCGCGGGGCGGAGTGGTCGCGCCTGTTCGCCACCAAGGCGCCCGACATTCCGTTTCACATCTGGCCCGAAACCGGAACGGCGGGCGACGTGCGCTATCTTGCCGCATGGGTGCCGCCGCAGCACATTGAGCGGCAGTTCCCCAACCTGGAACTGTTCTTTTCGACGGGCGCCGGAATCGACCAGTTCGACCTCGCCGCACTCCCGCCGGAATTGCCGTTGGTGCGCATGGCGGAACCTGGCATTGTCGCGGGCATGGTGGAGTACGCCACGATGGCCGTGCTAGCGCTTCACCGGGACCTGCCAACCTACATCCAGCAGCAGCGCGAGGCCCGCTGGGCGGCGCACCGCGTCTTTCCCGCATCGAAGCGGCGTGTGAGCGTCCTCGGCCTGGGCGTGCTCGGATGCGCTGTGTTGGACCAGTTGCGCACGCTCGGCTTCCAGGTCGCCGGCTGGAGCCGGACGCGCCGCGAGATTGAAGGTGTCGCGTGCTACGCAGGGCAGGCGGAGCTGCCTGCGATGCTGGCCAGCACCGACATCCTCGTGTGTCTGCTGCCCCTTACCCAGGAGACGCGCGGCATCCTCGACTCGACCCTGTTTCAGCATCTGCCGCGCGGCGCATCGCTGGTGCATGTCGGCCGCGGGGCGCACCTCGACCACCAAGCGCTGCTCGATGCGCTCGAGACAGGCTGGCTGTCGGGCGCGGTTGTCGATGTCACCGATCCAGAGCCGCTGACGGCGGATCACCCTTTCTGGGTGCACCCGAAGATCCTGCTCACACCGCACATCGCGAGCATGACGCAGCCGGAGTCGGCCGTGGAACAGGTGCTCGACAACATCCGCCGCCACCAGGCGGGCACACCGCTGATCGGGCTGGTCGATCGTTCGCGGGGGTATTGAGACCATGAACAAAGACATCGAAGACTTGCTGCCGGCCCTGGTCGCGCTGCGGCGCGACCTGCATGCGCACCCCGAGCTGGCATTCGAGGAGCGTCGCACTTCCGGCGTGGTCGCTGCTGCGCTGCGCGAATGCGGCCTTGAGGTGCACGAGGGCATCGGCGGAACCGGCGTGGTCGGCGTTCTGCGCAGGGGCAATTCGACGCGCATGGTGGGCTTGCGCGCAGACATGGACGCGCTTCCGATGCGGGAGGACGCCGAGCGTATCTACGTCAGCCGCCACCCCGGTGTCCACCACGGCTGCGGTCACGATGGCCATACAGCCATGCTGCTGGGGGCGGCTCGGCAGTTGACGCGGGCCGGCAGCTTCGATGGAAGCATTGCCTTCATCTTCCAGCCCGCCGAAGAGGGGCGGGCAGGGGCACGCGAGATGGTGCGCGACGGCCTGTTCGAGCGCTTTGGGTGCGAATCCGTGTTCGCTCTGCACAACTGGCCCGACCTGCCCGCGGGCACGGCCGCCACAAGGCCGGGACCGATCATGGCCGCGGCGGATCGCTTCGACATCGTCGTGCGCGGGCGGGGCGGCCACGCAGCACAACCCGATCTGACACCGGACGCGGTGCTTGCCGCGAGCCAGTTCGTCGCGCAGATGCATACCATCGTGTCGCGGCGGATCCCTCCCACGCAGAACGCTGTTTTGTCGGTGACGCGCATCAGCGGTGGCCAATCGCACAACGTCCTGCCGGCGGCCGTGGAGTTGACCGGCACCGTGCGCAGCTTCGACCCCGCCGTGCAGAACGCGATCGAGCAGGCGATCCGCGACGTTGCGGCGGGTGTCGCAAGCGGAAGCGGCACCACGATCGAGGTCGAGTACACGCGCTACTACCCTGCGACGATCAACAGCCCTGCGCATGCGCAGCTCGCACTCGAGGCAGCGCGCAACGCCGGCCTGGAAGTACAAGTGGCCGCGGCGCCGGCTTTCACGTCAGAAGACTTCGCATTCATGCTCCAGCAGCGCCCTGGGGCTTACCTTTGGCTCGGGCAACGAAGCGAAGACCACAAGGCCCCACTGCATCACCCTTCCTACGACTTCAACGACGACGTTCTGGCGTGCGGCGTGCGCTGGTTCGCAGCCGTCGCGCAGATGGCCCTGCGTTGAACGCAACCTTCGCCAAGAAATGAAATCTACGATGCTGTACTTGTCCACCCGCGGCCATCCCGACCGCAAGCACTTCTGCGAAATCCTGCTGGAGGGCCTTGCGCCCGATGGCGGCTTGTATCTGCCGGAGCAATACCCGCAGGTTACTCCCGAGCAGCTTTCAAGGTGGCGCGACCTGCCGTATGCGGACCTGGCCTTTGAAGTCCTCTCGCTCTATATCGACGACATCCCGGCGGAGGACCTGCGCGCAATCTGCCGCAAGACCTACGCAGAGGAAGTCTTCGGCACGAAGGAGATAGTTCCGCTCAAGAAGCTGGAAGAGGGTGTGTACCTCCAAGCCCTTTCCAACGGCCCCACGCTGGCCTTCAAGGATATGGCGATGCAGCTCCTGGGCAACCTGTTCGAGTACGAGCTGGGCCGACGCGGCGAGGAGCTGAACATCCTGGGCGCCACCTCCGGCGACACCGGCAGCGCTGCTGAATACGCGATGAAGGGCAAGAAGGGTGTGCGCGTCTTCATGACATCGCCGCATGGCCGCATGAGCCCGTTCCAGCAGGCCCAAATGTTCAGCCTGCAGGACGCCAACATCCACAACCTGGCGATCGAGGGCGTGTTCGACGATTGCCAGGACATCGTCAAGGCGGTGTCCAACGACCTCGACTTCAAGCGCAAGTACAAGATCGGCACGGTCAACTCGATCAATTGGGCACGGCTCTTGGCACAGGCGGTGTACTACTTCGCCGGCTACTTCCAAGCCACAAAGTCCAACACCGAACAGGTGAGCTTCACCGTGCCATCGGGCAACTTCGGGAACATCTGCGCCGGCCATGTGGCGCGCATGATGGGCCTGCCGATCGACAAGCTCGTTCTCGCTACCAACGAGAACGACGTGCTGGACGAGTTCTTCCGCACCGGCGTTTATCGGGTGCGCAGCAGCGCCGACACCTACGAAACCTCCAGTCCGTCGATGGACATTTCCAAGGCCAGCAACTTCGAGCGTTTCGCGTTCGACCTGTTGGGCCGCGACGCGGGCACAGTCAGGCGTCTGTTCGGCGAGGAGCTCTCGACGAAGGGCCGCTTCGATCTGAGCGCCGACCCCGTGTTCGCGCTGGCCAGCCCGCGCTACGGGATTGTCAGCGGCAAGAGCATGCACGCCGACCGCCTGACGACGATCCGTGACACGCACCAGCGCTTCGGCGTGACGATAGATACCCACACGGCCGACGGCCTGAAGGTGGCGCGCAACTTCTTGCAGCCCGGTGTGCCGATGATCGTGCTGGAGACGGCGCTGCCGATCAAGTTTGCCGCGACCATCGTCGAAGCCTTGGGTCACGAGCCCGACCGGCCCCCGCGGTTCCAGGGCATCGAAGACCTGCCCACGCGCGTGACGGTGCTCCCGGCCGACGTGGCGCAGGTGAAGGCATTCGTCACCGCGCATCTGTCCTGATCGCAGCATGGCTGTCTTTACCGACGTTCCGTTCGAAGAGGCTGCGGCGTTGTTGCGCCGGTTAGGGCTGGGCGAGCTACGGGCCATGGCCGCCTGCCATGGCGGCATCGAGAACACCAACTTCTTCGTGGACACGGATCGCGGCGAGTACGTCCTGACGCTGTTCGAGCGCCTGACATGGGAACAATTGCCGTTCTACCTGCACCTGATGCAGCATCTGGCCAGTCGCGGCGTCCCGGTGCCCAGACCGGCGCCAGATGCAGAGGGGCGCATCCTCCATCGTCTCGAGGGCAAGCCGGCGGCAGTGGTGGGTAGGTTGCGCGGAAAGAGCGAACTGGCGCCCGACGCCCAGCATTGCAGCGCAGTGGGCGACATGCTGGCGCGAATGCACCTGGCCGGCAAGGACTATGAACGCCACCAGCCCAATCTGCGCGGGCTGCAATGGTGGAGGGAAACTGTGCCGGTTCTGCTGCCATACGTCGGCAAGCACCAGCGCATGCTGCTGCTGGACGAGCTGGCCTTCCAGACACGGGTCAGCTCGTCGCCCAACTACGCAGCCCTTCCGCGCGGACCGGTACATGCCGACCTTTTCCGCGACAACGCGATGTTCGAAGGCACCTGCCTGAGCGGCCTTCTCGATTTTTATTTTGCGGGTTGCGACACCTTCCTCTTCGACATCGGGGTCTGTCTCAACGACTGGTGCGTGGATCTGGACACCGGACGTGCCGACGGCGTACGGAGGGCATCATTTCTGACAGCCTACGAGTCGGTGCGCCCGCTTTTGCCTGAAGAACGTCGTCTGTTGTCAGCCCTTCAGCGAGCTGCGGCCTTGCGATTCTGGATCTCACGACTGTGGGATTGCTACATACCTCGCGAAGCCGCCGTTCTGAACGCCCATGACCCCAGCCACTTCGAACGCGTTCTGCGCCAGCGCGTGAGCGAAGCCGCCGGCGCAGACATTTTCTAGAAAGGACTTGGGCCGACCTGGGCCCTGATGATCGACCATGAGAAGCACCGAAGATTTCTATGCCTCGTTGAGAAACGAACTCGAGGAAATACAGGCCAGCGGCCTGTTCAAGCTCGAACGCCCCATCCAATCGCCACAAGGAAGCCAGATCGCCGCCGCCGATGGACGGGAAGTGATCAATCTCTGCGCGAACAACTATCTGGGCCTGTCATCTCACCCCAGCGTCATCGAGGCCGCCCATGACGCACTGGCTGCGCGCGGGTTCGGTCTGAGTTCCGTCAGGTTCATCTGCGGAACCCAGGATTTTCACAAAACACTCGAAGCGCGCCTCTCGCAATTTTTGGGTACGGAGGACACCATCCTGTACGGGTCGGCATTCGATGCCAATGGCGGCTTGTTCGAGACACTGCTCGGACCCGACGATGCCGTGATCAGCGATGAGCTCAATCACGCGTCCATCATCGACGGCATCCGCTTGTGCAAGGCCAAGCGATACCGCTATCGGCACAACGACGTGATGGCTCTGCGCGAGCAACTGAAAGCGGCGGATGAAGCGGGAGCCCGGTACAAGCTGGTGTTCACCGACGGGGTCTTCTCGATGGACGGGACCATCGCCCGCCTGGACGAAATCCGGAATGTCTGCGACGAGTTCGGTGCCTTGCTGGGCGTTGACGACTCGCACGCTACCGGTTTTCTCGGCAAGCGAGGGCGCGGCACCCATGAATACCGGGGTGTCTTCGGCAAGGTCGACATCATCACGGGCACTCTCGGCAAGGCGCTCGGCGGTGCATCCGGCGGGTTCACGAGCGCAAAAGCGGACGTCGTTCAGTTGCTGCGCCAGCGCTCGCGACCCTATCTGTTCTCGAACAGCCTGGCACCGGTGATCGTCGGCGCGACCTTGAAGGTGCTCGACCTGCTGGAAGCCGACACGAACCTGCGCGACAGTCTGGAGGACAACACGCAGCACTTCCGCGCCGGACTTGCGGCACGCGGTTTCGAACTGAAGCCAGGCGAACACCCCATCATCCCGGTGATGCTCCATGACGCGGACCTTTCCCAGAGATTGGCCCATCGGCTGCTGGAGCTGGGGGTCTACGTGACTGGCTTCTTCTACCCGGTCGTACCCAAGGGCCAAGCTCGCATCCGAATCCAGATCAGTGCGCAGCACACCCGCGCGCAACTGGACGCTGCATTGAGCGCCTTCGCGCAGGCGGGCAAAGAGCTGGGGGTGCTGGCATGACCGGATCGCCTCGCATTCTGGTTATCGGCGCCAATGGGCAACTGGGCACTGAACTCTCTGCTGCTCTGGCGGATCGCTACGGCGCGGACAACGTCGTGGGTAGCGACCGTCTGGAGGAGGGTCGACACGCCAGTCTCCGCTATGAGATGCTGGATGCCACGGACGCAGGCCAGCTCACGCAGGTGGTCGAGAAGCATCGCATTACCCAGATCTATCATCTCGCGGCGGCCTTGTCGGCGACGGGCGAAACTGCACCGGAGTGGGCTTGGAAACTCAACATGGGCAGCCTGTTGAACGTCCTGGAGCTTGCGCGGCACCGCAAGCTGGACAAGGTTTTCTGGCCGAGCTCCATCGCTGCCTTTGGTCCGACAACACCCGCCGAGGCCACGCCTCAACGGACGGTCATGGAGCCTAGCACTGTTTACGGAATTTCGAAGCTGGCCGGCGAGGGCTGGTGCCGCTGGTACCACGAGAACCATGGCGTGGATGTTCGCGGCCTGCGCTATCCCGGACTGATTTCCTACAAGGTGAGTCCCGGGGGCGGAACAACCGACTATGCGATCGACATCTTCCACGCGGCCCTCAAAGGAGAGCGCTACACCTGCTTCCTCGCCGAAGATGAACCCCTGCCCATGCTCTACATGGACGATGCGGTGCGCGGGACCCTGGAGTTGATGGAAGCTCCCAGTTCGGCTATCACCGAACGCGGCAGCTACAACCTAGCCGGCGTGAGCTTCACGCCTCGCGAGATCGCGCAGGAAATACGCAAGTACTTGCCCGACTTCGAGATTGCATATGAGCCGGATTTCCGCCAGGCGATCGCCAGCGGGTGGCCCGATTCCATCGACGACAGCTGTGCGCGGCGCGACTGGGACTGGGCTCCGAGGTACGACCTTTCGGCGACTGTTCGCGACATGCTGCAGAACCTGTCTTCCGGGTTGAAGCCACGCACGGAGAAGGCAGCCGCTGCAATGTGAGAAATTCCGACGGGAACGAGCAACTGGAGATAGGACAAACACCATGACACTGACCCTCGAACGCACGGACCTGATGCCCGGCGCCCACCTCATCGGCGGCGAATGGCGCGAAGCGAGTGACACGCGCCGCTTCGACGTCACCGACCCGGCGACCGGCGCCGCCTTCGCCAGCGTGCCCGACGGCACGGCCGCCGACGCACGCGCCGCGGTCGATGCCGCGCACGCCGCCTTCCCGGCCTGGCGCGCCGTGCCGGCCAAGCATCGCGCCCAGATCATCAAGCGCTGGAACGACCTGGTGATGGCGCACCAGGAGGATCTCGGCCGGCTGATCTCGCGCGAGCAGGGCAAGCCGCTGGCCGAGGGCCGAGGCGAGGTGGCCTATGCCGCCAGCTACATCGAGTGGTTCGCCGAGGAGGCCACGCGCGCCAATGGCGACGTGATTCCCGCGCCGGTGCCGGGACGGCGCATGTTCGCGCTGAAGGAGCCGGTGGGCGTGGTCGCCACCATCACGCCGTGGAACTTCCCGGCCGCCATGATCGCGCGCAAAATCGCGCCGGCGCTCGCGACCGGGTGCACCGTGGTGTGCAAGCCGCCCGAGGACACGCCGCTGACGTCGCTGGCCCTGGTCAAGCTGGCCCAGGAGGCCGGGGTGCCGGCGGGGGTGATCAACATCGTGACCGCCTCGCGCGAGCGCACGCCCGAGGTGGTGGACGTGTGGCTGGACGATGCGCGCGTGCGCAAGATCAGCTTCACCGGCTCGACGCCGGTGGGCCAGCACCTGGCGCGCCGCTCGGCCGACACGCTGAAGAAGCTGTCGCTCGAGCTCGGTGGCAACGCGCCCTTCATCGTGTTCGAGGACGCTGACATCGACGCCGCGGTCGAAGGCCTGATGGCCGCCAAGTTCCGCAACGGCGGGCAGACCTGCGTCTCCCCGAACCGCGTGTTCGTGCAAGCGAAGGTGCACGACGCCTTCGTCGACAAGCTGGCCAGGCGGGTCGGCGCGCTCCAAGTGGGCCCGGCGACCGAGCCCGGCTCGCAGATCGGTCCGATGATCAATGCGCGCGCGGTCGAGAAGATCGAGCGCCATGTGCAGGACGCAATCGAAAGAGGCGCCAAGGTGCTCACCGGCGGAAAGCGCCTTGTGGATCTGGGCCCGAACTATTACGCGCCCACGGTGCTGGTGAATGTCGACGCCACAATGGCGTGCAGCTGCGAGGAGACCTTCGGGCCGGTGGTGCCAATCACGCGCTTCGACAGCGAGGCCGAGGTGATCGCCGCGGCCAACGACACGCCCTTCGGCCTCGCGGCCTACTTCTACGCCAGCGATGTGCGCAGGATCTGGCGAGTGGCCGAGGCGCTGGAGACAGGCATCGTCGGTATCAACGAAGGCGCGCTCGCGGCAGAGGCCGCGCCCTTCGGCGGTGTGAAGGCATCCGGCTACGGCCGAGAAGGC
Organism: Variovorax sp. 01T432; assembly: GCF_056398605.1. NCBI lineage: Bacteria > Pseudomonadati > Pseudomonadota > Betaproteobacteria > Burkholderiales > Comamonadaceae > Variovorax > Variovorax sp. 01T432. The sequence goes on from NZ_JBFTPS010000008.1 coordinate 123,428, forward strand.
TCAGTGCACGGTCTGGACGACTACATGCACATCAAGTATCTGTGCCAGGGGCAGCTGTAGAAGCGCGAGGTCCCAGCCTGGAATCCTGGTGCGCCTCCAGCAAAGTGGACGTGCCTGGCGAAATGATCGGTCGTCGTGGCCCAGCCGTGCGGAAGCAATCAACCGTCTGTAGGGGTGAACGTACTTATCTTGCGAATCGGTGCGCTGGGTCGCAAACTCGTTGTGCGACAGGGACTTACGAACTCGAAACCTCTGCGCACGATCTGAATTCATAAGTCGTTGATTTCAATGGGAAAACTCGGGACTACCGTGTCATTCCGCACCAAAAGTACGAGCATCCCAAGCCGCAATCGAAGCGCTTGCCGAGCTGCGCTCCGCAGTTCGAATCAACGCTTCAGGCGAAGTGTTCTTGCCTCATGCTCGACGAATCGCAGTCGCGAGCGTCGCGCAAGGAATTTAGTTCTTGCGGCACACCTTGCTGTCCAGGGTTGCCACAACGGCAGTTTGCGTGGAGTCAGTCCTCCAATTCGGAACCGAAGCGCGTGGGATCGATGCTGCAATCAGCGACGATGAACATTCAAAAGGTTTCTGCATCGCCCGCCTCAGTCCAGCTCGACGCGATCTCGCGCTGCTTCTTCATTTGCCGCGCCTGGGTGGAACCAGACGGCCGCATCCAATCCCATCCCTCGAGAATCACTGATGAATGAATTGAACTACCGCCTAGAGACCGACTTCCTCGGATCAAAGCATATTCCGTCGCACGCCTACTGGGGCGTGCACACGGCCCGCGCCGTAGACAACTTCCCGATCACGGGACAGACCGTCTCCCAGATGCCGGAATTGGTTCGGGCATTGGCGCATGTCAAGAAAGCTGCAGCCGCCGCAAACGCCCGGCTCGGCATCATCGATGCGGCCAGGGCCGCAGCCATTAACGACGCCTGCGACGATCTCATCGCCGGTCAGATGCATGACCAGTTCATCGTTGACGTGATTCAGGGTGGAGCGGGCACATCGACCAACATGAATGCCAACGAGGTGATCGCGAACCGGGCCCTTGAGCATATGGGCGCAGATCCGGGCTCCTACGACCTGATCCATCCCAACGATCATGTGAACGCTTCGCAAAGCACAAACGACGTGTACCCAACGGCGCTGCGACTGGCCGCCTGGAACGGCATCGAGCAGCTTCTCGCCGCAATGGCCGACCTGCGCGCGTCGTTCGAGCGCAAGGCCGAGGAGTTCCGCGCGGTACTCAAGATTGGCCGAACCCAGTTGCAGGACGCTGTGCCGATGACGCTGGGCCAGGAATTCGCGACCTTCGCAATCATGATCGGCGAAGACGAGGCTCGGTTGCGCGAAGCTAGGGAGTTGATCACCGAGGTGAACCTGGGCGCCACCGCGATCGGCACGGGTATCAATGCCCCGGCTGGATACAGCGAAATCGTCATTCCCCTGCTGGCCGAATTCAGCGGCATTCCGGTCGTGCGCGCGGCTAACCTGGTCGAGGCGACGCAGGACACTGGTGCGTTTGTCCAATTGTCAGGCGTGCTCAAGCGCGTCGCCTGCAAGTTGTCAAAGGTATGCAACGATTTGCGCCTGCTGTCTTCCGGCCCGCAGGCCGGCTTCGGTGACATCCTCCTGCCGGCGCGCCAGGCGGGCTCCTCGATCATGCCCGGCAAGGTCAACCCGGTTATCCCCGAGGTGATGAACCAAGTGGCGTTCGAGGTGATTGGCAACGACCTGATGATCACGATGGCATCCGAGGCCGGTCAACTGCAACTCAATGCCTTCGAGCCGATCATGGGATGGGCGCTGTTCAAGAGCACCAAGCATCTCGCAAACGCCTGCAAAACGCTCCAAGTCAACTGCGTGGAGGGTATCCAAGCCAACCATTCAGTTCTGTCAAAGCGGGTGGCAGAGTCGGTGACCCTCGTCACGGCCCTGAATCCGATCATCGGCTACGAGAAGGCCGCCAAGATCGCCAAGTCGGCACTGACCACCGGCAACACAATCGCCGCCACGGCCGAGCAACTGGGGATCATGAGCTCCGCGGAAATGACCGCATTGCTCGTCCCGGAGAACCTGACGCAGCCAATCCGGCTTGTGACCCCGAACCGTTGAAAAAGCCCGCGCGGCCCTTGTTGGAGTCCGCCCTGTCGTCAACTTGAGCATCAGGTCATGGCGGCTTGCAGAACCAAGGGGCTTCCAGGATTCAGGAGGCGGTCACGCTTCGCATCCTGGATGAGGTTGGATCGCGCTTAGATCGAAAGACGTCCTTGGATTGCGAAGCCCACGCGGTTCGTTTTGGTGGCATCTGAGCACTGTGGCAATGTGATTGGCAGAGTTCTTGCCGCAGCGCAGCTTCGCGGCGCAACCTCTTTCGACCGCGGCGAGCCGAACAGCTGCGCTGTGGAGCAGTTACTGAGCGGGAATTGTGGAATCGCACGGACAGATGACCGGGAATGCGTAGTCGCGTCCCATCAGAGCCCGGGCGAACAGGTAGGTGTTCCGCGCGCGGTCGCCGAGTGAGTCGAGATCCACGCGCCCGGCGGCGTCGCAGGGAAAGGTCAGGCACTGCATGCTTTCCGTAATCGGAAGGAAGCGCAATTCACGAGTGAAGCTCATGTAAGGGGCTGCGTTCACAGTGTGATGCTGGGATGCCATGATGTCTCTCCGTGGAGTTTTCTCTTTATAGGCGCAGCTTCGCGGTGACCGGTGCCGTTGTGGCCGCTGCAGCAGCAGATCATTGGGGATCGAAGTGCCTTTTCAACAGGAGATAGTCACAGATGTGCGAGGCGAATGCCGGAGCTTCAGAGGTCCCGTTCAAGCTTGGCCAAGATGCTGCGTTTGGCGCCAGAATCGCCGTAAGCGCGCAATAAACCACGCCCTTCCTTCGAGCGCGACGAAGTGTCAGGCTACGTACCCATGTACAAGAGCGTGGGCACGTAATGTCAGAGTTGATTTCGAATTTGGCCAAGCGCTTGGTGGTCGGGCACAAGCGTGATGGTCGCAGCATCTACGACGAGCAGGCCAAGCGCGAGTTGGTCCTAGCGTGTCGTGAGCCCGGGGTATCGATAGCGAAGCTGGCTCGCGATTGCGGCGTCAACGCGAACCAGGTGAACAGCTGGGTGCGCTTGTATGAGCGACAACTGGCCAAGAGCACGGCGCCGAGCGTGGACGTTGTCGATGCGAAGACGCCGGCATTCGTGGCGCTCGAAGTCGCAGCGGCGCGCCAGGAAGAGACGTCATCCATGGATGTGCAGGCACGCCTTCCCAACGGAGTTGTGGTCGACTTGCGTGGTTGCGACATGCAGCAGGCGTCGGCGATGATCGAGGCGCTCGGGAGACTGCGGTGTTCCGCTTCGACGAAGGGTTGAAGGTCTACCTGCATCGCGAGGCCATCGACTTCCGGGTCGGTCTCAACGGTCTGGCGATCCTGGTCGAGCAAGCCCTCGGGTTGGATCCGTTTGCCGAGGCGCTGTACGTCTTTAGGAATCGGCGACGTGATCGCGTAAAGATTCTGGGCTGGCAGCGAAACGGCTTTTGGATGTTGATGAAGCGTCTCGAGCAGGACAGGTTCATCTGGCCCGATGTCGCCACCGTGCCCACGTTGACGGTGGAGCAACTGCACTGGTTGCTCGATGGAATTGATCTCGCGGTGGTCCAGAAGCACCCCCGTCGCTTCTACGAGCGAGTGGCCTGAACGCTCACTGGCAGCTTGCAAAAATAGTTGCCGAATCTTCCTCGACAATGCGATGTTCGAGGAACGCCTGCACGTCATGTTGATCGAAGCAGGCAATGGTTGAGATGCCCACCGCCGAAGAATTCGCAGCCCTGCAGCAAGCCCTGGCCGAGGCCACTCGGCGCAGCGAATCTCTCGTCGGTGAACTGCGCGTGGTGACCACCGAGCGAGACCTGGCACTGGAGCGGCTGCGTGCGTTGCAGCGTCAGTTGTTCGCCGCCAAGAGCGAGGCCCGCAGCACCGACCAGAAGGACCTGTTCCTCAACGAGGCTGAGGCGCTCGCGCCGACCGCGCAAACACTGCCGGCCGAAATCGATGATGAGGACTCGACGCCGGTCGCTGGCCACCAGCGTAAGAAGCGCGGCCGCAAGCCGTTGGATCCTGCATTGCCGCGCGACATCGTGCGTCACGAGTTGCCAGAGTCCGAGCGTGTCTGCGCCCACGACGGCCACGCGTTGGTCGAGATCGGCGCCGAGGTCAGCGAGCAGATGCACGTCATCCCCGAGCAGGTGCGTGTGCTCCAGCACCACCGCATCAAGTACGCCTGCCCCTGCTGCGACAAGAGCCTGAAGGTCGCGCCGACACCAGCTCGCATCATCCCGCGAGGTCTCCTCACCGAGGAGGCACAGGCCTGGGTCATCACGGGCAAGTACCAGTTCGGCATGCCGCTGTATCGCACGGCCGTTCTGTTGCGCCGCTTCGGCGGCGACATCGTGAGCAACACGCTGGCCGCGGGTGTGGTGCGCATCGGCCAGGCCGTGCAGCCCATCATCAACCTGCTGGGTGACCACCTGCTGGACTCGGACCTGATCTACGGAGACGAGACGACCGTGCAGGTGCTCAAGGAGCCCGGTCGGCAGGCGCAGAGCAAAAGCTTCATGTGGGCTCAGATGAACGGCAGCGGACCGCCAGTTCGACTGTTCGCATATGCGCCGGGTCGCGGTACCGTGCACGCGCAGAAGCTCTATGCCGGCATCCGGCGCGGCGCCACGCTCGTGACCGACGGGTATCAGGTCTACGACGGCATCGCCGCGGACCATGGCCTGACGCACCTTGGATGCTGGGTGCACGCGCGCCGACCGCTGATCAAGGCCGAGGAGGCGATCCCGAAGGCAGCCCGGTCACCGGACCAGCTGGCAACACGGTTCATTAAGCTCATCGGCAAGCTCTACCGAGCGGAGGCGCTGGGCAAGGACTGGACGTCAGAGCGCCGTCATCGGCTGCGCCAGCGCTACAGCGCTGCAGTGGTCAAGCAGATCGAACAGTTGCTGCTCGCGCACCTGCACGCCGTCGCGCCCTCAAGCCTGCTGGGCGAGGCGCTGCACTACCTTCACGGTCAGTGGCCCAAACTCATCCGCTTCCTGGACAACGGGACGTGGCCGCTGGACTCCAACCCGGTGGAAAACGCCATCAGGCCGTTCGTCGTTGGACGACGTTCATGGTTGTTTGCCGACACCGTTGGAGGGGCGAACGCCAGCGCCAATCTCTACTCACTCATCGAGACTGCCCGCGCCAACGGTGTCGAGCCGTATCGCTATCTCGTCGCCCTGTTCAAGAAGCTGCCGCTGGCGCAGACGGCCGACGACTACGAGGCGCTACTGCCCTGGAACATCGCGCTGCCAACCTCGTAGCCCAACCCCTGCACATTGACGGCCTACCATGAAGCTGTCCCGCGCCAAGCTTCGGAAACTGATCGAGGACGCGACCGTCGACGCGTACAACGACTCCGAGCAGCGTGTCGGCTTCCTGACCATGATCCAGGAAAACCTCCAATTGCCGTTCAAGACCTATGTGCTCGGTATCGAGGTGCTCGTCGAACGGGTCGACATGACCGCGAGCGAGCAAATCGTCGCGGTGTGCCGCAACGGGCGGACGCGGCAGCGAATTGCGATTCTCGACCTACCACTTCCGAGTCCATTGCCCCGTGGCGTCGAGTGGATCGAGGCCTACCGTCATTGGGACCGCAGCGTCAACTAGACCCCTTCGCCAGGCGGCGCAAGGACGGGGTTCACTGATCGCTTACGAATCGCCGGCCAGTGGTGCCTGAACGCGGGCTATGGACAGGAGAGCGTGGTGGCGGCCGCGGCCGAGCAGATGCGCCGGCTGTGCTATGCCACGGGTTACTTGGCGCTTTCAAGTCTGAGGCGCAACAGGTTGAGTCAGTGGATTGAAGCTGGCAGTTGGTTAGAGACGGGCCGAGTGTTCGGGCGAACACCTCCATGGGCGCGTGCCATGCGTGCGTAGCGCGAGGACGGTTGTTCATGCTGTCGGCGATCCCATCGAGCTCGTCCTGGCTGAACAAGTCGTTCCAGCATGCTCATCGTGACAGTTGCCGCGTTCGATGCCATGGCCGCTCCCCCACACCCCAGGAGTGCGGATGAATTCGTCAGAAAGAGGCCGGGGCAACAACCAGGAAGCCGCCCGATCAGCAATTTCCGCAGCTCGACCGAGAAGCCGCTCGAATTCAGCGGTCAGTGCGCAGCAATAGCGATTCCTTGAGTCCTTCCATCACCACATAGCTGTTGGACTGTGCGATCACCGGCAGCTTCTTCAGGATGTCCCCCAGCAGGCTGCGGAATTCCTCAATGCCGCTCAGGCGCGCCTTGACAAGGTAGTCGAAGGTGCCCGAGACGAGGTGGCACTCCTGCACGTCGGGAACATGCAGCAGTTCCTTGCGCACCTTGTCGAAGACTTCGCCCTATTTGGCCGCCAGCGTGATCTCGACGAACACCAGCAGCTTTTTGCCTAGCGCATTCGGTGCCACGCGCGCGTGGTATCCCGTGATCACGCCCTCGCGCTCCATGCGCTTGACCCGTTCCGAGCAGGGAGAAGTGGACAGGCCGATCTGTTGGGTGAGTTCGTTCGTCGCGATGCGCCCGTTTCGCTGAAGGATGTCGAGGATTTTGCGGTCGGTTTGGTCAATGGCGCGCATTTCACTTCGCGCGTGGCGTTTAGGCCAGGCCGGGAAGGGAGATTCACTGCGGATGTACTTAAGAACCATCAAATCCTCTGGTTCTCAGCGAATAAAGTTGACAAGTTACTCACCAATCTTTGAATTTGCCATGAAAGTCATTGTCCTGGGCGGAGGCGTCATTGGAACGAGCACCGCGTACTATCTCGCCAAGTCCGGCGCCGAGGTCACGCTGCTAGACCGCCAACCCGGGCCAGCGCTCGAGACCAGTTTCGCCAATGCTGGTCAGGTGTCGCCGGGCTACTCCACGCCGTGGGCCGCTCCCGGCATTCCGCTGAAGGCGATCAAGTGGATGTTCCAGAAGCATTCACCCCTGGCGATCCGGCTCGACGGCAGCCTGTTCCAGCTGCAGTGGATGGCCAGGATGCTGCGCAACTGCTCACCCGACCGGTACGCGATCAACAAGGAACGCATGATGCGCGTCGCCGAATACAGCCGCGCGTGCCTGCAGCAGCTGCGCGCAGACACAGGTATCGAGTACGAGCAGCGCTCCGGGGGAACGCTTCAACTGTTCCGCACTCAGGCACAGCTCGACGCGGTCCAGCGCGATATCGCCGTGCTGGAGGAATGCAACGTCGCGTACGAACTTCTCAACGCAGACCAACTCGCCCTGATCGAGCCCAGCCTGGCCCAAGCGCGCGAACGGCTCGCCGGCGGGCTGCGCCTGCCCACGGACGAAACCGGTGATTGCCACCGCTTCACCAATGCGCTGTGCCAGCGCGCGCGCGACCTTGGAGTCGATTTTCGCTTCGAACGAACGGTAAACGGTCTCGTGACCGAAGGCGGGCGGGTCATTGGTGTCCGGGCCGGTGGGGAGCTGTTGAAGGCCGATCGCTTCGTGCTCGCTTTCGGCAGCTACTCGCGCAGCTTCCTGCAGCCGCTCGGTCTGGACCTGCCCGTGTATCCCGTGAAAGGCTACTCGCTCACCGTTCCACTGGTCGATCCGGCCTTCGCGCCTCAGTCGACGGTGCTCGACGAGACCTACAAGATCGCGGTCAGGCGCTTGGACGACCGCATCCGGGTCGGCGGCATGGCCGAACTCGGCGGCTTCGATCTGCGGCTCGACCCGCGCCGTCGCGCCACGCTCGAACTGGTCGTCAACGATCTGTTCCCCGGCGGCGACCTGACCCGTGCCACCTTCTGGACAGGCCTACGACCGATGACGCCCGACAGCACGCCGGTGATCGGCGCGACGAAGTACCCGAACCTCTACCTGAATACTGGACACGGCACGCTTGGCTGGACCATGGCCTGCGGTTCGGCCAAGCTGATCTCGGACATGGTGATGGGCCAGCGCACGGAGATCAGCGCGAGTGGATTGGGTATCGATCGCTATACGCCGAGCGCCGCGCGTGGTCGCTTGAAGCGGCCCGCCGGCGCAATCACATGACACGACCATCGCGCGCCCGCGTCGACCTGGACGCGCTGCGTCACAACTATTCATTGGCACGACGGATGCACGGCGGACGAGCACTCGCGGTGATCAAAGCCAATGCCTACGGACATGGCGCTGTGCGCTGCGCCCAGGCGCTGCTGGACCACGCCGATGGTTTCGCCGTGGCTTTTCTCGAAGAAGCGGCGGCACTGCGGGCAGCGGGCATTGGAGGTCCCATCCTGGTGCTCGAGGGGTTGTTCGACGCCGGTGAACTGAAGGCAGCACGAACTCTGAATCTATGGATCGTCGTGCACCAAGAAGCCCAGCTTCGCATGATCGAAAACGACCGCGCTTCCGGCCATCTGGAAGTCTGGCTGAAAGCCGACTCTGGCATGGGCAGGGCCGGGTTTGCACTCGCCGACGTGCCGAGCGCCCATGCTCGACTGCAAGCGACCGGCAGGGTGTCGAACATCACGCTCATGACGCATTTCGCCAGGGCCGACGAGCCAGGCAGCGATGCGACATCCCGGCAAGTGGCGGCGTTCGATGCCGCAACGGCAGCGTTGCCAGGGGATCGCAGTCTGAGCAATTCGGCCGGCATCCTCCAATGGCCCTCGGCCCGGCGCGACTGGGCCCGGCCTGGCATCCTGTTGTACGGTGCAAATCCCGTGCCGCAGCGAGGCGCAGGGGAGGGCGGCGATGAGCAATTGCGCCCCGTGATGACTCTCGAAAGCGAAGTCTTCGCAGTTCGCACGCTCCAATCGGGCGACGCCCTGGGATACGGCGGAGGCTTCGTCGCGACGGAACCGACGAGGATCGGGCTGGTCGCGATCGGCTATGCCGATGGCTATCCACGCCTTGCGACGACTGGCACGCCCGTAGCGGTGGACGGCACGATCACCCGCGTGGTCGGCCGCGTCTCGATGGACATGCTGACCATCGATCTGAGCAACCATCCTGGATGCGGGATCGGAAGCCGCGTCGAACTGTGGGGCCGGAACGTGTCGGTCAATGAAGTAGCCCGTCGTGCAGGCACGATCTCCTACGAGTTACTCTGCAACGTGAAACGAGTGCCCATTATTTATGAGACGGGCATAGACAAGGTATGGGACCGTTCCGCTGCCAAAGAAGATGCTGGTAACGCGTCAATAACGAAACGCCGTGCCGCAGCGTAGACCCAATTCGGTACCGACCTGCGAGGCGCGCACTTATGCTCAAGTTCACTCTCATCCGCTATTTCCGGAGATTTTGCATGTCCGTGCTGGATTTCAAGGACTTCACTGTCGACGTGGTTGGCACGCTGATCGATTTCGGGGGCGACATGCTCGCCTGCCTGCGCTCAGCCGTGCCTAAGGCTGGCGAAACGGATGAGTACTTCCTCGCCGCCTACCGCCATTCGCGTGCTGACGCCGTGGAGGCCGGGCGATGAGCCCGGACGCGATCGCCACGCCGGTCGCCGACCTGCTGCCCGAACTGGTCGCGCTGCGCCGCGACCTGCACGCGCATCCGGAGCTCGCGTTCGAGGAGCGGCGCACCGCCGGCGTGGCGGCCCAGGCGCTGCGCCTGCTCGGCCTCGAAGTCCATGAAGGGCTGGGCGCCACCGGCGTGGTCGGCACGCTGCGCTGCGGCAGCGGTGCGCGAAGCGTGGGCCTGCGGGCCGACATGGACGCTCTGCCCATGGTCGAGCTGGGGCGTACCGCCCATGCCAGCCGCACGCAAGGCGTTCACCACGGCTGCGGGCACGACGGCCACACCAGCATGCTGATCGGCGCCGCGCGTCAGCTGACACGCACGCGGCGCTTCGACGGCACGGTGCACTTCATCTTCCAGCCGGCAGAGGAAGGCAAGGGGGGCGCCCGCGCCATGATCGAGGACGGCCTGTTCGATCGCTTCCCCTGCGACAGCGTCTACGCGCTGCACAACTGGCCCGACCTGCCGCTGGGCCGGGCGCAGACGCGGGTCGGGCCGATCATGGCGGCGGCCGACCGCTTCGACATCGTGCTGCGCGGCCGCGGCGGCCACGCGGCGCAGCCGCACCACACCCCCGACGCCATCCTCGCCGCGAGCCAGCTCGTCGCGCAGCTGCACACCATCGTCTCGCGACGCATCGATCCGGGCGAATCGGCGGTGCTCTCGGTCACGCGCATCGAAGGCGGTCACAGCCACAACGTGCTGCCGGCGGAGGTTTCGATCACCGGCACCGTGCGCAGCTTCGACCTCGCTTCGCAAGACCGCATCGAGGCCGCGCTGCGCGCCACCGTCGACGGCGTGGCGCTGGCGAGCGGCGTCCAGGCCGAGGTGCGCTACGTGCGCTACTACCCCGCCACCCTCAACACGCCCGAAGAAGCGGCGCTCGCGATCGACGCGGCCCAAGCCGTCGGCCTGCAGGCCGACATGGCGCCGCGTGCGGCCTTCACCTCGGAAGACTTCGCCTTCATGCTGCAGCGCGTTCCGGGCGCCTACTTGTGGCTCGGCCAGGGCCGCGCCGACCCGGGGCCGGACGGGGAGCGCGCGTTGCACCACCCCTGCTACGACTTCAACGACGACGCGCTGCCGCTGGGCGTGCGCTGGCTGTGCGAAGTCGCCGAGCGGGCACTGGCGGGATGAGGTGTTCATCAGCTTCCACACCCGACCATGAGCATCACCGCACTGCACCAATCCGCCACCGGCCTGCAAGACCAGGGCACGCCTGCGCGGCCGCTGAGCGATCCGTCCTGCCGCCTGCGCGGCATCGACGTCGAGCTGCCGGGCGCCGGCGGCAACAAGAGCGGCATCTGCGAATGCGGGGCCGGGCGCTTCGGGCGGCCGTTGCCCAACGCCGAGGTCATGCACATCCTTGCAGGGTCTGCACCTTCACGCCGACCGGCGGCGAAGCGCTTCAGATTCGCGCAGCCGACACCTTGCTCTTTCCGGCGCAAACCACGGGCGAATGGCATGTGCGCGAGCCGCGCTTCATGTGGTTGTGAAGCGCGTCTCGGCAGATGATGCTTTGGCGGCGCTGCCTTCCCATCGCGGGCGCCCCCAACTCGAGAGCGATCAATTGCCGCGTTGAAAGACTTCGGCAAGGTCGCACAGATCCCAGTTGCCGCCTGTCAACAACACACAGACCTTTTCCTTCGGCGTCACTTTGAGTCCGTTCGCCAGCAGCGCGCCAATGCCGATCGAGGCAGCCGGCTCTGCGATCAGCTTGGCGTCCTTGGCCAACATGCGCATGCCCTCAATGATGTGTTCGTCCTCCACCAGCACGATCTCGTCGACGTACCTTTCGATGATGGGATAGGGGTTCTGGCCCGGCACACTGATACGCAAACCGTCGGCGATCGTGTTCTTCAGCGGCAGCGAAGTGCGCTCCTTGTTGATACGGCTCTGAAAGTACTTGGGCGTCAGCGCTGGTTCCGCGCCCACCACACGCACGGAGGGTTTGGTTTCCTTGATGGCGGTGGCAATGCCGGAGATGAGACCCCCGCCGCCCATGGGAATGATGACAGTGTCCACGTCGGCCAGGTCTTCCAGGATTTCGCATCCAATGGTTCCCTGGCCCGCCATGACCATTGGGTCCTCGAATGCGTGCACTACGGCGTAGTGGTTTGCTGCCGCGATTTCGTAGACCCGTTTCCATCGCGCCGCGGTGTCGCCGTCAAACAGAATCACCTCCGCGCCGAGCGCCCGGGTGTTCTCCACCTTGATTTTCGGGGTGGTGACGGGCACCACCAGAAGCGCCTTGACACCCAGCATCCGCGCTGCGTAGGCCAGCCCCTGGGCATGGTTACCTGAAGACGTGGCGATGATGCCGTTGGCAATGGCCTCGCGGGGCAGCGACAGGGCCTTGTTCAGCGCGCCCCGGATCTTGAAGGCCCCGGTGATCTGCAGCATCTCGGGTTTAAGGTACACCTCGCACCCGAGTGTGGTCTCCATCTTCTCGGCGCGCAGCAAGGGCGTGTGACGGATGTGCGGTTTCAGCCGCTCCCGTGCTTGGTGGATGTCGTGGAGAGTGGGGTGCTCGAGCAGAGGCGTCATGATCGAATGAACTCAAAGGCCGTGCCGGTATTGCTGGCGATGGCGTTGCGATAGATCAGGTTCGAGGTCGTGTTGTCCTGGATGGCCATGCCCGTCGAATCGAAGATCGTGATCTCGTCGTCGGACTCGCGCCCCGGCTTATTGCCCAGCAAGATCTCGCCGATCTCGGCGTGGATGTCGTGCTTGCTGATGATGTTCTCGTTCAACGGGTGCCAGGTTTCGCCCTTCTCGACGCACTGCGCGATCGAATCGTTGACGATCTTGGCGTTGCGGAAGATCTCCGGCTCCAGCTCCTGCTTGCCTTGCGTGTCCGTGCCGATGGCGACGATGTGAGTGCCGGGCCGAACCCAGTCAGCTTCCACCAGCGAGCCTTTGCCGCGGGTGGTGGTCACGAGGATGTCCGCCTGTTCCACTGCGTCTTGCTTGGAGCGGGCCATCACCACCGGGATGCCGAACTCGCGCTCGATATCGGCCTTGAATTGGGCGAGTGTCTGGGGTTGGTGGTCCCACGCATGGATGGTTTCGATCGTCATCACCTCCCGGATCGCCCTGATCTGCATCCGGGCCTGATTGCCGGTCCCGATGGAGGTGATAGTCCTCGCGTTCTTGCGTGCCAGCGCCTTCACCGAAACGGCTCCGGCGGCGCCTGTTCTCAAGCCGGTGATGAGGCTGCCATCCATCACGCAGATGAGCGCGCAGGTTCTGGCGTCGAACAGGAGGATGGTTCCCATGCCGCTGGGCACGCCGTGCTCGGTAGGGTTGTTCGGGAATCCCCCGGACGAGGCTTTCATCGAGATGATCTCGTTGGCCTCGCAGTATCCCAATTTGAAGTCGATTTCGCCCCGGGGTGGCGGAAGGTGGATGCATGTATAGGCCGGCTGAATCACCTGGCCGCTGTTGAAGGCCTTGTACGCCTCCGCCACCGTCCCGATGACTTCCTTCATGGAAATCAGGCTTCCTACATCGTCTTTGTTCAGCAACAGTGTCTTCATCGGTGTGATCTCTCCATGAATCAAGGGCTCGGGCGGACTGCCCTCGGTGGCGCCGCGCGTGGTCGGCCAGCAGGACCTTCGGCGTGCCCAGCCGCTTCCGGTGCCGCGATCATGCTGACGAGATTACATGTACGCCGCCGCAGCGTGATGCTGCAATTCGGGCTCGATGCCGAGGTTCGTGTTGTTTTCGAGCGGGCCCAGGCAGATGATGCTTTTGCGATGCGGGCCTGCCCACTTCGGCCTCTAGGGGGCCGCGTGACAGCATCAAGCCGCTCGCTCGGGGAACAGCTTCTCGATCGGGCCATGCGTCTTGACTCGATGCCGATATTGCGCTCCAGCAGCCCTTGGACCACGACGCGAGGATTTCCTTCGCTTCGAGGCCGCGATCTGCGACGTGACCGCGGTGAACACGGTCAGCGTGTCGCCCAACAGGACGTGACCAGCTGCTGCTGGCGCACAAACTGGAGCCCCGGCCGCTAGACATCGTGCGTCGCGAAGGTGCCTGGCTGATCGACCCGTAGGGGCGACGCTATCTCGACGCAACAACGTCAGGTCGCTCGGGCATTGCCACCCGGGGGTGACCGGGGCGATCTGCCGGCAGGTCCAGACCATGGCCACCAATACGCGCTACCTGCACGATTCGATTCTCGAGCGGCAGAGCGCCTGCTCGCGAGCGTGTCGCAGACGGGCTGGCTCACCTGATGTTGACCTCCACGGGCAGTGAGGCCAACGACCTCGTCTATCGCATTGTGAAGGGTCCGCGCGCCCGTGGCACCGGCGTGATCGTGACCGACACCGCTCTCGAAATTTTCGCCCTCGCTGGGTGCGACCGTCGATCGGGCCAGCGTGTGCGAGTGGTACCGGCTCGCGCCTGTATCACGCCGAGGGTGCAGTCCTTGCCGAGCGCTTCGGGTGTAGGTGCGGTTCTCGGGGTAAAGCGCGGCGTGCCATTCGGAGATCTGCGCCGTGATGAAGTGGCGTGTCGCCTCAATGAGCGCGACATCGCACGACGAAGCCACCGCGCGTTCGCAGACCTGCCACGTCCGCCGCAGCTTGCTCGATCGGGGCTACGTGCACGCGACGGCTGGCAACATCATCAGCGCGCGCCTGGCCGACGGCTTCCTGATCACCCCCGACGGATGCGTGCCTCGGTTCCCTGGACCCAGACCGGCTGGTTCGGCTGGACGCCGACGGACGCCAAACCGCAGGTGACCGTGCCAGCAAGACGATCACGCTGCACCAGCGCAGGTCGGCCGCATTCCGCACATTTCCTACCGACGCCCCGGCGCCGATGAGGGCGCCGCGAGGGTGGCGCAGGCCGTTGCGCGCAACGCCGCCGACGCCCGGAAACTGTGTGCCGTGATGCTGGCGCGCTTGGGTCCGAACGTCTGGCACGACACCCCGGCAGCCGCGGTGGCGGTGCTCGAGGAACTCGAGGAGACCGCGCGGCTTTGGCTGCTGACGCGGCTGCCACCACGTGACGAGGCGCAGATCGCCGAACTGTGCAGCGTGTCCGGCGCGACGTGGTAGCCGGTGCATCAGCTACTCGCGCAGTGCCCATTGGGAAACCTCTGCCAGCGGGCCGGCAAGGCGGCGACCGTGCATCTCTTCGCGCAGCGGCGATCGGCGCCGGAATCAACGTGGGTTGTTCGAAGTCTCGTGCTTATGGTTCACCGGGTGCTTGGGCTGACGATACCTCCGACCCGATGCCGCCGCGCGGCTCTGCGATGAGGCTAAGCGGATAGATGCGCTTGTTGGCCGACTTTCGCAATACGATCCGGTTCGTGAACTTCTCGATGCCGATATCGCTTTGCAGCAGGCTCTCCATCAGCTTCTGAAAAAAGGCAACACTCGGCACCACGATGTTCAACAAGTAGTCGTAGCCACCGCTGACGTTGTACCACTCGACGATTTCGCGGTGCTGACCCACAACCTCTTCGAACTTGCGAAAGTCGTTGCGCCGATGGCTGCTGATGGTCACCTCGGAAAAGACGATCACGCTCGTGCCCAGCTTCTCCAGCGCGATGTCAGCGCCATAGCCGCGAATCACCCCGATTTCCTGCAGCCGCTTCGTCCGCACGAGGCACGGACTCTGGCTCAGGCCGACGGCATCAGCCAACTCGACATTCGAACAGCGACCCTCGCGCTGAAGGTGCGCAAGGATCTTGAGGTCGAACTTGTCGAGTGAGACTGCCGAAGACATGGGTGAAATCGTAGCGCCAGTGTCGATGTGCCGCCAGAACCTGTTCACACGACCCGACACCAAGGCTGGACGCCGTGGCTAGTCAGCGCGAGCCCTCTGCGCTTCACGCAGGGATTCGTCGACCGCCTGAATGACGAGACCCGCCTGATCCGCTGACAGCACAAGCGGCGGTCGGATCTTGAGCACATTGTGTCCCATCGCGCAGGCGCTGATCAGCACGCCCTTGTCGCGCATCCGATTGACCACCTGGCTCGTGAGGCTGCGATCGGGCGTTCGCGCTGCGCGATCGGAGACGAGCTCGACCCCGACGAACATGCCCGCGCCGCGCACGTCACCGATGGCCTCGTGCCGGCCGGCCAGAGCGGCGATGCCGTCGCGCAGGATCTTCCCGACCGTGGCAGCGTGCTGCACCAGTCGGTCGCGCTCGATCGTGTCGATGACCGCCAATGCGGCCGCGCACGAGACGGTATTGCCCGCAAAGGTGTTGAAGTAGCGCGAGCTCTTGCCGAACTCCGCCAGCGCGTCAGCGGTCGCCAACAATCCTGCAATCGGTTGACCGTTGCCCATCGGCTTGCCCATCGTCACGATGTCGGGCAGCACGCCATGGCGCTGAAAACCCCAAAGGTGCTCGCCGGTGCGGCCGAAACCGGGCTGGACCTCGTCGGCAATGAAGAGGCCGCCTGCCCGCTTGATGGCATCGACCGCACCCTTCAAGAATCCCTCTGGGCCAGGGAGGATGCCGTCGCTGGTGAACAGCGAATCAACAATCAGCGCGGCCGGCTTGATGCCATGACGGCGCAGGTCCGCGATCGCCGCCTCGACGTCGCGTGTGAAGCGCTCGGACAGGTCGGCGCCTTCGGCGTGATAGAGGCGTGGCGCCGGAACCAGGCGCACGTGCTCGCCGAGATCGACGGTCACGCCCAGTGAGGGCGAGAATTTCGACACCGCGTCGGTGATGCCGTGATAAGCCGTGTCGGTCACTATCACGCCGGTGCCACCGGTGCGGACCTTTGCAATGCGATAGGCGAGGTCGTTGGCCTCGCTGCCGGTGCAGGTCAGCATCAGGTGGGCAAGCTCGGTCTCAGGCACGCTCGCAAGCAGGCGTTCCGCCAGTTCGAGAATCGTGTCGTGGAGATAGCGCGTATTGGTCGCCAGCGTTTGTACCTGCCGACAGATCGCCTCGGTCACCGCTGGATGGCAATGTCCGAGCGACGTGACGTTGTTGTAGGCGTCGAGGTAGCGGCGCCCTTCCGGGTCGATGAGCCAGGCGCCTTCGCCTCGTACGATGTGAAGCGGCCGCTCGTACATCAGGCGGTAGGCCGGGCCAAGCAAGGCGTCGCGACGCGAGATCATCGTGGCGGTGGCAGGGCCCACGTCGGCGCGGCCGGGGATGTAGGCGTTGACCATGTTGAGGTCGGTCGTGCTCTTCATTGATGGGCTCCAGTGTGCAGGCCAGCCAGCAGCCGGTCACGTGCGGTGTTTCGAGAAAGGTCCGCCATCTGGGACAGGGCCTCCCATGCTGCGGGGTTGTGACGCATGATGTAGGCGCGGTTCTCGGGGTAGCGCGCGGCGCGCCATTCGGAGATCAGCACCGTGATGAGGTGGCGCGTTGCCATGAGATCGGCGACGACCTCCTGTTCGGCGTCGGTCAGCGGCAAGGCGGCGTGATAGGCGGCCACGAACTGGGCCGGCCCCTCGAATGGATCAGCGCTGCCGGCCATGTGGAAGGCGGCGGCTGTTGCGACTTCGCCGACGAGCGGCGCGTGCACCATGTCGCCGAAATCGATGACCCCCACGATGCGCGCATGATCGTCGGGTGCGACCAGCACGTTGTAGAGGTGGTAGTCGTTGTGGATCACCTGCGACCGTAGCGCCGCCAGGCGCGGCAGCACGTGTTCGGTGAAGCGCGTCATGAACGCCTGGGCCAGCGCGCGGCGGTTCTCATCGACGATGCCATCGAGCTTTTCGGCCAGCCGGTGTGCCGTTGCGACGTTCCACAGCAGGTCGTGCGCGGCGCCCGGATGCGCAAAGCCGTGCAGTGCGCGGTTCAACTCAGCAAGTCCTGTCCCCATGGCCCGACGCTGAGCGACGGTGCGCACGGTCTCGCGAATCTGGATGCCGTCCAGGTAAGTCAGCATCCGCACGCGTGTGGGAAGGCCCTCAGGTAGCGCTATGTTGCCGTGCGTGCGTCCTTCCAGTGTCCGCACGACGCGCGGCACCGGCTGGTCCGGCGACACGCGGGCAATGTGGTCGAGCGCCGCGATCTGGAAGTCGACGACCGAGGCCGGCTCGGATGGATTGCTGATCTTGAAGACGTAGCGACAGCCGTCCGACGCCTGCACCAGACAGTTCTGGTCACGTTCGCCCGCCAGCGGCCGGGTGGAACCCTCGATGCCGTAGAGGCGATGGACCAATGCCTCCACCGCCGCGGGCGCGAGGTCTGGCGCGGTGGTGCTCAACGCGGTCATAGGCCGAGCAGGCCGGGAAGCTGGCGGACGTCGGTCAAGCGGCTGACACCGTAGCCCTCGCGAGCCGGCTCATGCGCACGATCGATGTATGCCTTGGCCATGAAGCCCAGGTCGGAGGCCGTCATCAGGTCGTACCGGAAGCTCGACGAGACATGCATCATCTGGTCCGGCGGGCATCCGAGCTGGTCGAACATGTACTCGAAGGTCTGGAAGCGCGGCTTGTACGCGCGTGCTTCCTCGGCGGTGTAGACGGCGTGAAACTTTGCCTTGAGATGGGCGACGCTCGCCGGGATCAGGTCGACCATCGAGTTCGAGAGGATCACCAGGGGCACGTGCGGTGCGATCGCCTCCAGAACCTCGACGACGTTCGGATGCGGTTGCCACGTTGGGATGGCGTCGTACAGCGCTGCGGCGTCCGACGACCTGTAGTCCACGCCGTGCGCCTTGCAGGCGCGCCGGATCGAGTTCTCCACGACGTCGAAAAAGGGCTTCCACTCGCCCATGACTTCGTCCAGGCGATAGGCCCGAAAGCTGTCCAGGAAGGCAGGCATCCGATCGGTCGGGACGCGGTCCTTGAACAAGACGTTCGCGGTCGGACCCATCTCGAAGTTGATGAGGGTGCCGTAGCAGTCGAAACTGATGAATTTGGGTTTGAAGGTCATCGACAAGTCCACTGGTTGGGGTGGCTATAAGTCTATGAATCCGGCGGCTGAGGAAATGCCGCATTCATGTGTGACGCAAGTGGAATCCGTTTCAATCGCGACACTTGCCGAAACTTTGCTTGGTCCTGACTCGCGGCGCCGCTTGCGCAGTGCCTGCTGGAAATCAGCCTCCGGCTACCACTTGGCGCCGAACACGCTGCGGAGTTCGGCAAGCTGCGCCTCATCCAGTGGAGTAGGCTCGCGCCAGCAGCCAAAGCCGCGCGGTCTCCTCGAGTTCCTCGAGCACCGCCATCGCGGCGACCGGGTTGTCGTGCCAGATGTTCGGCCCAGGCGCGCCAGCATCACGGCACGCGTTGCCGGCTGTCGGCAGCATGGCGCGTTATGGCCTGCGCCACCGCCTCGGAGGCCTGGTCGGCGCCGGGGCGTCGGTAGGGATGTGCGGGACGCGGCCGACCTTCATCACGAGGTACGGCGTGGCAGCAAGTCCGCTTCTCCATCCAAGCTTCCCTTCGCTTCGAATGCCTTCAAAGAGCACGCGACCAGCGAGGTGCTGTGCGTGTGGATCACCGACCCGGCCGGTTGTCCACTCGCGGTAGTGATGGTGAAGTCGCAGCCCAGCGCTTCCATCAGCGCTTCCATCAGCACCTCCGTCACCGGACCGATGTTGTCCGCGGGCGTGCTGCCGAAGGTGGAACAGTACTTGAGGTAGATCTGCCGCGCCCCCTGCGCCTGCAGCCAGCGCAGCGCTTGCGCCGCAGCTTCCGCTGGCGCCATGGTGCGCGACTGAGCGCCACCACCACCGCATCGACTTCGCTGTCCAGGGGCCCAGCGGGCACGCCGATGGTCTGCACCACGCGCATGCCGACGCGCACCAGGTTGTTGGCGAGGGCGGTGGCTCCGGTGAAGTCGTCGGCGATGCAGCCGAGCAGGATGGTCATGGCTTGTCCTTGTTGCTAGGCCGAATCCCGCCCAGGGCAACCACCTCCTGCACCAACAGTTCCGGGCTCGCGAACACCGGTAGCCCCAGTTGACCGGCGAGCGGTTCGGCCAGATGCGCCAACGAGGCCTGCGCCAGGACGATGCGATCGACGCGTGGCCCGAACTCGGCCGCAGCCTTGCTCACGAGGCGATCGTGCAGGTCACGCCGGCCGCTGGTGAGGGCGTCGAATGCCGCCGCGCACAGCACGCTTTCCACCGGGATGACCCGGGCGGCGCTCTGCGCGTACGCAGCCACCAGGGCCCGGCTCGGTCCCAAACCTGGAACAGGTCTAGAAATCAGCCACCTTGCCCCACATCGACTCCTTGAACCGTGCGGGATCGAAAGGCGCGGGATCGAAGATCGGCTTGGCCCCAGACACCAGGTCGGCAATCAGGTGGCCAGCGCCGGGGCCGATGCCGAAGCCGTGTCCCGAGAAACCTGCAGCCAGGATGAGACCGGGAACCTGCGGCAGCTCGCCGATGCCCGGCACGCCGTCGGGCGTGCTGTCGATGTAGCCCGCCCAGGTGTTGACGATGCGGGCTTCGCGCAGCACAGGCAACAGATCGACGGCACGGCGGTGGATTTCGCGGACACCCGCGGGGTCGGGCGTCGGGTCGAGGATGCGCGCCCGTTCCATCGGTGTGGGAGCGTCCAGCTTCCATCGAGCGCGGGTTTCGTGGCCCCATCGGATGCCTTCCAGGCCGCCGGGAAACACGTTGCGCCAGCGCTTGGCGAACATCGGCAAGAACTGCGGGGCGAAGCGCACCAGTTGGGCGGTGGGGTCGGCGCGCCCACGGCCGCTGATGGCCAGGATGTAGTGGCCGTCGGGCCGGCGGGTGATGGCCACTCGCGGGCTGGTGAGGGCTCCCGGCAGTTGCTGCTCGACCGGTGCCAGACGGACCATCGATTGGCGAATCGTGGCGACCGGAAACTGCACGCCAAGCTGGTTGCAGAACGAGGACGCCCACGCACCACCTGCGAGCACGGCGGTACGGGTCTTGATGGTCCCCGATTCGGTCACCACGCCGCTGAGCCGGCCACCTTCCATCTCGATGCCACGTGCGGCGCAGTTCTGGTGGACGGTGCCGCCCAGTTTCATGAGCGCGGCGGCGACGGCCGGCGCCGCCTTGGCCGGATCGGCCGTGCCGTCGCTGGGTGAGAAGACGCCGCCTTTCCACGCGCGGCCGGTCGCCTGGCCGCGCTCCGAGGCCTCGCGGCCGCTGAGCATGTGCGTGGTCACGCCAACCGTCGTCGCAAACTCGCGCCATTTGGCCCAGCCGGCAATCTGGGCCTCGTCGTTGCTGAGGTACAGCAAGCCGCAGCGCTTGAAGCCCGTGTCTTCGCCGCTGTCTGCGGCAAACTGATCCCACAGCTCCAGGCTCCGGGTGGACATGGGCAGTTCGCGCGCGTCGCGGTTCTGCTGGCGGCACCAGCCCCAGTTGCGGCTCGATTGTTCGGCGCCGATGCGGCCCTTTTCGACCACGGCGACCGACAGCCCGCGCTGGGCCAGGTAGTAGGCGGTGAAGACACCGATGATCCCGCCGCCGATCACGACGACGTCGGCACGGGCTGGCAGGTGGGGCGAGGTCTCAACGAGACGCAGTGGCTGGGACATGGCTGGGGCTCGATCGTCGCCTCAGGCTGCAACGCTTTGGCACACGTAGAACTTCGCCACGCGATCGCTGCTCTCCCAGCCGATCGGTGCGCCCTGCGGCACGAACAGCGCATCGCCGGTGACGGCAGACAGCACGCTGCCATCAGGGGCTGCAAACCGTACGCCGCCGGCCAACAGGAACATGAACTCGTTGAGGCGATGGGCCCGGACGATCCGGTGATACGGGGTCGAATCCCAGGTGCCCGCGAGGTACTGCGCGCCGTCGTCGGTGAACACGTTGTCGCTGCGGCATTGCGGCGTAGGGCCCAGCAGCGTCTCGGCCGGCGGCGGATTGGACGGCTTGAAGTTGGCGTCGGCGCGCAGTGCAGTGACGCCGCGCTGGGTCGGCTTCTCGCAAGCGGCCGCGCAAAAGACGAACCGCGTGCGCGCTGCAGCCTGGATGTGAAGTGCCGTGCCGCATCCGATGACCGCGCCCGCTTGCGGGCCGAGCACCAGCGGGGCCTCTCCGGCCACCGTCAGGGTCAGTTCGCCCTCCACCACCACAAGGGTCTCGATGTGGGGAAAGCGCGCGACATCGAGGTCACCGGTGAAGCTGACGCGGCCGGCGCTCATCTCGCCCGGCCCTTCCCAGGCGATTTCTCGGTTGCGCGCAAAGGGATCGGCCGGGCCGAAGGCAGCCCTGCAGAAAGAGGTCGTTGGCGATGCACCATCGGTGCGGTGCAGCAGCAGGGCCACGGTCATGGTCGTTGTTCCTTTGAGTTGCGGGTATTCATCAGCGTTGGCCTCCTCATGCGGCAGCAGGCGCCCGGCCTTCCAGGTAGCCAAGGATGGCCTTGGTCTCAAGGTATTCCTCCAGGCCTTCGACACCGTATTCGCGTCCGTTGCCCGAGCGCTTGTAGCCGCCAAAGGGCGCATCGGGGCTCCAGGGCGGGTTGTTGATGTGGACCTGCCCGGCGCGGATGCGCAAGGCCACCGCGCGCGCGGCCGCCAGGTCGCGGCCCTGCACGTGCGCGCCGAGGCCGTATTCGGTGTCGTTGGCGATGGCCACCGCCTCGTCCACGCTGTCGTAGGCGATGATCACCAGCACCGGGCCGAAGATCTCTTCCTGCGCGATCCGCATCTGCGGCTGCACGTCAGAGAAAAGTGTCGGGCGCACGTAGCAGCCACGCTCCAGCCCCTGCGGCCGGCCGGGGCCGCCACAGACGAGGCGCGCGCCTTCGGCCGTGCCGACACCGATCATCTCCTGCACGCGATCGAACTGCGCGCGGTTGGCTACCGGACCATGCGTGGTCTGCGGCGAACGCGGATCGCCCACGACGAATGCAGAGGCCGTCTCGCATGCGAGCCGCTCGACCTCCGCGAGGCGTACGCGCGGCACGAGGATGCGGGTGGGCGCACTGCAGGACTGGCCAACATTGCGCATACCGGCCGCCACCGCAGCCGGTATGGCGCGTGCGAAATCAGCATCGGGCAGGATGACGTTGGGCGACTTACCGCCGAGTTCCTGGGCCACGCGCTTGACAGTTGGTGCGGCCGCCTGCGCCACCAGCACGCCGGCCCGGGTGGAGCCGGTGATGGAGATCATGTCGACATCCGGGTGCGCAGCCAGAGCGGCGCCAACCTCTGGCCCTTGGCCGTTGACCAGGTTGAACACACCCGCCGGAGCGCCGGCGTCGTGCATCACTTCCGCGAACAGCAACGCGCTTAGCGGCGACAGCTCGCTGGGCTTCAGAACGACCGTGCATCCCGCCGCCAAGGCGGGGCCGACCTTGGCGGTGATCTGGTAGAGCGGCCAGTTCCAGGGCGTGATCAGGCCGCACACCCCGATGGCTTCTCGCACGATGGCCGTGTCGCCCCGATGGGTGAGGAAGGGATAGCTGCCCGCAATGTCCCGGGCCACGCGGATGTGCTCCGCCGCAATGGGCACCTGAGTGCTACGCGCGATGCCGATTGCCGCGCCCATCTCCAGCGAGATGGCCTGGGCAAACAACTCCGCGCGCTCGAGAATCAGACTGTGCACGCGATCGAGAAGCGAGGCCCTGCTGTGCGGGGAACTCACGGACCAGGTCACGAAAGCGCGCTGCGCCGCAGCCACCGCGGCAGCAATGTCACTTGCACTTCCCAGCGCAATATCCGCGACGGGCTCCTCCGTCGATGGGTCGACGACGGCGCTGCGATCCTGCGTTTCCGGCACGACCCATTCGCCGCCAACGTACATGCGGTCCAGGTGGCCAGCGCTCCTGAGGTGTTCGATGATTGGGGAGTACATGGCAAAAAGTTTAGGCTGCGTGCCCCTCGCGCCGGTGCTGTAATGAGGGTCTTGCACAAAGGAGGCTGCGGTTGTCCGAGTCGCTGCAAGCAGATCCTGCCGTCAGCCACCAGCAGCCGGGAATGGGCTGAACGCAAGCGCCTCAGCGCGGATGCGGGAACAGCCGCTCGATCGGACTGTGCGTCTTGATGAAAGGCGACTTGATCACGATGTAGCTGAAGTACTTCGCGATGCCGATATTGCGTTCGAGCAGTTCCTCGATCACTTCCTGGTAATGGTTGACGCCGCGCGTCAGGAATCGCAGCAGGTAGTCGTAGCCGCCGCTCACCAGATGGCACTCGAGCACTTCGTCGACCCCCTGCACGGCGGTCTCGAAGCGCACGAAGTCCTCGCGATGGTGGTCTTGCAGCGTGACCTCGGTGAACACCGTTAGCGTGTCGCCCAGCTTCTCCAGCCGCAGGTGCGCGCCATAGCCGGCGATGTAGCCGGCCTGCTCCAGCCGCTTCACGCGGATCAGGCAGGGGCTGGGCGACAGCCCCACCGCATCGGCCAGGTCGACGTTGGTCATGCGGCCGTTCCTCTGCAGTTGGGCGAGGATGCGCAGGTCGAGCCGGTCGATCTTGAATGCTTCGGACATGGGTAGTGATGGTAAACGCGGAGTACTCGATTCTGCGGCCGCGGCACGTTGCGTCCGGGTTCTCCCGGGGGGCCGCTTCAGCCCGCCAGCGCGCCTCGGACGTCGGGCGCCTGCAGCACCTCGTCGAGCGTCTTCTTGAGCCGCACGAACATCTGCGCGAACTCGTCCTCGGTGAAGGTAAGCGCCGGCGCGAAGCCAAGGATGTGATCGCCGAAAGAGCGGAACACCAGCCCGTTGCGGTAGCCCGCGGCGAAGATGCGGTCCGGCAGCCCGAGCGACGCGTCGAAGCCCTGCTTGCTCGCCTTGTCGCTCACCAGCTCCAGCGCGCCCAGCAAGCCGCGGTGGCGCGCATCGCCGACCAGCGGGTGCGCGCGCAGCGACTCGAGGCCGGCCGCGAAATGCGCCGCACCGCGCTGGCCGTTGGCCAGCACGCCGCCCTCTTCGTAGAGCCGCAGCACCTCGAGCGCAACCGCAGCGCTGACAGGGTGCCCCGAATAAGTGGCGCCATGCCCAACCGCTGCGCCAGCCGGCGCACCATCGGCAATTCCCGCATAGACCTGCTCCGACATCAGCGTCGCGCCCATCGGCACATAACCGGCGGTCAGACCCTTGGCCACGGTCATCAGGTCGGGCTCCACGCCCTCGGCCTCGCACGCGAACATGGGCCCGGTGCGGCCGAAGCCGGTGATGACCTCGTCCACCACGAAAAGGATATCAAGCTCACGCGCGGCCTCGCGCATGGCTTTAAGCCAGCCCTTGGGCGGCACGATCACGCCGCCCGAGCCCTGGATCGGCTCGCAGAAGAAAGCCGCCACGTTGGTTGCGCCCAGTTCCTCGACCTTGGCGCGCAGCGACGCCACCGAGGCAGCGATCAGCGCCTGCGGATCGGCGCCGTCGGCATGGCGGTACGGGTTGGGCGACGGGATGTAGTGCTGCGTGGGCAGTGGCAGATCGAAGCCGCGGTGGAACACCGGCAGCGCGGTCAGCCCGGCACCGGTGGACGAGGAGCCGTGGTAGCCGCGCTCCAGCGCGATGAACTGCTTCTTCGACGGTTTGCCGATCGCGTTGTAGTACTGCACGATGAAGCGCACCGCGGCATCGACCGACTCGGAGCCGCCGAGCGTGAGGTACACGCGGGTCAGCGATGCGGGCGCGATCTGCACCAGCTTCTCGGCCAGGCGAATGGCCGGCTCGCTGCTGAAATGAAAGTAACCCGTGGCGTAGGGCAGCCGGCGCATCTGCTCGGCCGCGGCCTGCACCACGCTCTCTTGCCCATAGCCCACGTTCACGCACCAAAGGCCGGCGAAGGCGTCGAGCAGTTCGTGGCCGTTGGCATCGGTCAGCCACGCGCCGCGGCCCGAGGCGAGCACGGTCGGCCCGCGCTCTTCGTGCACGCGCCAGGGCGAGACGGGATGGATGAGGTGGGCGCGGTCGATGGCGTCGAGCGCGGCCTTGTTGGGCAATGCGGCGGGGTGTGTCATGTGGGGCAAAAGTTGGGCCTTTGGATGTCCCAAAGCTTAGGCCGCATGCCCCTCGTGCGGGTGCTGCATTGGGGGCCCTGTGCGAAGGCAGGCTGCGGTTGTACGCTTCGCCACAGCAGATCGTGCCGTGAGACTTCCGCGGCAAGGAAGCGCCCGCATCGGATGCGGTTCTAGCCGAGCACGCGGTCCAGCGCTTCCACGAAGCGCTTCACCTCGGTTTTCCGAATGTAGACATGCGGCGAAACTCTCAAGCCCTCGATCGGCCCCATGCGGCGGTACTTCGCATGCATCCGGTGCCTGTCGCGCAATTCCTGCTCGACATGCCTCATGCGCCACCGGCAATCGAGAACAGGCTGACCGCTGCGAGCCGCTCGTCGTCGAGCGGCGTGTGCTTCCTGAAACCTCGAATGTCACGAGCCAGTGCCATCCAATAGCGGGTCAACTCGCGCAGGCGAGCGCGCATGGCATGAACGCTGATTTCGCGATGGATCTTGATGGCGGGAGCGATGCTCGGCTACAGCGCGGCGTTGTAGGTCCCAAGGTTCCAGTGGTCGAATTTTTCGATGCGGTGCAGCACGTCTTCGAACGGTGCCATGAGGGGCCACGTGGATGCTCTGGATTGAAGGCAGGTTCGCATCGAGTCGGCCACATGTTTGACGTCCGGATTGCGGCTGACCAGACGAAAGGCCTCGATCGCCGCCTGCTCCACGACCCGTGGTGGCGGGCTGACGGCCGCGTTGTTCAGGTTGAGCAGTGGTTACTGCGCCGGATAGTGTCTGCGTTCATCTGCCCACAGCGCTGCTCGTTGTCGAGTTGACACATCCGTCGATTGGCTCCTGTGGTTGATGCTGAGTGAGCGCCTCGGGCAATGCAGCACACTGCTTGTGCGCCTCAGTAGCCTCGCGCGCGATCGACGAGACCGACCATCGGCTCGCCATCCTCGTAGCGCTGCAGGTTGTCGAGCACCACCTCCGCAGCACTCAGCGGCTGCGTCACGCTCGCGATGTGCGGTGTGAGCTGGATGTTCGGATGGCGCCAGAAGCCATGCTCCGGCGGCAGCGGCTCGGGGTCGGTCACGTCCAGCACGGCGTCGCCGATCTGCCCACTGGCGATGGCAGCCAGCAGATCGGCCTCTACCAGCTGCGGACCGCGGCCGACGTGCACCAGGCCCGCGCCCCGCGCAAGCATCGAGAACAAGCGAGCATCGAGAAAGCCGCGCGTCGAATCGGTCAGCGGCAGCAGGCACACAAGGATGTCGGTGCGCGCGAGAAAGGCCGGCAACTCGTCGGCGCCGGCATGGCAGACCACGCCATCGACAGCATGCCGGGAGCGGCTCCAGCCTGCGCAGTCGAAGCCCAGGCCCACGAGCTGCGCCAGCACCGCCTGACCCAGCGAGCCAAGCCCCAGCACGCCCACGCGGCACACGCTGGCCGGCCGCACCGGCAGCGGACGCCACTGGCCCCCCAGCTGCTGGCGCCGGTAGCGCGGCATGTCGCGATGCAGGTCGAGCACCGCATGCGTCACGTACTCGACCATGCCTTGCACGATGCCGGGCTCGACCATGCGCACCACCGGCAAGTCCGGCGGCAGCGCCGCGAAGTCGAACTGGTCGACGCCGGCGCCGGAAGAGAACAACACCTTCAGGTTGGGGAAGCGCTCGGCCAGATTTGGCGGTGGCTCCCAGGCCGCGAGGAAGCGCACCTGCGCCGGGTCGCCAATATCGGGCCAGATGCGAAAGTCGATCGCCGGCGCGCAGCGCTGGAACACCTCGGCCCACTGGCGGCCGCGAACCGGGTCGGACTTGTAGAGGAAGGTGGTTCTGCTCATCGTGATCAGCCCGTGGCCTGCGTAACGATTGCGAACAGGGACGACCCGCCGGGCGGCCGACCGGGCGGCACGGCGAGCGGCGCGCCGCGCATCATCGTCGTCAGCGTGTCCACGCGCAGCAGGCCGATGCTCTCGAGCCATTCGGCCAGGCCGCTGGCGAAGTCGATATCGATGCGCGTGAAGTTGCCGGCGTTCATCCCGGCAAGGTGCGCGATCAATGCCTTCGCGCCTTCGGCATCGGGCGCCACCACCGGACCGATCGCGTGCCCGCGTCCGAAGCGGCGCAGCATGGCAAAGCCGCGCGGTGCGTTGTCGTGGTCGAGCACCACGCAAGCATCGGACGCGGCGAGCAAGTCTGCGATCAGCGCATCGCGCGGCATGCCGCGTGCCGCGGTGTCGAGCGCCTGCAGCGATGCGACCTCGCTCTGGCCGGCAGGCCGCAGACGCCAGCCCGTCGGCAGAGCGACCAGCGGCGCCGGCTGGGCCGCGCCCTGATGCTGCCGAAGCTCGCCGGTGCGCACGAAGCCCAGGCGTTCGTAAAGGCCTCGCCCTTCGGCGGTGGCGTGCAGCAGGACCGTGCAACCCTCGAGCTCTTCGAGCAGCGCGCTCATCAGCCGGTGGCCGAGACGGCGCCCCTGGCACGCCGGCGACACGACCACCAGGCCGATGGTGGCGTGGTGCTCGCCCCAGCGCCAACGCAGCGCGGTGCCGACCAGCTCGCCATCGCGCTCGGCGACGATGCCCTCGGCGTGGGCGAAAACCTGTGCCAAATCCGCGGGGCGGTGCGGCCAGCGCAGCTCGGCGGTCAATGCATGCGCGCGCGGCAAGTCGGCAGCGGTCATCGGTCGCAGCACCATGCCGTCGAGAGTGGGTGCGTTCGGTGTCTGGACGGGCATCGGAAGTCTTCGTGCGAGCAAAAGGACAGCTCATCTTGAACGACATCCGCGCCTTTCGCCAGACCGAAGTCGCGCTCTTTCGCAACTCGCAAGCTTCTCCTGCAAAAGGTCCCTGTTTCGCAATTCGCTGCGGCAGCGGGCCTGCTTACGCAACCAAATGCTGAGCCAATCTCCGTCGCATAGATCGCCATGCAAAAGCTTCGACGCGGACTTGCACGTGCTTGATTTCGATCTCAACAGGACCTCCTTTTCCGAATGAACACTTCATCGGGGGTGTGTTGGTCATGACGAGGGCGAGGTGCTGGAGCTTCGTCGTCCATCCGTTGGGAAGTTCTATGCCGAGGTACCGATCGCTGCTGCAGCCATCGTCGACCGTGCGTTGAGCAGCGCGCAACCGCATTTGGACTTCCCATCGCGCAGGCCGTCACCAAGATCGGTTGGCATTGGCGGCAGGCAACGACTTCTCCAACTGATCGCGGCAGTCTCACGCATTCCGCCACGCAAAGCAGATTGCGCTGTGCCGGCAGCCAATCGCGCATTTGCCCCCGTTTTGGGCATCGGCTTCAGCACGCACTCGGGAGCGGCCAAACATAGTATTTGGTTCGTGTTCCACCCTCCTGAGAGACCACTTTTCATGTCAAAGAATCTGCTCATAAACTTTAACTTCGACCAGCTAGGCGAAGCGCGGGAGTATCGGCCGCCGGCCGAACGCGTCATCGAAGGCGACATCGTGTGCCGCAACTGGGACGTCGACAGCGCCAAGGACGAAAAGGTGCGCGCCGGCGTGTGGGAGTCGACGCCTGGTATCAACCGCTCCATCAAGGGCGAGACCTGGGAGTTCTGCCTGATTCTGTCCGGCGTGGTCGAGCTCACCGAGGACGGACAGTCCCCAATGGTCTACAAGGCCGGGGACTGCTTCATCATGAAACCCGGCTACACCGGCACCTGGCGCACTCTCGAAACCGTGCGCAAGGTGTGGATCATGGCCTGAGCATGAAGGCGCCGCTGCCGCTGCAAAGGAGTGCACACGTGAGTGGCAGACCGCACGGCATGCCGCCGCACCCCCTTCAAACCGCAGCTTCCGCGCGTCACGTGCCGCATTTCCATACATCCTCGACGCTGTCGCGTGCTGCAATCGCTTCGTCATGAGTTTGTCGTGTTTGTTTTTTCATTCCAAGGAATAGAGACCATGAGCTTCCGTCCCAAATACATCACCTTCGACTGCTACGGCACCCTCACGCGCTTTCGCATGGGCGAGCTGACGCGCGACATTTTTGGCGACCGCGTTCCGGCCGAGCAGATGGAGCAGTTCATCGCCGACTTCAGTGCCTACCGCTTCGACGAAGTGCTCGGCGACTGGCAACCCTACGAAGTGGTGTTGAAGAACGCCGTTCGGCGCCTGTGCAGGAAATGGAAGCATCAGTACCTCGACAGCGACGCGCAGAAGTACTGCGACGCGGTGCCCACCTGGGGCCCGCACGCAGACGTGCCGGCCGGCCTGGCCAAGATCGCCAACGAGATCCCGCTGGTGATCCTGTCCAACGCCATGGACAGCCAGATCCAGCAAAACGTCGCCCAGCTTGGCGCGCCGTTTCACCGCGTCTACACGGCGCAGCAGGCCCAGGCCTACAAGCCGCGCCTGAAGGCCTTCGAGTTCATGTTCGACTCGCTGGGCTGCAACCCGGAAGACGTGCTGCACGTGTCTTCCAGCCTGCGCTACGACCTGATGTCGGCGGACGACATCGGTATCGTCAACAAGGTGTTCGTCAATCGCGGCCACGGTCCGGGCAATCCGGCCTACCGCTACGTCGAGATCAAGGACATCGGCGGCCTGCCCGGCGTCGTCGGCCTCTGATTTCCCTGGCCCACCCAACCCGCCCCACGCCATGAAGCTCGACTCCTACTGGACCGATTCCGCGACCGCGTTCGTGCCCGACGCGCACGAACTGCCGGCGCAGGTCGACGTGGCGATCGTCGGCGGCGGCTTCACTGGCCTGTCGGCGGCGATGGCGCTGGCACGGCGCGGCGCGAGGGTCGCGGTGCTGGAGGCCGGCGAGCGCGTGGCATCCGAAGCGTCCGGCCGCAATGGCGGCCACGTCAACAACGGGCTGGCGATGGACTATGCCGAGGTTGCGGCCAGGGTCGGCGTCGAACAGGCTCGCGCCTGGTACCGCGCCTACGACGACGCGGTCGACACGGTCGAGCGGCTGGTGCGCGACGAGGCCATCGACTGCGACTTCCTGCGCCACGGCAAGCTCAAGCTCGCCACGCGGCCGAGCCATCTGGCCGCGCTCGAACGCAGCGCCGAGCGCCTGATCGGCGACGGCGTCGACACCGATGTCGAAATCCTGGATGCGGCGCGCGTGCGCACAGAGGTGCAGAGCGAGCGCTTCCATGGCGGCCTGCTCTACAAGCGCAGCGGGCAGATGCACATGGGCCGCTTCGCAAAGGGCCTGGCGGCAGCGGCCGAGCGCAACGGCGCGCAGATCCACACGGGCACGAGCGTGCAGCGCATCGAGCGCCTGGGGCGGGGCCAGGCGCACCGGCTGCATACGGGGCGCGGCACCGTCAGCGCGCAGCAAGTGCTGCTGGCCACAGGCGCCACGCGCCACGGCAGCTACGGCAGCTTCGGCTGGCTGCGCCGCCGGATCGTGCCGATCGGCAGCTTCATCGTCGTCACCGAGCCGCTGGGCGCCGAGCGCGCGCAGGCCTTGCTCGCGGCTCGGCGCACCTACACGACGGTGGCCAACATCCATCACTACTTCCGGCTCACAGCCGACCACCGGCTGGTGTTCGGCGGCCGCGCGCGCTTCTCGGTCTCCAGCCCGCAAGCCGATGCCGCGAGCGGCGAGATCCTGCGCACAGGGCTCGAAGAAACCTTTCCGCAGCTAGGCGGCGTGCGGCTCGACTACTGCTGGGGCGGACTGGTCGATGTGACGCAGGACCGCTTGCCACACGCCGGCGAGCGCGACGGCCTGTTTTATTCCACCGGCTACAGCGGACACGGCACGCAGATGTCGGTGCTGATGGGCGAGCGCATGGCCGCCGTGATGGCGGGCGATGCGTCGGCCAACCCGTGGCGCGGGCGCGAATGGCCCGCGATCCCGGGCCACCTGGGGCCGCCGTGGTTTCTGCCCGCGGTCGGGCTGTATTTCCGCCTGAAGGATCGCCTGGCCTGAAGGCGCTCTACTTTCCTCCACGATGACAACCATTTAACAGGAGCGAGACACCATGACCGATCGCAAATCTATCGACGCACTTGTCGGCCCCGAAGAGAGTCAGCGCCTGTTCGGTGCGCTGCAGCGTGGCGCCACGCGTCGCGACATGCTGGCGATGCTGATGGCCGGCGGCATGCAGGCCACGCTGGCCGGCGGCATGGCGACGCTGGCCAGCACGGCGCACTCGCAGACGCCGCGCAAGGGCGGCCGCATCGCCGTCGCGACCAACGCCTCGGGCGTGAACGACTCGCTCGATCCCGCCAAGGCGTCCAACCAGACGGACTACTGCCGCGGCTTCATGTTCTACAACGGGCTGACGGTGCTGGACGGCAGCCTCACGCCACGGCCCCAGTTGGCCGAGGAGTTCACCACCCAGGACGCCAAGACCTGGGTGTTCAAGCTGCGCAAGGACGTGACCTTCCACGACGGCAAGCCCCTGACGCCGGCCGACGTGGTGTTCTCGATCATGCGGCACAAGGACGCAGCGACCGCATCGAAGGCCAAGGTACTGGCCGACCAGATCGAGTCCGTGACCGCCAGCGGCCCCAACGAGGTGACGTTCCGCCTGACCTCGCCCAATGCCGACCTGCCCGTGATCCTGGGCACCTACCACTTCCATATCGTCAAGGCCGGCACCACCGACTTCAACGCGGGCATCGGCACCGGCCCCTACAAGCTCAAGGAGTTCAAACCCGGCGTGCGCTCGGTCGCCGTGCGCAACGAGAACTACTGGAAACCGAACCGCCCCTACCTGGACGAGATCGAGCTCGTGGGCATCACCGACGAGTCGGCGCGCGTCAACGCGCTGCTGGCCGGCCAGCTCGACCTGATCCAGGCGGTCTCCCCGCGCTCGATCGACCGTGTCACGGCCGGCGGCCAGCACGCGGTCTTCGAGACCAAATCGGTGTCCTACACCAACCTGATCATGCGGCGCGACAGCAGCCCGGGCAACAACCCGGACTTCGTGATGGCGATGAAGTACCTGTTCAACCGCGAGCAGCTGCTCAAGTCCATCCAGCTCGGCCGCGGGGTGGTGGCCAACGACCAGCCCATCGCCACGAGCAACCGCTTCTACTTCAAGGGCCTGCCGCAGCGCCCGTACGACCCCGAGAAGGCCAAATGGCATCTGCAGAAGGCCAACCTGGGCAGCACCCCGATCCCGATGGTGGTCTCGCCCGCCGCGGCCAACTCGGTCGAGATGGCCCTGGTGATGCAGAATGCGGCCAAGCAGATCGGTCTGAACCTGGATGTCAAGCGCATGCCGGCCGACGGCTACTGGTCGACGCACTGGATGAAGCACCCGGTGGGCTTCGGCAACGTCAATGCGCGCCCCAGCGCCGACCTGGCCCTGACGCTGTTCTTCAAGTCCGATGCGCCGTGGAACGAGGCGGCCTGGAAGAACGAGAAGTTCGACCAGTTGCTGGTGGCCGCGCGCGGCGAAGTCGACCAGGCCAAGCGGGCCCAGCTGTATGCCGACATGCAGGTGCTGGTCCACAACGAAGGCGGCATCGGCATCCCGATGTTCATCTCCAGCCTCGATGGGCACAACAGCAAGCTCAAGGGCCTGTCGCAGGTTCCGATCGGCGGCATGATGGGCTCCAGCTTCGCCGAGCACGTGTGGCTCGAGGCCTGACGCGGGTGCAGCGGCAATGAACGCACTTCTTCTCAAGCTGCTCGTGCAGCGCATCGGCTTGGCATGTCTGTCGCTGCTGGCGGTGTCGGTGCTGGTGTTCGCCATCACCGGCGTGCTGCCCGGCGACGCGGCGCAGGAGCAGCTCGGCCAGGAAGCGACCCCCGAGTCGCTGGCCGCGCTGCGTGCACAGATGGGTCTGGACGTGCCCGCCTACCAGCGCTACCTGGGCTGGCTGGGCGGCCTGGTGCGCGGCGACCTCGGCATCTCTTCGGTGACCCAACTGCCGGTGTCCGAGCTTATCGGCAGCCGGCTGCCCAACTCGCTGCTGCTGGCGGCCGTGACCGCATTGTTCTCGGTGCCGATCGCGCTCACGCTGGGCATTTCGGCGGCGGTGTGGCGCGGCTCATGGTTCGACCGCGCCGCGTCGACCGGCGCGGTGGCCGTCGTCTCGGTGCCCGAGTTCCTGGTCGCCACGCTGGCCGTGCTCCTCTTCGCGGTGCAGCTGAAGTGGCTGCCGGCGCTGTCCTACCTGAGCAGCATCGAATCGCTCGGCCAGTTGCTGCGCGCCTTCGCCATGCCGGTAATGACGCTCACCTGCGTGATCGTGGCGCAGATGATGCGCATGACACGCGCCGCCGTGATCGACCAGCTCGAGGCCCCGTACATCGAGATGGTGCAGTTGAAGGGCGCCTCGCCGCTGCGCACCGTGCTAGCGCACGCGCTGCCGAACGCGGTCGGGCCGATCGCCAACGCTGTCGCCTTGAGCCTGTCGTACCTGCTGGGCGGCGTGATCATCGTCGAGACCATCTTCAACTACCCCGGCATCGCCAAGCTGATGGTCGACGGCGTGACGCAGCGCGACATCCCGCTGGTGCAGGCGTGCGCCATGCTGTTCTGCGCCGGCTACCTGATCCTGGTGACCACGGCTGACCTGTTCGGCATCGTCGCCAACCCGCGTCTGCGGCATCGCTAAAGGAACCTCCCATGACGACCTTGACTCACAGCGGCAGCGTCGGGCGCCCAGCGATGCGCCGCTGGCTCGCGCGGCTCGCGCATTTCGGCGTAACCGGCTGGCTCGGCCTGGCCGTGATCGCCTTCTGGTCTGCGGCCGCCATTTTCGGGCCGGCGCTGCTGTCGCAGAGCGGCGACGCCGGCGGCGGCGACGTGTTCGCACCCATCAGCGCCGCACATTGGCTCGGCACCGACTACCTCGGCCGCGACATGCTGGCCCGGGTGATCGAAGGGGCGCGCTACACCGTGGGCGTGGCCTTCTTCGCCACGCTGCTGGCCAGCGGCAGCGGCACGCTGCTGGCGCTGCTGGCGGCGGCCAGCGGGCGCTGGATCGACAGCACCCTGAGCCGCGTGCTCGACACGCTGACCGCGATCCCGAGCAAGATGTTCGCGCTGCTGATCGTGGCCGGCTTCGGCTCGTCGATCCCCGTGCTCGTCGTGACCGCGGGGGTCATCTACCTGCCCGGCTCCTACCGCATGTCGCGCGCGCTGGCGGTGAACATCAACGCGCTCGACTACGTGACGGTGGCGCGCGCCCGCGGCGAAGGCACCGGCTACGTGATGCTGCAGGAGATCCTGCCCAACATCACCGGGCCGATGCTGGCCGACTTCGGGCTTCGCTTCGTCTACGTGGTGCTACTTCTGGCCAGCTTGAGCTTCCTCGGCCTTGGCATCCAGCCGCCCGAGGCGGACTGGGGCTCGCTGGTGCGCGAGAACATCGAGACCCTGGCCAGCGGCGGTGCCGCGGTCATCGCACCTTCGATCGCCATTGCTAGCCTGACGATTGCCGTCAACCTGGTTATCGACAACCTGCCGGGCCGTGCGGCCCGCGAACGAGGAGGGCGCTGACATGGGTGCACTGGTCGTCATTGACAAGCTCAGCGTCAGCGCCGGAAGCGCCACGCTGGTCGATGCATTGAGCTTCACCATCCGTCCGGGCGAAGTACTGGCGCTGATCGGCGAGTCGGGCTCAGGCAAGACCACCACGGCGCTCGCGCTGATGGGCCACGCACGTCGCGGCTGCCGCATCAGCGGCGGCAGCGTGCGCATCGGCGACGTGGACGTGCTCTCGCTGGGTGCACGGCAGCTTCGCGCTTTGCGCGGACGCACCGTGTCCTACATCGCGCAGAGCGCGGCGGCGTCGTTCGACCCTTCGCGCTCCATCCTCGACCAGGTGGTCGAACCCGCCTGCCTGCACGGCACACTCCCGCGGGGCGAGGCCGAATTAAAGGCGATAGCGCTCTTCCGCGAGCTGGCGTTGCCGGAGCCGGAGACCATCGGCCAGCGCTACCCGCACCAGGTCTCGGGCGGTCAGTTGCAACGGCTGATGGCGGCAATGGCGCTGATCACCGACCCCGAAGTGGTGATCCTCGACGAGCCCACCACCGCGCTCGACGTGACGACCCAGGTGGAGGTACTGCGTGCCTTCCGCCGTGTGGTGCGCGAGCGCAAGGTGACGGCGGTGTACGTCAGCCACGACCTGGCGGTGGTGGCGCAGATGGCCGACCACATCCTGGTGCTGCGCGACGGCCGCATGCGCGAGGTGGGCACCACCGAGCGCCTGCTCGCTGCGCCGCAGAACGATTACACGCAGAGCTTGCTCGCCGCGGCGAGGCCCGCCACGCGCACCGCCGGCACCGCAGGCGCAGGCGCCGAGGTGCTACTGCGCGTGAAGGGGCTCAGCGCCGGCTACGGTCCGCGCGGCCCCGACGGCAAGCCGGCGATAGCCATCCTCGAGGATATCGACCTGGAGCTCAGGCGTGGCCAGGCAATTGGCGTCATTGGCGAATCGGGTTCGGGCAAGACGACGCTGGCGCGTGTGGTCGCCGGATTGCTGCCGCCCAGCACGGGCACGATGGAGTTCGACGGCCGCGCGCTGCCGCCGGCGCTCAGGCAACGCAGCCGCGAGGACCTGCGCCGCATCCAGATCGTCTTCCAGTCGGCCGACACGGCTCTCAACCCGTCGCAGACGATCGAGCGCATCCTGGCACGGCCGCTGCAGTTTTATCGCGGGTTGAAGGGCGAGCCGCTGCGAAGGCGCATCGATGAATTGCTGGACCTGGTGAAGCTGCCGCGCACGCTGGCCGATCGGCTGCCCGGTGGGCTGTCGGGTGGGCAGAAGCAGCGTGTGAACCTGGCTCGCGCGCTGGCCGCCGAACCCGAACTCATCCTCTGCGACGAGGTGACTTCGGCGCTGGACACCGTGGTCGGCGCCGCGGTGCTGGACCTGATCGCCGAACTGCGGCGCGAGCTCGGCGTGTCCTACCTGTTCATCAGCCACGACCTGCACACCGTGCGCGCAGTGTGCGACGAGATTGTCGTCATGCGCCACGGCCGCAAGCTGGCGCAGGTGGCGCGCGCCGACTACGAGCGCGGGCCGCATCACCCGTACTACGAAGAACTCGCGCGCGCCGTGCCGGAGCTGCGTCGCGGCTGGCTGGACGAACTGGACCGGGCGCGGCCTGCGCTGGTGGCTTGAAGGAGTGAACAATATGACACCCACATTTCGCATCGCGGCGATCGCCGGCGACGGCATCGGCAAGGAAGTGCTGCCCGAGGGCCTGCGCGTGGTGCAGGCCGCAGCGGCGCGCTTCGATTTCGAGCTCGACTGCCGCACCATCGACTGGGCCAGCAGCGACTACTACGCCGTCCACGGCCAGATGATGCCGGACGACTGGAAGGATCAACTCCAGGGCGTGGACGCGCTGTATTTCGGCGCCGTCGGCTGGCCTGCCACGGTGCCCGACCACGTGTCGCTGTGGGGTTCGCTGCTCAAGTTCCGCCGCGAGTTCGACCAGTACATCAACCTGCGCCCGGTGCGCCTGTTCGAAGGTGTACCCTGCCCGCTGGCCGGTCGCAAGCCCGGCGACATCGACTACTTCGTCGTGCGCGAGAACACCGAGGGCGAATACACCTCGCTCGGCGGCGTGATGTACCAAGGCACCGAGCGCGAGATCGTGATTCAGGAATCGGTCTTCTCGCGCCATGGCACCGATCGCGTGCTGCGCTATGCCTATGAGCTCGCCAACAGCCGCGCGCGCAAACATCTCACGGTGGCCACCAAGAGCAACGGCATCGCGATCAGCATGCCCTGGTGGGACGGCCGCGCCGATGCCATCGGCCGCGACTACCCCGGGGTGACGGTCGACAAGCAGCACATCGATATCCTGTCGGCGCGCTTCGTGCTGCAGCCCACGCGCTTCGACGTGGTGGTGGCGAGCAACCTGTTCGGCGACATCCTGTCCGACCTGGGCCCCGCGACCACCGGCACCATCGGCCTGGCGCCATCGGCCAATCTCAATCCGGAGCGCAAGTTCCCGTCGCTGTTCGAGCCGGTGCACGGTTCTGCACCCGACATCTACGGCCAGAACATCGCCAACCCGATTGCCATGATCTGGTCGGGCGCGCTGATGCTGGACTTCCTGACGCAGGGACAGGGCGCGGGCCGAGCGGCGCACGATGCCATCCTTGCCGCGATCGAGGCGGTGTTGCGCGAAGGGCCGCGCACGCGCGACCTCGGCGGCACGGCCTCCACCTCCGAACTGGGCATCGCGATCGCCGATCGCGTAGCCGCCGCCTGACAACCTACACACGAGTAAAAATCATGACATTGACCCTCGAGCGCCTGGACCTGATGTCTGGGCAACAGCTGATCGGCACCGAGTGGCGCGACGCTAGCGACACGCGCCGCCTCGACGTGACCGACCCCGCAACCAACGCCGTGTTCGCAAGCGTGCCCGACGGCACCTCGGCTGATGCGCACGCGGCCGTCGATGCTGCGCATGCCGCCTTTGCGTCCTGGCGCGTCGTGCCGGCCAAAGAGCGCGCCCGCATCCTCAAGCGCTGGAATGACCTGGTGATGGCGCACCAGGAGGACCTCGGCCGACTGATTTCGCGCGAGCAGGGCAAGCCGCTGGCCGAGGGCCGCGGCGAGGTGGCCTATGCCGCCAGTTACATCGAGTGGTTTGCCGAGGAAGCCACTCGCGCCAATGGCGACATCATTCCCGCGCCGGTTCCGGGCCGGCGCATGTTCGCCTTGAAGGAACCAGTGGGCGTGGTTGGCGTCATTACGCCCTGGAACTTCCCGGCCGCGATGATCGCCCGCAAGATTGCCCCGGCGCTCGCCGCCGGCTGCACCGTGGTGTGCAAGCCGGCGGAGGACACGCCGCTGACCTCGCTGGCCCTGGTCAAGCTGGCGCAGGAGGCCGGCGTGCCGCCGGGCGTGATCAACATCGTGACCGCCTCGCGCGAACGCACGCCCGAGGTGGTGGATGTCTGGCTGGACGACGCACGCGTGCGCAAGATCAGCTTCACCGGCTCCACGCCGGTGGGCCAGCACCTGGCGCGCCGTTCGGCCGACACCTTGAAGAAGCTCTCGCTCGAGCTGGGCGGCAATGCGCCCTTCATCGTGTTCGACGATGCTGATCTCGATGCCGCGGTCGATGGCCTGATGGCCGCCAAATTTCGCAACGGCGGGCAGACTTGCGTGTCGCCGAATCGCGTCTTCGTGCACGAGCGCTTGCACGATGCTTTTGCCGACAAGCTGGCCGGGCGTGTCGGCGCGCTCAAGGTGGGCCCGGCGAGCGACCCGGGCTCGCAGATCGGTCCGATGATCAACGCTCGGGCGGTCGAGAAGATCGAGCGCCACGTGCAGGACGCGGTTGCCAAGGGCGCCAAAGTGCTGACGGGCGGGAAGCGCCTTGTCGGTCTGGGCCCGAACTATTACGCGCCCACGGTGCTCGTGAATGCCGACGCCACCATGGCCTGCAGCTGCGAGGAGACCTTCGGGCCTGTGGTGCCGATCACGCGCTTCAGCGATGAGGCCGAGGTGATCGCCGCGGCCAACGACACACCCTTCGGGCTCGCGGCGTATTTCTACTCGACCGATGTTCGGCAGATCTGGAGAGTGACCGAGGCGCTGGAGACCGGTATCGTCGGTATCAACGAAGGCGCGCTCGCCGCGGAGGCTGCCCCCTTCGGCGGCGTGAAGGCCTCAGGCTACGGACGCGAGGGCTCGGTGCGCGGGCTCGACGACTACCTGCACATCAAGTACGTGTGCCAAGGGCAGTTGTAGCGGCACAAGGCCTCCAGCTGGAATGCTGGTGCGCTTCAACGAAGCGGCCTTGCCCGGCGGACTGCCGGGGCGTCATGGCCCAGCCGCAGCGCTGAAGCGCTCCAACATCTGTACGAGCGCCACCATGAAGAATAAGTTGTCCAAGCACCGAGTCGTCATCGTCGGCGGTGGCGCTGGCGGGCTGGAGCTGGCCACGCGCCTGGGCGATACGCTGGGCAAACGCGGCTTGGCGGACATTGCGCTGATCGACAAGCACCGCACCCACGTATGGAAGCCCAAGCTGCATGAGATCGCCGCGGGCAGCATGGACATGAGCGCGCACGAGGTCGACTACCTCGCCCAGGCGCACTGGCACCGCTTTCGCTTCCGTCTCGGAGAGCTGACCGGCATCGACCGCGAGCGGCGCGAGGTACATGTCGCGCCCTACCTGGACGACGAAGGCCGGCTGGTCACGGCCGCGCGCGCCTTCGCCTACGACACGCTGGTCGTCGCCATCGGCAGCCTCAGCAACGACTTCGGCACGCCCGGCGTGCGCGAGCATGCGATGCGGCTCGAGTCGAAGGCGGATGCACAGCGCTTTCACCAGCGCATGCTCAATGCCTGCATCCGCGCCCATGCGCAGACCTCGCCGCTGCGGCCCGAGCAGCTGCACGTGGCGATCATCGGCGCAGGCGCGACTGGTGTCGAGTTGGCGGCCGAGCTGCATCGCACCACGCGCGAGGTTGTCGCCTACGGCCTGGACGGGGTGGATGCCGAGAAGGACATCCAGGTCAGTGTGATCGAGGCAGCAGACCGTGTGCTGCCCGCGCTGCCGCCTCGCATCTCGGTCGCCACCGAGGCACTGCTTCGCAAACTGGGCGTGGACGTGCACACGTCCGCCAAGGTTGCCGAGGTGCTTCCCCAAGGCGTGCGCCTGGCCGACGGCCGCACGCTGCCGGCCGAGTTGATTGTGTGGGCCGCGGGCGTGAAGGCGGCGGATTTCATGAAGGACATCTCGGGGCTGGAGACCAACCGCAGCAACCAGCTCGCGGTCCTGTCGACCCTGCAGACCACGCGCGACCCCGACATCTTCGCCATAGGCGACTGCGCCGCATGCGATTGGCCTGAAGCCAATGGTGGCAAGGGTGGCTTGGTGCCGCCGCGTGCGCAGGCCGCGCACCAGCAGGCTTCGCACGTCGCGGCACAGATCCGCCGGCGCATGTCGGGCACTGCGCTCAAGCACTACCGATACCGCGACTTCGGCTCGCTCGTGTCGCTCGGCGAGTTCAGCACCGTGGGCAACATGATGGGCGGCCTGATCGGCGGCAGCTTGATGATCGAAGGGCTGTTCGCTCGAATCATGTACATCTCGCTCTACAAGATGCACGAACTGGCACTGCACGGCGTCATGAAGGTCTCGCTCGATACGCTCGCGCGCCTCATCACGAGGCGCACCGAACCTCACGTCAAGTTGCATTGAGATGTCGCGATCATCACGGCGCGCCGTATCTCGGCAAAGGTGGCTCGAGACCGAGCCGCTGGTATTGCACAGCCGCGCCCGGCAAGACCTCGAAAGGCGCCTCTGTTGGCCCGGTCCGACCACTTGCGGCTTGAGCCCTGAGAGGATTAAAGACCGAGGCCAGACACGACTCGGTTCTCGAGGCGAGACGAGCCGCCGCAAACTCCGCGATAGAAGCGGAGGCGCTGTCCGGCACTTGGTTGCCGGGTTGTGCAGCTCCGTAGGCTGTGGGGCAGGGCATCGACGAAGGAGGCCACCATGAAAATTCTCGTCGCGGAGGACGATAAAGTTCTGGCGGCTGTGCTCCTGCGCAGCCTGCGCGCCTCGGGCGCCGTGGTTGATCACGTGGCCACCGGCTCGGATGCCGACGCGACGCTCGTCACGCACAGCGAGTTCGATCTTCTGATCCTTGAGCTCGATCTGCCGATCGTGCAAGGGCTCGAGATCCTCAAGCGCTTGCGTGCCCGCGGGTCGCACCTTCCGGTGCTTGTGCTTGTCGGGACAGACAGCGTGGAGGACCGCGTGAAGAGCCTGGACAACGGCGCAGACGACTGCATGGCGAAGCCCTTTAGCTTGGACGAACTCAAAGCGCGCGTGCGCGCGCTCTCGCGGCGCGGCGTGAGCATCTCGGGCAATGCGATCAGGCATGGCCCACTGGTTTACGACAAGGCCAGCCGATTGACCACGCTGGATGGCAAGACGGTCGACCTGTCGGCGCGGGAGTTGAGTGTGCTCGAAGTGCTGCTGCAGCGCGCTGGACGGCCGGTCAGCAAGGACCAGTTGGCGGACCGACTGTGCGAGTGGGGCGCAGAGGTGAGCCTCAATGCGATCGAGGTGTACATCCATCGCCTGCGCAAGAAGATCGAAAAGGGGCCTGTGCGCGTGGCAACGGTTCGCGGGCTCGGCTGCTATTACCTGGAGAAGATTGCGGCCTGAGTTGCAGGGGCAAACCGATCCGTGCAAAACGAAAAGCGTTGGTTAGTCGCAGTTTGTTGGCATGCACTGTTGGCGCCGGCCGAAATTTTCCCACGGTCAAAATTGAACCGGCCCGACACTTCCGCCACGCTGATCGGCGTGATGCGGACTGCTCGTAGTCTCGTAGCACTGCTTCGGAAATCGACAACTTTCTCGGAAGTGAGCCGAGCAATGTCGATTTAACATAAATCGCATTGTATTTTCTAAGTCGTTGATTTCAAAGAATTTTTTAGTCAAGGGTAGGCCGCCTCCGGCCTGATTTTGACGCTCGAATCGTACTTCCGCCACGTCGGCCCAAGCATTTCAAAGGCGCACGCCGCCCGGCTCGGTCGGCATGGTGAACACGTGCCGGTCGCGCTCGCGGCGATGTCGATCCACATCGGGAACGCGACTCTACGCTGGCCTGCACCTCCGTCCAAACGGTGGCGTCCTGGTCGACTCGTGCAGACCCCAGTGGAAGTGCGCGAGATCGGGTTCGTCGACGAACACGCCGATGTGGCGCAGGTGGCTCATTCGGCGCTAATTCTTGGGGGGCCAGATCTTCTTGCCGGCCGCCTTCGCCGCCGGTGGCTTACGAGCGGACGTCGGCGCCACGGTGCCGGCTGGAACTGGTGCGCAGCGGTTGCCGGCGTCGAAAACCAGATCGCCTCCATGATCGCTCGCGAACAGCGCCAGTCCGTTTAGACCAACTAGGGCGGTGGGCGCCGCAGGCGCGTTATGTTCCTGGCCAAGCTCGCCCATACGGGCAGTGATCGCCGCAAATTGCAATTGCGCGCCGACGCGCCACCAACCGGTCGTGATGCCCTTCGACTGGATAAGGGCGGCGGCAATCTCGGGCCAGCCGAAGACGTGGTCCGGGGGGCCAGGGGCAATGAACACCGGCACTGCTGGGTCTTGCGCAGCCGAAGCCCGGCTGACTTTTCGGGGGGCGGTGGTCACGTGAACAATTCCTTTGACGCGCCGGCGACGACTGTTGCGCTCCCCGGAACGATATCCAGGGCAACGGCTTCCGTTGTGTAGTGATGCTCGACCGGCTGACCCGCCATCGCGCGCGCGATCACTGCCTGAGTGTGGGCCAGGGCCTCCTCGCGGGCCATTGCTCGCGCCGCTTCGATATCTTCTGACCAACCCGCGCCATCGACGTGGCGCAGGACATAGGGGCAAGGGGTCGCCTGGCCGTCTCCGTCGGCAATCGCGCTGACGGCATCAGCGAGGGCACGCATGCGCCTAGTATTGCGGGCGAGCCAGATCAGCCGGAGAAGATTGCCTTCGGCGAGCGGGACGGCTGCGGTGCCCTTCTCCCACTTCGCCGCCATCTGACCGCCCTTGCCACCGAGCGCGCCGACAGCGTCCTGAGTCATTTTCAGTCGCTTTCGAAGAAAGCGCAGTTCGGCGGGCGTGAGCGGCGTCACGCGCGAGGCGATCGCGCCAGCGAGGGCAACGTAGAGGCCGTCTAGATCGCGGTACGCCATCGCCCCGTCTGGATGCTCGACCACGCCGTCGATCAGAAACACGTTGGGCAGTCCGGT
Source organism: Variovorax sp. 01T432 (assembly GCF_056398605.1). Classification (NCBI taxonomy): domain Bacteria; kingdom Pseudomonadati; phylum Pseudomonadota; class Betaproteobacteria; order Burkholderiales; family Comamonadaceae; genus Variovorax; species Variovorax sp. 01T432. The sequence continues at coordinate 166,500 of NZ_JBFTPS010000008.1, forward strand.
CCCCTTCATCTTTCTCATTTCAGTCTGTCCTTATGACGGTTGCTACGGTGACTTTTTCCAGGGCGGTCCAGTCCTGGCCGCCCGCTTGGAGACCTCCGACCGCAACGCGGATGTGCAGTCCCAGGTGAACGACATTGCACGTATCGCCTTCCGGCCCGTAGGCCGTGCCCCGGCGCAAACAGGTGAGCACCTCATCATGGTCAAAGCCGCGTTCATCCATTCGGTCTTCGGCGTGCCCGGAGAAGATCACGTTGGCAGATTCACGGGCGACGCGCTTTATGGCCTTCGTGAGCTTCGGATTCGGATCGCCAAACGTTAAGGCCATTCTATACAAAGTATAGGTTTGCCCTTGCTGCCGGAAGGCTCAGGCAGCGTGAGGGAATACCCGGGAGGGCGGGAAATGTGAGGCGCATGGAGTGGCGCGCATAGTAGCCGAGCCTTGCTTCACGGCTCGCGGCGGACACGGGACGCCGAGTTGGAGCGCCACGGCGATCTTGGCGAACATGGCAGGCCGGCCCCGGTCATCCCAAGGCTCAGTTTCCTGTGCAGCGGATCGGGAGCGGGAGCCACAGGCTCCGGCCCTTGCGGGCATGCGCGAAATCAACGCTGTGGCCGATAGAGGGCGGGCCACCATCTCGCGCTCCATCGGCCGCTGCGCGCCCTGATCGGGCTGGCGCATGCCCCCTGGACCGGTTCGTACCGCTGGCCACTGTCGAGCCATCTCCTCGCCCGCTGCTGCGCTTCGGCTGCGGCTCGGTCGCGCACCGGCGGAAGCGATGGTGGCGTGCCACGGCCCGCTCCCATCACGGCCGGCGGCCCGACGCAGCCAGCAACCCCAAGGCCACCGCCCTGCGCAGCGGCCGCCCCTCGCAGCCCGCGTCGACCAACGCCAGCAGGGCGCGGCCGACGTCGAACATGGGTTGATGGCGGGCGCGTCGATCCTGCGCAGCCGGGCCTTCGCGCTCTCGATTGACGCCGGGACTGCATTTGTTCGCAGCGGTGGGCACCACCTGACCCCGGCGGCGAACGTGATGCGCCTACCGCCCTCCCTCCGACCGCACCGTCCTGCTAGGGCTGCGGCCATCGCGGCCGTCCATGCCGCGCCGGGCGAGACGCAGCACCCCTGCAAAGGAGTTGCCTGAACTTTGTCAAACGAATTACTAGAACCACATGATGGCGCAATCCATCCGGCTTCGTCTTTCTGTTATTTATCACACATGACATGTATGATATCTAACGTACATTCTACATAGTTTCCGATAATCTATTATTATCGCAAGTAAAACAGGACCCGGGAGCAGGGCATGGATCTGAAAAGTTCGAGCGACAACATTCACCCGATTCGCGGCGGCCGCGGCATCCAGGAGGCCCAGGTCTGGGAAGCCGCCGACATGCTGCTGCAAGAGGGCCTGCGCCCGACGATCGAGCGCGTGCGCCAGAAGATCGGCAGCGGCTCGCCCAACACCGTGAGCCCCATGCTGGAACGATGGTTCGCCACACTCGGCAAGCGCCTGGAGGGTCGCGGCGGCAGCCTGGCCAATAGCCTGGCGAACAACGAGGCGCAGCAGCTCCCCCTGGCCATCGTCCAGGCCGCCCAGCGGCTCTGGGACGTTGCGCGGCGCGAAGCCGACCAGGTGCAGGTCCAGAAGTCGGAGGCGGCCCGCCGTGCGCTCGAGCTGGAACTCAGCGCCCTGACCCAGAAGGAATCCGAGCTCCAGCAGCGTGAGGTCTCGTTCGAGCAGGCCCGCTCGAAACTCGACGAGGCCCTCGCCTCCTCGCGCCAGGCCGTGACGGCCATGGAAACCCAGATGCACACGCAGCAGCAAGAGTCCTCTCGCCTTCTCAGCGACTCAGAAGCCGAGGTTCGGCGCCTGCGTAAGGCGCTCGAGGAAGCCGTGGCCAGCAAGGAGGCCTTGCGCGAGAAGGCAGCGATGGAACTCGGGGCCAAGCAGCGCGCCGCGGACGACGCCGAGGAGCGCCATCTTGCGCACGAGCGTCGCCTCCTCTCCGAGATCGATCGCGAGCGCATGGCCACGCGCCAGGCGGCGGTCGAGCTCGTCAAGGAACAGAAGGCGCGCGCAGCCGACCTGGAAGCCGCCCGAAGTGCCCGGGAGTCAGCCAAGCAGGCCCTCCAGGACGAGAAGGCTGCGCACCGCGATGCCGCGGCCACCTGGTCACGCCGGCACCAGGAAGCGCAGCTCGAGCTCGCGACCGTTCGCGAGCGCGCCGCCGGCGCGGAGCAGCGGGCCATCGACCTCGCCTCCCAGCTGCAGCGCCAGCAGGAGCAGTCCGAGCGCGAGATCGCCCAACTGCGAGAGAGCCAGGCGGCGACGGCGTCGGCGCTGCGCCAGCTGGAGGCGCGCCGCGCAAAGGGTGACGGTGAGGGTACCGAGAAGGCTCAGGCTCGCCGGGCCGCCCGGGGCATGAAGGCATCCGAATGAGTGAGCGCGTGATGGGGTTGTCGTACTTCTTCTGCAGATTGACACGGTGAGGCGAGTTTTCTCCTTTGAAATCAATGTCTTACGGCGAGAGGCCCTCACGAATCGTCAAGAGTTCATAAGTGCTTGTGGGAGAACGAGTTTTCAGGCGCAAACGCACCGATTTGCAGAAAAAGTATGACAACCCCGGACTGGCCTCTCGCCCTCAGCGGGCTGTGAGCCGACGTCGCCCGAAGGCACATCAATTCGATACAGCCTAGTCGTTTCGGTTATTTCACTTGTTGCGTTTATTTCGTATGCAGTTATTATCGGTTTCACGGTACCGAAGAGCACCGAGCGCGAACCGGCAACTGCAACCACAGGAGAAAGCACATGGCCCAGGAAGTACTGGAACCCGCCACCCAGGCGGAAGCGGAAATGGCCGCAACGGCAAGAGCCTTGTTGATAGCGGCGCTCGACCACTCGAAGGCGAAGCTCGTGAAGCTGACGATCGAAGGGAAGGACGGCAAGACGCCTGTGCTCGAAGTGCCGCCGCGCGCGCTGCGGTTCTTCGCCGACGTGCTGCGCCAGATGGCTCTGCGCCAGCCGCTGTTGGTGTTGCCGCAAAGCGCCCAGATGACCACCCAGCAGGCGGCGTCGTTCTTGAACGTGTCCCGGCCCTTTGTGGTGAAGGAAATCGATGCCGGGCGGATCAAGTGCCACATGGTGAACACGCATCGGCGCATCGACTTCGAGGAATTGGTTCGGTACCAGGAAGAGCAGAAGGAGCGCAGCGCCGCCGCCCTGCGCCGCATGCACGAACTGGACGAGCAGATCGGCGAGGAACCCTGAAGCATGGCAGGCGCATCTCGATTCACGGCAATCCTCGACGCCAACGTACTGTTCACCAAGCTGCAGTGCGACGCGCTACTCAGCTTGGCGGATGCGGGCCTCTATGCTGCGAAGTGGAGCGCCGATATCGAGCGCGAGTGGATGGCGTCCCGGCTCGAGAAGTACCCGGGCAGTGAGGAGGTCAACGCGGAAAAGGCGCGCCAGATGTGCGAGGCAATTCCCGACTGCATGGTGACTGGGTACGAGCCGTTCATCCAATTCCTGGAGTTGCCCGACCCCAACGACCGGCACGTGCTGGCGGCGGCGATTGTCGGCCACGCCGATGCCATCGTGACGAGCAATTTGAAGGACTTCCCGGCCGAGGTCCTGAAGAAGCATTCGATCGAGGTGCTGACACCGGACATCTTCATTGTGAACCAAATCACACTGAATCGGCCCCGGGCGCTGGCCGCGCTGCGGCAGATGCGCCTGCGCTGGAAAAACCCGAAGCACACGCCCGAGTCACTCATCGAGCTGTTCGAGATGCGTGGCATGCCGCTCACCTCTGTGCACCTCCTCAACTGCCTTGAGGCAGTGTGAGCTCCATGGCGACGATGGCAGTTGACCGGGCTGTGATTCTGAATTTTCAACAGAACCTGCGAGGGCCTGACGACATGATGCCAAGAGGGCATGCGCTTGGCACGGTGTCTTCTCGTTCATTGCCTGCTCCGCGATGCGCAGCCGCTTGCCCTTGACCGGGCCGGTAGGCAGCTGCGAGGAAGCCGGCTCGAGCGTCCGACTACGTGGCGCTGCACCTGGCCAGGCAACGACACGACATCCTGGTCATTCGCATGCCCTGCGAACTTCACCGCAGCGACTTCGAGGGACCGTTCTTCAGCACCCTCCTGGCGGCCGCCGGGGTGAGGCAGCCGCGGGCCAGGACGATTGCGGAAAAGCGCTTCTCGCTGATCCGCCGGCTGGGCGAGCAGCTGCAGATGCGCTCGGGCCACATCGTCGTGCTGCTGTGCGACGAGGCGCAGCGAATGTCCAGGCACGCACTGGAGTGGCTGCGCGATGTGCACGATCAACTGGCCCATCATGGGTTCCGGCTGATCACCTTCCTGGTCGGTCAACCTCAGTTGATGGAGCACAAGGCCCGCTACCAATTGGCCGGCGACGAGCAGATCGTGGCGCGCTTCATGATCGAGCAGCTGCACTTCCGCGGGATCACCAACCCGGCCGAGGCGGCCACCTGCCTGGCCAGCTACGACCTGAGCCACTACCCGGAGGTGACCGGCGAAACATTTACCGCGTTCTTCTATCCGCTGGCGTATGCCGCCGGGCTGCGGTTGGAGCACTCGGCCGGGGCGCTGTGGAATGGCTTCGTCCATGCGCACGCCGCCGCGCAGCTGCGCGGCATCACCGAGATTCCTATGGACTACTTCACGCGGGCGGTGGAATCGATGTTGATCAACGGTGTGCAGTGGGACGCCACGTCCCTGGAGCTCGGACCGGCGCACTGGGAGCGCGCGGTGCGCGAGTCCGGCTACGTGGCGGCGCAGCAGACCGTTGCGCTGCATGTAGCGGTGGTACTCCCAATTCTGGTGCCGGCGGCCTTGGCACCCGCGACGCCACGCCCTGGCCAGGGCGTCCAGGCCTTATGGGTGCGCGCCCTTGCCGCGAGGCGGCGGCACGGTACAAACGCGGTGGCACGCGGCGCGCCTGGCTCCTCAAGGGTGGGCAACCGGGACAAGTTGATTCATGAGTGCCGCCGCGCGTGCCTGTTGCCAACGCGGTGGGCCAGGAAATGGCAGGCGCATCCGCCAAGGGTGCAGGGCGCCCCCCTCCCCGCCCTCCCCGCCCTCCCCGCCCTCCCCGCCCTCCCCACTTCTACCTCGCTCGAGCAGCAAGAGCTGCAGTGCGAATGCGAGCGGCTGATGCGTCTGCTGCTGCGCAGGTCGCGGGCACGCGTGTCGCGCACAAATCGCCAGGCCGTCCGACGGGCGACACGTCAGTGCCACTTGCACCAAGCGACAACCGCAGTGGACCCTGCCTTCGCGGAGGCCGCGGTGTGGTTGCTGGCGGCGATGTATTGATGGGGCTACCGACAGCCGGGTGCGCTTGATATGAAACCGTCGCATCCGCCGACGGGCCTCGTGCGGTGGTTGGCCGGATTCAAACCCAGTGTGCAAGTCCATTGCCCGCGCGAAATCATCGCCATGCTGCCCGCGGCGATGAAGTCGCGCTCTCGTGGCAACCATGATCTCTCGAAAGGGAGTCGTGGTGCTGCTGCCAGAACTGCTGCACTCAACGGGCTCGCGCGCCTTCCTGTAGAGGCCAAATCAAGACAGTCGCAACTCTACTACTTAAAGGACGCATCTTCATTACACTTCACGGCATGAGATCGAATGCCCCTTGCATCAGGGCAGGTTCGACACACTCCGCAGAGCCTGAATTTGCTGCTCATGCGCGAGGGACGGCACCCTTCCGCTTCACCTTCACCCAATCCCGGCTGCGCGTGCCGGGGGCGTAGACGCTGGCCGCCCGTTTCGCTACCAACCCCTCCAGTTTCAGCGTCATCACGGCCTGATCGAACAGATCCTGGGCGCCGCCGTCGAAGTAGCTGACGTAGAGGATATTGGGCGGCGCCAGCTTGAATAGCTCCGCGAGCAATGCCTTGCGCTGGATGAGCTGGAACTGCGTAATGTCTATGCCCCGGTGAACCAGTAGATCGAAGACGCAATAGGTCACCGGGTCCGCGCCTTCATGCCAGCGCCGCCGGCGCGCGCGGATCTGCAGCAGGTCGAAGTTGCTGCGACCCAAGTCGTCGAGCACGCAAACCTCGCCGTCCGTGATGAATGGACCACCGTGCATGCTTGCCAGCGACTTCGTGACCTCTGGGAACCAGGTGGTAGCGTCAGCCCCGCTGCGCGTCTTCAACTCGACAGTGCCGGCCCCGAATTCAGCCAGGAGGCGGTAGCCGTCGAACTTGAGCTCATAGATCCACCCCGGCTCGGATAGGTCTACGGGCCGCGAAGAGATGAGCATGGGGGCAACGTCGGCGAGGTGCATGGGGCAGCATGCTGCACGTCACCAGATCGCGATGTCGCCCATCGCCGCGCCGCGGATATGGC
>NZ_JBFTPS010000009.1:0-167211 GCF_056398605.1 Variovorax sp. 01T432
GAGCAGCGCAGCGGCAGGCGGATAAGGGCACGTGCTGTTTGAGCGAAGCGAGTTTGCACGTGACCCCGCCTGACGCGAGCAGCGCAGGGGACCCCGAAGGGGCGGTGACGTCGGCCAGCCAAGGGCACACCGCCCGCCACCGCACCCCCGAACCCAAGGCCACGTTCCCAACTTCGCGCTGTACGGCACCGAGGCGCAGCCTTCGTGGATGGACCTCGTGCATTTCGAGCGCATTCCGGAGCGATCCGGCCCGCACAACTGGGAGATCGAGCCGCACTTCCATGACGCGCTGATCCAGGTGCTCTACCCGATCAGCGGCGGCGGCGAGACCTTCATCGACGGGCGCAAGTGGACGCTGCAGACGCCCTGCCTCATCGTCGCGCCGGCGCGCTCGGTGCATGGCTTTCGCTGGACGATCGGCGATGTCGATGGGCCGGTGGTCACGGCCGCGCGCGCTGTTCGTGCAGATCGCGCGCATCAGCCAGACCGCGCGAAGCGATGAAGACGTGCCGCGGTCGCGAACGGCCAGGCAGGTCGAACGCTTCCGCACCCTGCTCGACGAGCACTGCCGCGAGCGCGTGCCGGTGGAGCGCTATGCGCGCGAACTCGGCGTGACGGCGGGCCAGCTCACGCGCATGTGCCGCGAGGTGATGGGCATGTCGACGCTCGACGCGATCAATGCGCGCGTGGTGCACGAGGCGCAGCGCGAGCTGGTCTATTCATCGCTCAGCATCAAGCAGATCGCGGCGGAGCTGGGCTTCGAGGACGAGGCCTACTTCGGCCGTTTCTTCAAGAAGCAGACGGGCTTGCGGCCGACGGAATTCCGCGGCAACGCGCGTCGTGAGCTGACGCGCGCCTGAGGCTCATACGAACTGCCTTGCCAGCAAGGCCGGGCGCGCGTGATGGTCGAGCGGCCGCGCGCGACCTCGAATCGCGGAAGTCGCAGCGGCGGCTTGATCAATTCGAGGTCGAGCTCGCGGGCCAGCACGGCGGCGAGCGGCGAGCGCAGCGTCACCACGGCATCCGTATGCTTGGCAACCACGGCCGCGGCAGTGAAGCCGGGCACGCGCACCGTGAAGTGGGCCGGGATCGCGGCTTCCAGCGCATGCCCGGTCAATTCAACGCCGTGGCCCGTGCCCGACGACGAGACCAGCACGTGCTGCTCGGCCGCGAAATCCTCCAGCGTGGGTTCCGTCGCGAGGCGCGGGTGGCGGTCGCTGGTTAACCCGCGACCCGGCCCGCCCTGAAACGAAAAAGCCCTGGCTGTTTCCAGTCAGGGCAAGAAGGCCGGTGGTCGACCTTGGAGAAACGGTACCTCCCTTAGGTTTTTGAACCGAGCCCAAGTTCCCCGATGCATCGCGACCGTCGGAATCGATACGCCGTGCCGCTGCGCGATCCGCTGCAGTTGCGCGAGCAGGTGCTGCAACAGGTCCCAGCCGTCGAAATCATCGATGATGAGCTTGTACTTGACCAGCGAGCGGTTCTCCAGCGGCTGGGCGGGTTCGCTCGCGCCGAGCCAGCGCTCCGACAGGAAGCCGCCGGCCACGCTGCCGTAGCACTTCGCGGCACTGCTGCAGTTCGTGTCGGACCAGTATCCCGCGTGGACCGTCGGCCTGGCCGCGGGCACGGGATTCCTGCTGGCGCTGGGCATTGCTGGCGCCCTTCGCGGCGAACTTCTGGGCCACGGCCGTGCCGCAGCGGGAGGCGGGCTTGATCGCGATGGCCATCAACGACGCGACCACGATCCGCCGCGATCGCGCTGGGCTTGCAGGACCCCAGCCTGGCAGACATTGCGGCACCCGGCATGCCGGTCTCGGCGGTCCGGGCAACCCAAACCACAGGATAGGGTCGGCGCGGGACGAAGTCCGATGCCGATGTCAGGCCAGATCGCGAATGGCCTGCAAGGTCGACGGATCGTCGATGGTCGTCAGGTCGCCGGGATCGCGCTGTTCGCAGACCGCCTGGATCGCCCTGCGCAGCAGCTATGGCGGCGGCGGCTACGGCACGGCGCCGGCTTCCGCCCCGACCGGCGCGCCGGCGGGCGTCTACCTCGATGGCCGGAAGTACATGCGCGACACGCTCAAGCTGTTCGACGGCATTCGCGAGAAGGTGGGGTTCGATGTCGAGCTGTGCCATGACGTGCACGAGCGCCTCAAGCCCGTGGACGCCATCCGCTTCGCGGTCGCGCTCGAGCCATATGCACTGTTCTTCCTCGAGGATGCCATCCCGCTCGAGGAAGGCGGATCCGGCAGTTGCGCGCCAAGACCGTCACGCCGCTTGCGCAGGGCGAACTGTTCAACTACCCCTTCGAGTGGCGCACCTTGATCGCCGACCGGCTGATCGACTACATCCGCGTGCACCTGAGCCAGATCGGCGGCATCACGGCCGGTCGCAAGCTGCAGCTGTTCGCCGAGCAGTACGGCGTGCGCACGGCCTGGCATGGCCCCGGCGACATGTCTCCCCTGGCACACGCGGCCAACATCCACATCGACCTCGCGGCGCGCAATTTCGGCGTTCAGGAGTGGTCGGGCACCGAGCCGCCCAATTTCGTGATCCAGGATCTCAAGGGTCCGCGGGATGCGTTGCTCGATGTCTTCCCCGGCATGCCCGAGTTCAGGAACGGCTTCGTCTACGCGAACCTGGGTGTCGACATCGACGAAAAAGAAGCCGCCAAGTACCCCTGCGAGAACACCGTGACGACCTGGACGCAGACGCGGCTGGTCGACGGCACGCTCCAAACCCCTTGAACATAACCACCACACTGGCACACGACATGGAAGCTCTAGTCATCCACGCTCCCGGCGACCTGCGCGTCGAGACCTTTCCGACCGCCGAGGTCCAGCGCGACCAGATGCGGGTACGGGTGCGCTGCGGCGGCATCTGCGGCTCGGACCTGCACTACTACCAGCACGGCGGCTTCGGCACCGTGCGCATCCACGAACCGATGGTGCTGGGCCACGAAGTCGCCGGCGTGATCGACGCCGTCGGACCCGACGTGACCGCCTTCAAGGCCGGCCAGCGTGTCGCCATCAGCCCGAGCCGCCCCTGCGGCCTCTGCCGCTTCTGCCAGGAAGGCCTGCAGAACCACTGCCTGGACATGCGCTACTACGGCAGCGCCATGCGCAATCCGCACGTGCAGGGCGCCTTCCGCCAGGAAATCGTCATCGAGCAATACCAGGCGCACCTGCTGGCGGATTCGCTGAGCGACGCCGAAGGCGCGATGGCCGAACCGCTCTCCGTGGCGCTGCACGGCATGCGCCGGGCGGGCGACCTGCTGGGCAAGAAGGTGCTGATCACCGGTTGCGGGCCCATCGGCGCGCTGGCCATCATCGCGGCCCGGCGCGCCGGCGCCGCGCACATCGTGGCGACCGACGTCGGAGCCCATTCCCTCACCAAGGCCTTGCAGGTCGGCGCGGACGAGGTGGTGAACGTCGCCGACCAGCCCGACGGCCTGGCTCGCTACGCCGTCGACAAGGGCCAGTTCGACGTGCTTTTCGAGGCGAGCGGTAACGAGCGCGCGCTGCGCGGCGCCTTCAACGTGCTGCGCCCGCGCGGCATCATCGTTCAACTCGGGTTGAGCGGCGGCGAGATCACGCTGCCTGTCAACACGATCGTCGCGAAGGAATTCGATCTGCGCGGCGTCTTCCGCTTCCACCAGGAATTCGCAGTCGCCGTCGAGCTGCTGAACAAGGGGCTGGTGAACGTCAAGCCAGTGATCTCCGCCACGCTGTCCTACCGGGACTCGGCCCGCGCCTTCGCACTGGCGGCAGACCGCTCGCAGGCCATGAAGGTGCTCTTGAACTTCGATTGATCCGGGAGACTTCCGGTCGCGATCGCTTCGCGCAGCGCCCACGCATCCTGCCGGCTGGATGCGTCGAAGTACACATGGGCGTGCCAGTGGCGGATGAGTGAAGGATTCAAGAGGGTCATGGTCGATGCAAGCTCAGGCGCCGCGCTTCCGGCCGCTGGCAGCCGGGCGCGTGCGGCCGATGCCCGCCGGTCTCTGCCAGGACATCGTCAGACGTCGACGTTCTGGTACTGCTCGATCTGACACGCATAGGTACCTGGCTGGGTCGAGCAGACCGAACTGCCCTGGGGCAGGGTGCCCGCACAGCCGGCCAGGATGCACAGGATCATTGCGCTCGCCAACTTGAACATGATGCCTCCGGACGACAGGTGCCACGGCCCGTCTCGGCCCAATTTTGCGCTTGCGCGGCGCGCGGGGGCATGGGCGCACCGCCCGCCGACGCGCCACCGTATCCGGAGTCAGACCGAGCGCCGCCGCAAGGTGGGCAGGCCGACCCCGGCGGCGTCGAAGCCACCATCCACCGCGATCACCTGGCCATTGATGAAGCTCGCCGCGGGACTGCAGAGGAAGCCGACCGTCTCCGCCATCTCTTCCGTCGTCCCATAGCGCCCGAGCGGAATGGTGTCGTAATAGTCCGAGCGAATGGCCACGCTGTGCACCAGCTTGGCCATCTCCGTATCGACCGGCCCCGGCGCGATCGCATTCACGCGGATGCCGGCGTTGCCCAACTCGACGGCCTGCTGCTTGGTGAGATGGATGAGCGCGGCCTTGCTGGTGCCATAGGCCACCCGCAGCGTGCTCGCCCGCAGGCCCGAGATGGATGCGATGTTGACCACCGCGCCGCCGCCCGTCTTCAGCATCACCGGAGCGCACGCCTGCGTGCAGAGAAAGGCCCCATCGAGGTTGACGCTCAGCACGCTGCGCCACTCCTCGAAGGAGGTCTCGCCGATCGGCTTGAACACCGCGATGCCCGCGTTGTTGACCAGCGCGTCGATGCGCCCGAAGCGCGAAACCACCGCTTCGACGCCGGTGCGCACGCCCTCGGGATCGGAGACGTCGCGGTGCAGCGCGAACACGTCGTCGGGCCGCGCCAGCGCCGCCGCCGCGGGCTCCAGCGTCTCGCGGTCGATGTCCAGCAGCACGATGCGCCAGCCGCGGGCAAGGAACCAGCGCCCGATCTCGAGGCCGATGCCGCGAGCGCCGCCGGTGACGACGGCGACGCGTGAGGGGGTTGAGGATGCGTTCATATGTCTACTCCAGCAAATCGGGGAGCCGGAAGCCGGCGGGTGCTTTTTTTCCAGTGTATCTGCGGCGCGCCGGCCGGGCCCACCCCTATACTCGCGCCCCGAGAGCGGACCCATCCACCAGAAGGAGACAAAGAATGAATTTCACGCGACGCCAGATCCTGGCCGCCAGCGGCGCTTCGGCCCTGGGCCTTCCCGCCAGCCAGGCCTTCGCCCAGAAGGCCGAGTTCACCTACAAGTACGCGAACAACCTGCCCGTCGCGCACCCCATGAACATCCGGGCCAAGGAAATGGCCGACGCCATTCGCGCCGACACCAAGGGCCGCGTCGACATCCAGATCTACCCCAACAACCAGCTCGGCTCCGACACCGACATGCTCAGCCAGCTGCGCTCGGGCGGCATCGAGTTCTTCACCCTCTCGGGCCTGATCCTCTCGACGCTGGTGCCGGCGGCATCGATCAGCGGCATCGGATTCGCGTTCAAGGACTACGCCGCCGTGTGGAAGTCCATGGACGGCGATCTCGGCGCCTACATCCGCGCCCAGATCGCGAAGGCGAACCTGGTGGCCATGGACAAGATCTGGGACAACGGATTCCGCCAGATCACCTCGTCGAGCAAGCCCATCGCGACGCCCGAGGACATGAAGGGCTTCAAGATCCGCGTGCCGGTGTCGCCGCTGTGGACTTCGATGTTCAAGGCGCTCGAGGCGTCCCCGGCCTCCATCAACTTCGCCGAGGTCTACTCCGCGCTGCAGACGCGCATCGTCGACGGCCAGGAGAACCCGCTCGCCATCATCGCGACGGCCAAGCTCTACGAGGTGCAGAAGTACTGCTCCCTGACCAACCACATGTGGGACGGCTTCTGGTTCCTCGCCAACAAGCGCGCCTGGGACAAGCTCCCGCCGGACCTGCAAACCATCGTCGCCCGGCACGTCAACGATGCCGGCATGAAGGAGCGCGCCGACGTCGCCGAACTCAACGCCAGCCTGCAGAAGGAACTCGCCGGCAAGGGGCTGACGTTCAATCAACCCGACGCGGCGGCCTTCCGGGCTCAGCTGCGCAAGGCAGGCTTCTACTCGGAGTGGAAGTCCAAATACGGCGACGAGGCTTGGGCGCTGCTCGAAGGCGGCGCCGGCAAACTGGCGTGAGTGCCGCCAGGAGCGGCCTGGCGCGGCTGGAGGCCGCGCTGGGCTGGCTGGTCGAAGTCCCGGCCGCGCTGCTGGTGACGGCCGACATCGTCGTGCTGCTTGCCGGCGTCGTCGCGCGCTTCGTGCTCCATCGCCCCCTCGTCTGGTCCGACGAGCTGGCTTCGATCCTGTTCGTCTGGCTGGCGATGCTCGGCGCCGTGATCGCGCTGCGGCGCGGCGAGCACATGCGCATGACCGCGCTGGTCACCAGGTTCTCGCCCGCGGGGCGGGAGGTGTTCGAGGCGGTCGCGACCTGTGCCGCCCTCGCCTTCCTGGCGATGGTGGCCTGGCCGGCCTGGCAGTATGCGGCCGACGAGGGCGCCATCACGACACCCGCGCTCGAGATCTCCAACGTCTGGCGCGCGGCGGCGCTGCCGGCGGGCATCATCCTGATGGCCGTCTTCTCGCTGCTGCGGCTGCTTCGCACCGCGCAGATGCGCCCGGCGCTGCAGGCGGTGGCGATCGTGGTCGTGCTGATCGCCGCCTTCTGGTTCGGGCGCTCCGCCTTCGAGGACCTGGGGCGGCTCAATCTCCTGATCTTCTTCGTCGGCGTCGCCGCGGGGAGCGTGTTCGCCGGCATCCCCATCGCCTTCGCCTTCGGGCTCGGCACCTTCGGCTATGTGGCGCTGGGCACCGGGGCACCCCTGCCCGTCATCGTCGGGCGCATGGACGAAGGCATGTCGCACCTGATCCTGCTGGCGGTGCCGCTGTTCGTCTTTCTCGGCCTGCTCATCGAGATGACCGGCATGGCGCGCGCGATGGTGGCCTTTCTGGCCAGCCTGCTCGGGCATGTGCGCGGCGGGCTGTCCTATGTGCTGATCGGCGCGATGTACCTCGTCTCGGGCATCTCCGGCTCCAAGGCGGCCGACATGGCCGCCGTCGCGCCCGCGCTGTTCCCCGAGATGAGAAAGCGCGGCGCGCACGACGGCGAACTGGTCGCCCTGCTGGCGGCCACCGGCGCGCAGACCGAGACCGTGCCGCCGAGCCTGGTGCTGATCGCGATCGGCTCGGCCACCGGGGTGTCGATCGCGGCGCTCTTCACCGGCGGCCTGCTGCCGGCCATCGTGCTGGGCGTGGGACTGTGCATCGTGGTCTATCGGCGAAACCGCGACGAGGACGTGAGCCAGGCGCCGCGCCAGCCATGGCGCGAGATCGGTCGCCTGTTCGCCATCGCATTGCCCGCCATCGCGCTGCCCTTCGTCATCCGCGCCGCGGTGGTCGAGGGCGTGGCGACCGCCACCGAGGTGTCGACCATCGGCATCGCCTATGCGATCGTCATCGGGCTGCTGCTCTACCGCCAGTTCGACTGGCGTCGCCTGGCGCCCATGCTGGTCAGCACCGCGTCGCTCTCGGGCGCGATCCTGCTCATCATCGGCACGGCCACGGCGATGGCATGGGGGCTCACGCAGTCGGGCTTCTCCGGCTGGCTCGCGAGCTCGATGTCGAACCTCCCGGGCGGTGCCCCGACCTTCCTGGCGGTGTCGATCCTCGCCTTCGTGGTGCTCGGCTCGGTGCTGGAGGGCATTCCGGCCATCGTGCTGTTCGGGCCGCTGCTGTTTCCGATCGCGCGCGCGATGGGCGTGCACGAGGTGCATTACGCGATGGTCGCCACCCTCTCGATGGGGCTCGGCTTGTTCGCGCCGCCGCTGGGGGTGGGCTTCTATGCGGCTTGCGCCATCGCCCGCGTCCACCCCGACCACGCGATCAAGCCGATGGTCGGCTACATGCTGGCGCTGCTGGCCGGCATCGCGGTGATCGCGGCCTTCCCGTGGCTGTCGATCGGCTTTCTCTGATCGACCGAAGGCGCTAGCGCGTGCGCGCCAGCACCGGCGCCTCGCGCAAGGGCGAGCCCTTGAACACCAGCTGCACCAGCACGGCCACCACCACGTTGAGCGCGAAGGCGACCAGCCCGGTGTAGAGCGAGAAGCTGTCGCCGCCGACGACGAAGGTGTGCACAGGCTTGATGCCGTCGGAGAAGGCGAGCCAGCTGCCGCACACCATGCCGGCGGCCCAGCCGGTGAGCAGCGCGGGCGCCCTGAACCAGCGGAAGAACAGGCCGAACACCACCGCCGGGAAGGTCTGCAGGATCCACAAGCCGCCCAGCAACTGCAGGTCGAGCGCGAACTGCGTCGGCAGGAACAGGATGAAGATCAGCGCGCCGATCTTGACCACCAGCGAGACGATCTTCGCCACCTTGGCCTCGCCCGCGGAGGAGATGTCCGGCTGCACGTAGGCCTTCCAGAAATTGCGGGTGAACAGGTTGGCCGCGCCGATGGACATCACCGCCGCCGGCACCAGCGCGCCGATGGCGATGGCCGCGAACGCGAAACCCGCGAACCATGGGGGGAAGAGCGCATTGAAGAGCGCCGGCACCACGTCGTTGTTGCTCTTCACGCTCAGGTGGGCCGCATAGGCCATGTAGCCCAGCACCGCGATCAGCCCCAGCAGCACCGTGTAGGCCGGCAGGAAGACGGCGTTCTTGCGGATGGTGTTGGCGCTCCGGGCCGCGAAGATGCCGGTCAGCGTGTGCGGGTACATGAAGGCGGCCATGGCCGAGCCCAGGGCCAGGCTGGCGAAGGGCAGCATCTGCGCGGGCTTGAGCGTGAGGCCGGTCGCCCCGCCCTTGGCGGCGAAGGCCTCGCCGGCCGCATGGAACACGCTGCCGTAGCCGCCGAGCTTCATCGGCACCAGCACCACCGCCACCAGCACCACGATGTAGATCATCAGGTCCTTGACGAAGGCGATGAGCGCCGGCGCGCGCAGGCCGGCCGAGTAGGTGTAGAGCGCAAGAATCACGAAGGCCGCCGCCAGCGGCAGCTCGCCCGTGAGGCCCAGGGCCTTGATGACGACCTCCATGCCGACCAGCTGCAGCGCGATGTAGGGCATGGTCGCGAAGACGCCCGTGACCGCGACGGCGAGTTCGAGGGCGCGGTTGCCATAGCGGCCGTACACCACGTCGGCCGCCGTCACGTGTCCGGCGCGCTGCGCCGAGTGCCAGAGCTTGGGCATGATGAAGAAGACGATGGGGTACACGAGGATCGTGTAGGGCAGCGCGAAGAAGCCATAGGCGCCGACCGCGTAGACCAGCGCGGGAACGGCGATCACCGTATAGGCGGTGTAGAAGTCGCCGCCCACGAGGAACCAGGTGATCCAGGTGCCGAAGTTGCGGCCGCCCAGGCCCCACTCGTCGAGATGCGCCTCCCTGGCCTTGCCGCCGGTCTGCCAGCGCGAGGCCGCGAAGCCCATCACGGTGACGAGAACGAAGAAGAAGATGAAGACCGCGAGCGCCGTCCAGTGGATTTCGCCGTTCATCATTCGTCTCCCTCATCGTAGGCATGCCGGTAGACGATCCAGATCAGGAGCGCCGTGATCGGAACCCAGACCAGCTGATACCAGTAGAAGAAGGGAAAGCCGAAGAGCGAAGGGGTTTCGCTGTTATAGAACGGCAGCCATAGAAGCCCGATGAAGGGCAGCAGGAGCAGGAATCGCATACGCTGTCTTCCTCTGGTGTGTTGTTATGGGAGTGCGCGTTTATAGGACGGCGGGCGCCCGGGCGCAGCTCGGAGCGGGCTTGCCCCTTCGGGAGGTCTTGTCTTTGAAAGCCGCGGGACGAGGCGGCGGACCTTGTGCTTGGCCGTGCGAAAGCGGCTACAGCGCGACGATGTTCACATCGCTTCCGAACACCGCCCGCACGCTCGGCACCAGGTGGTCGTGGTGGCTCAGGAAGATCACCTGCGTCTTCTCCGAGAGTTCGGCGAGGGCTTCCAGGCCCGCCGTCGCGCGCGGGTCGTCGTAGTTGATGAAGAGGTCGTCGGCGATGAAGGGCATCGCATGGCTCTGGGCCAGGTGCATCTCCAGTGCCGCCAGGCGCAGCGCCAGGTAGAGCTGGTCGCGCGTGCCGTCGCTCATGCCCGCGATGCCGACCACCTGCCCGTCGGCGCGCAAGCCGTTGAGCGTCAGCGGCTCGCTGTCGAAATCCACCGAGAGCTTCTGGAACGAGCCGCGCGTGAGCCCCGCGAAGATGGCGCCGGCGCGCCCGAGCATGGGGCCCTGCCGCGTCTCGCGGTAACGGTCGATGGCCCATTTGAGCAGGCGCGAGGCGGTGTGGACCTGCACGTAGCGCTCGGCCGCGTTCGCCATCGCGGCCAGGGCGCTCTGGCGCTCCGATTCGGCGCGGGCGGCGTCGTCCTGGCCGGCGATGCGCGCAAGCAGCGCCTGGGCCTGGGTGAGCTGCACGGTCAGCGCATCCTGCTCCTGGCGCACGGCGTCGAGCTGCAGGCCGAGGTCGGCCATGAGCGCCGGGATCTGCGCGGCATCGGTGGCGCTCACCTCGGCTTCCAGCGTCGCGATGTCGAGGCCGTCGCCGCCCTCCTCCACCGCGCGTTGCGCCGCGGCCAGGTCGAGGGCGAGCTGCCGGCGCCGGTCGGACAGCACGATCATCTCGCGCAGGGCATCGGGGTCGGCCACCCGCGCGAGCCGCATCAAGGGCAGCAGCGTGGCGCGGGCGCGCGCCACCCGGGCGCCGGCGGCGAAGGCGTCGGCCTCGCGCGCGGCCAGTTCGTCGCGCAGGCGGTCGGCTTCCTTGCGTTCCTCGCTGGCCTTCGCGAGCCTCGCATTCAGTTCGACGACGGCGGCGCCCGCTTCCAGCCCGGCCAGGTCCGGCGCGGCGGCAGCGAGGGCCAGCGCGACTTCGCGCTCGAAATCCGCCAGGTCCTGGCGCATCGCATCGACACGGCTCTCGCGCAGCTCGCGGATGGCGGCGAGCTGGGCGTCGATGGCCGCGATGGCGCCCAGTGCGCTTTCCGCGACCGCCACATCCACCACGTCGGCCGAGTCCGGCGCGCCGATGCGCTCGATGGCCGCGCGCCAGTCGGCTTCCCAGGCGGCGAAGTCCTCGCGCGCCGCGAGCGCCACGTCGGTCTGGCCAGCGAGCGCGGAGGCCAGCAACTGCTGTTGCCGCTCGAGTGTTTCCGAACGCGCCCGCGTTTCGGTGGCGCGCTCGACGGCATCGGCCGCGATCAGCATGGTGGCGTCCAATGGCGCCGCCGGATCGAAGGCGATGCCCGCGCCGGCGAGCGCGCAGCCCAGTTCCACGGCGACGGCCGCGAGCGCATCGCGCGTGGCGGCAAGCGCGCGTTCGGCATCGTCGCGCGCGTCCTCGGCGCGCAGCACCCGCTCCCGCGCGGCCCGCCAGGCCTCGATGTCCTGCAGCGGCAGGCCGGCCAGGCCGAGCGCGTCGGTCAGGCGGCGCCAGTCGGCGTCCATCGCGTCGCGCTCGGCCTCCTGGGCCGTCTTGCGGCGGGCCGTGTCCGCGGCCTGCAATTGCAGGCGCTCCAGCGCGTCGAGCCGGGACTGGAGTTCGCTCGCCTCTTGCGCCTTGTCGTGCCGCTGGTCGGCCACCTCGTCGGCGGCGCCGAGACGGGCCTCGAAGTCCGAGGCGGCGTCCTGCAATGGGCGCTCACCGGACCGGATGGCGCTCCACACCGCATCGCGCGCGGCGCGCGCGGCCTGGAGTTCCGCCAGGCCGACGGGGCGGTTGGCCTTGCGGTACTGGGCGATGTCGAGCTGCTGCAGCGCGAGCTCGGCCTCCAGCTCGGCCCGCCGGGTGCCCAGCGCCTTCAGGCCCAGCTCGATGTCGGTCTGGCGCTGCCGCCGGTCGCGTATCGCGGCTTCGGTGGGGAGCACGAGCGCGCGCAGGGCGGGCAGATCCGGCGTCCACGCGCCCAGGCCGCGCCATGCGGCTTCGAGTTCGCGTTCGCATTTCTGGAGCTGGGTCTGGTCGCGCGCCAGGCCGGCCTTGGGGTCACCCAGCGCCCGGGCGGCGGCCAGCGCGGCGCGCACGGCCGGCGGCACGCTGGACACGGCAAGCGCCTGTCTCTGGGCCGCCAGCGAGGACGCCTCGGCCGCCTTGTCCGCCAGGGCGGCATCGGCGGCGCGCCGCGACTGGTCGAGCACCGGAAAGCGCTTGATCAGGCCCGCCACCGCCGCGCGCAGCGGCAGCGCCGGCAGGCGCCTGGCGAGGACTTCCTCGGTCGTGACGGGCCAGCCCAGCTCGCGCGCGAGTCTCTCCGCCTGCTGCCAGTGCACCGAGATTTCGAGCTGGCGGCGCTCGATGTCGCGCGCATGGTTGCGCACCTGCTGGCGCCGGTCGGCCAGCAGCAGGATGTCGGCGGCATGGCGCAGCAGGGCGTCGTCCGGGTGAAGCTGTTGCAGCTGCTCGCGGGTCTTCGCGGCCTGCGCCTCGAAGAGCACGCAGTCGCGCTCGGCGCCGGCAAGTTCCAGTTCGGTCTGGGTCAGTTGAGACGCGGCATCGGCGGGCAGCAGCACGACCTCGCCCAGGGCCCGGAGCTCGGCCTGCCGCTCGCGCAGCTGGTGCAGGGGCGACGCGACGCGGCGCACGCGCTCCAGGCGCATGCGCTCGGTCTCGAAGGCGCGGTAGCGCTCGCGCGACTTCGCCCGCAGGGCTTGCAGCTCCTCGACGCCGCGCTGCGCCTCGACCCAGTCCTTGGTGCGCACCGTCGCCGCCTTCAGCGCGGCCTCGGCCTGCGCCAGCTGGTCGCTGGCGATGTAGTACGCCCGCTCGCCGGAACGCCGCCGCGCCCACAGGCTGTCGGCCTCGGCCACCAGCTGCTCGCGCACCGCCCCCAGGCTGCCGATGCCGGCGGCCGACTGGAAGAGGATCTGGCCGATGTCGTTGGAACTCCTGAGGATGTCCTCGCCGCCGGCCACCAGCCGCGTGTGGTCGAGCCCGAACATCTGGTCGAAGAAACCGCGATCGGTGCCGTCGAGGAAGCTGCCCAGCGCCGTATCGGCGAGCACCTTGCCCTCGGCGTCCAGCAAGGACTTGGCGCGGGCCTTGGTGCGGACGAAGGCCAGCGCGGCGCCGCCCTGCTCCAGCGTGGCGCCCAGGCGCATCTCGGCCTTGGCATGCAGGAAGTCGTAGGTCGAGCGCGTCTCGATGCCGTAGAGCAGGTCGAGGATGGCGCTGCGCGTGGTGGACTTGCCCGCTTCGTTGGCGCCCACGATGAGGTGGAAGTCGCGCGCGCTCGGCGGGAAGGCCAGGCTGCGGTCGGTGAACTTGCCGTAACGCAGCAGGTCGAGTTGTCGGATGCGCATGGGGTTCCGCGGATGTCGAGCGCTCAGCGCGACTGCGCCAGGCGCGCGAGCAGGCCCGGCGTGACGGACTCGACGAGCGCCTTCACCTCGCCCGCGCGAATGGCGCCGAAGGCCGGCACGGCTTCGGTCAGCTCCAGCGGGGCCTTGCCGGCGAGCTGCTGCAGGTCTTCGGCCAGGCTGCGCAGGAAGGCTTCATCCGTCGGCACCTCCAGCAGCAGCGCCTGCAGGTCGGCGATCGCGTCGGCGCGCTCGCGGATCTGCGTGGCGTCGCTCGGCGGGGTGGTGTCGACCACGACCTTTTCGATCCAGAGGCGGTCGCCGCCGAGCGCCGCCGCCTGCGCCAGCACCTCCTCGCGCAGCTGCGAGTTGCGCCCGAACAGCTCGCCGTGCGCGCCGCTTCGCCCGGTGAAGGTCACGCGCACCGACATCGGCTTGCGGTCGGACTGGCGCGCGAGCAGGGCTTCGAGCGCGCGGCCGGCGAGCGTGACCACCGCGGGCAGGTCGGCGGCGCCCTCGGCGTCGACCTCCATGCGCTCCCAGCGCAGCACGTCGACGATCAGGCGTTCGACGGACTGGATGCCGGTCTCGTCGGCCGTCACCAGCACCGCGCCGCGCGGCCCGGCCTCGCGGATGTGCCGGCCCTGCAGGTTGCCGGGGAAGACGACCCAGGGCTCGCGCTGCAGCACCGCATGCTCGTGCACGTGGCCGAGCGCCCAGTAGTCGTAGCCCCTGGCGTTGAGCTCGGCCAGCGAGCACGGCGCATAGCGGGCGTGGGCCGCGTCGCCTTCGAGCGCCGTGTGCAGCACGCCGATGTTGAGCCAGCCCGGGACCGGGTCGGGGTAGCCGAGCACCAGGTTGTCGAAGGTGGCCGCGTCCTTGAAGCTGCGCCCGTGCAGGGCCACGCGCAGGGCCTCGATGCGGTGGGTGGCGGGCTTGCGCGCGTCGAACACATGCACGTTGGGCGGGAAGCCGAGCCGCTTGGTCATCTCGCTCTCGGCATCATGGTTGCCGTAGAGCAGATAGACGGGAATGCCGGCCTGGTGCAGCCGCCCCATCTCCCGCACGAAGAAGTGGCCGGTGTTGAAATCCTTCCAGTTGCCGTCGTAGAGATCGCCGGCGATGACGAGGAAGTCGACCTCCAGTTCGATGGCTTCGTTGATCAGGTTGACGAAGGCGTCGCGCGTGGCGGTGCGCAGGCTTTCCGCGGGCGCGTTCTGGTAGGACGCCAGGCCGCGCAAGGGGCTGTCGAGGTGGATGTCGGCGGCGTGGATGAATCTCATGGAGCGCTCGATTGTGCAGATTCCTCGCGCGCGGCCAGCAGGCCGAGCAGCCCGCTGGCGCGCCGGGTCTGCTGCGCCAGCGCATCGGCAAATGCCTGCGGCCGGCCGCTGACCAGCGTGAAGGCCTTGCGCGCGCGCGTGATGCCGGTGTAGACCAGTTCGCGCGTGAGCACGCGGCTGGGCTCGCGCGGCAGCACCAGCACGGTGTGCTCGAACTCCGAGCCCTGCGACTTGTGCACGGTCATGGCGAAGGCGGTTTCCACATCGGCCAGCCGGCTCACGGCGACGGAGCGCACAGCGTCGCCGTCCATGAAGTAGGCCCGCAGCGGAGAGCCCGGCGCCACCGGCCGCAGCACCATGCCGATGTCGCCGTTGAATACGCCCACTTCGCGGTCGTTGCGCGTGACCATGACGGGGCGGCCCTCGTACCATTCGCCGCGCCGGGCCAGCAGGCCCTCGGCCACCATGGCGGCCTCGACCGCCGCGTTCAGCCCCAACGCGCCCCACTCTCCCTCGCGCACCGCGCACAGCAGCCGGAAGCGCTCGAAGGCGGCGAGCACCGAGCGCACCCATTCCTCGTGCGTGTCGCGGTCCGGCACGGCGGGGCGGCGCGCGAGCGCGGCGAGGTAGCTGCCGTAGCCGCCTTCGGCGCCCTCGCGCCCGTGCAGCGCCAGGCGCAGCACGGCCGTCGGCGAAGCTGCGTCGATCCAGCGGATCGCCGCCTCCGCGCCGGCCGCCAGCAGCGCCGTGGCCGCCCTGGCGTCGCCCGCGTTGACGGCCAGGGCGAGCTGGCCGATCGGCCCGCCGAAGCGATGGCTGCGGCGCAGCATGACGGTCTGCTGCGCCAGCGCCGGGCCGTCGCCGAGGTAGGCAGCGGGCAGGCGTTGCCCGGCCGCGGCCTCGATGAACGCGACGGTGTCGGCGCAGTAGCGGCCGGCCTCCGCGTCGCGGCACAGGTCGCCGAGGACGGCGCCGGCCTCGACCGAGGCCAGCTGATCCTTGTCGCCCAGGAAGATCACGCGGGCGCGCGCGGGCAAGGCCTCGAGCAGGGCCGCCATCATCTCCAGGTGGACCATCGAGGCCTCGTCGACGATCAGCACGTCCACGTCCAGCGGATGCGCGGCGTCGAAGCGGAAGGCGCGGGTGTCGGGGCGCGCGCCCAGCAGCGAATGCAGCGTGCGGGCGGGCTCGATGTGCGAGGCGAGTTCCTGCAGGGCCAGGCGCCCTTCCAGCTGCCCGGCCAGGGCGCCGAGGGCGGTGTCGATCGACTGCTTGAGCCGCGCGGCGGCCTTGCCGGTGGGCGCGGCCAGCATCACGCGCAGACGCCCGGGCGCCGGGTCGACCGCGAACAGCAGCGCCAGCAGGCGGGCCGCGGTGTAGGTCTTGCCGGTGCCGGGGCCGCCGGTGATGATTGACAGCTGGCCGCGCAAGGCGATGGCGCAGGCGACTTTCTGCCAGTCGATGTTCGCCGGGGAAGCGTCGGCCGGCCGCACCGGGAACAGCTTGTCGAGCCATTCACGCAGGGTCGTCTCGCTCGCCGCCATCGGCATCGCGGCACGCCGCAGCACCTGGGCGGCGACGCGCCGCTCGTAGCCCCAGTAGCGGCGCAGGTAGAGCCTGCTGCCGCGCATCACCAGGGGCTGGTTGCGGCCATGCTCCATCGCTTCGGAACCGGCCTGGTCGGTCCACACCAGGGGGCTGGCGCGCAGCGCGTCGATCCATTCGCCGGCCGTGCGCGGCAGGTCCGCCATCACCGCCTGCAGTTCGGCGGCGGCCTCGGGCGGCCAGCTCAGCAGACCGTCGGTGTCGCCCAGCAGTTCATCGAGCATCAGGCAGGCGTGACCACGGCCCTCCATGTGGGCGACCAGCGCGGCCGCCATGACGACGGGCGGGGGCGCGGCGGGGTCCAGCTCGCGCGCGAAGCCGGCGAAGGCGCTGTCGAGGCGCCGCAGCCATCCTTGTTCAGACCAGCGTTTGAGGGCGTGCAGCAGCGTGTCGGCGGCCGGGGCGGTCATGGCGCCATCTCCTCGTTCTGGCCGAGCAGGCGGTCGAGTTCCTGGAGCAGGGCCAGGGGCGGCGCCACGTGGCAGCAGCCCTTCGCGGGGCCCTGGATGCCGCGCAGGAAAAGATAGACCGCGCCGCCCAGGTGCCGGGCGGGGTCGTAGGCCTGGCCGAGGCGCGAGCGCAGGAGCCGATGCAGCGCGAGCAGATAGATGGCCGCCTGCACGTCGTAGCGGTGCGTCGCCATCGCGTTCTCCAGCGCGTCGGCGCTGTAGGCCGCGTCGCCCTCGCCCAGGTGGTTCGACTTGTAGTCGAGCACCCAGTAGCGGCCGCCGTGCTCGAACACGATGTCGGCAAAGCCCATCAGCATGCCGCGAAGCTCGCGCTCCGGCAGCGCGGGCCGCTCGCGCCCGGGCAGCAGGTGCCGGCGGCACAGCGCGTCGATGCCCGCGGACGCCATGCGCTCGCTCGGCAGCCAGAACTCCATCTCCGGCACCGTCGCGGCCAGCGAGGCGAGCGATGCGCCGACGGGCGGCAGCGGCGTCGCGACGACCTGGAGCAGCCAGGCCAGCACCTCGGGCGCGCGATGGCCCCAGCCCTGCCGCTCGCAGCGGCGCAGCAGCTGCTCCTGGCGCTCGGGCGAGTCCTGGAGGTCGAAGCCTTCGGCGGCCAGCCATTCGAGCTGGTCGTGCAGGAAGTTGCCGGGCATGGCGCCGCGCGGGAAGCGATGCCAGGGCTGGGCTTCGGACGCTTGCGCGGACGACAGGACCGCCACGCGCTCGGCCGGCGATGGCGCGGCCTGGGCGAGCGAGCTGCCCTGCCCTTCACCGGCGTCGAGCACTTCGTCGTCCCGCACGGCGGCCACGCTGGACGCCCACGCGCCGGTCATCGGCAGCGAGCGCACCAGCGCCGAAAAGCTGCCGACCGACCATTGGCGCTCGAAGTTCGCGGCATAGGGCTCGCCCTCGCGCAGCGCGGGTGGCTCGCCGCGCGGCTGCAGGGGCGTGCAGGCGATGCCCGCGAATGCTTCGGCCCGGAGCAGCGCGATGTCGGCACAGGGCTCCACGAGTTCGCCGATACGCGCCATGAGCTGGTCCGCCTGCACTTCCTCGGCGCCGTGCAGTACATAGCCGATGGCGCTGCGGTGCAGGGTCGGTGTGCTGCCGCTGCCTTCCTTCAAGGCCGCGAGGCCGACCCACACCGCATGGCGCGCCCGCGTGAGGGCCACATACAGCAGGCGCAGGTCTTCGCGATGGCGCTCCTTGTCGGCGGCTTCGATGTGGGCGTCGCTCAGGTGCAGGTGCAGGCTGCGCCGGCCCTGCGCGTCGGCGAGGTTCACGAAGGAGGTGCTTCTTCGCTGCACGCCGCGGAAGCTGCTGGCGAAGGGCAGGAACACGAGCGGGTATTCAAGGCCCTTGGACTTGTGCACGGTGACGACCTTGACCAGGTCGGCATCGCTTTCCAGCCGCACGATCTGCTCGTCGCCGCCGCCGCTGCCGCCCTGCATCTGTTCGGCCAGCCAGCGGATCAGTGCCTGCTCGCCGTCGAGCTCCGCGCTGGCGGCCTGCAGCAGTTCGGCCAAGTGCAGGAAGTTGGTGAGGCGCCGCTCGCCGTCGTGGGCGCCGTCGCGGACAGCGCCGAGCCAGCGCGCCGGCAGGTCGAGCAGGTGCAGCGTGCGACGCAGCATGGTGAGCACGCCCTGCGATTGCCACACGCCATGCAGCTGCCGCATCAGCTCGCCGCGCGCATCGAAGGCCTCGTCGTCGCGCGCGAGCAGGAGCAGCTCGTCGATCGAAAGGCCCACGGTGCGCGTCGCCAGCGCGGCGCGGATCAGGCGCACGTCGAGCGGCGAGGCCACGGCCTGCAGCCAATGCAGCAGGTCATGCGCCTCCGGGCTCGCGAAGACCGAATCCTTGTCCGAGAGGTAGACGGAGGCCACGCGCCGCCGCCGCAACTCGCGCTGCACGGCCGCGGCTTCCTTGCCGGTGCGCACCAGCACGGCAACGTCGGCCGGGCGCAGGCGGACGAAAGGCTTGCCCGCATGCGCGAAGCCGGCGTCGGGGTCGTTCAGCAGCGTGACGATGCGCTCGGCGCAGCGCGCGGCGAAGTGGCGCCGGCTGCTGTCGGCATTGAGCAGATCGGGGTCGAGCGCGAGCGTCACGGCGGGCTCGGCGCCCCGCGATGTGACGAAGGACTCCGCCCGGCCGCGCGCCTGCACGGGCACGAAGGGCAGCGGATTGGCCTGCGCCTGGCCCGCCACGTCGGCGGGGCCGCGGTACATGAAGGCGCCCTCGCCGTCGCGCCGCTCCGGATGCTCCAGCAGGTGATTCACCGCCGCCACCACCGCCGCGGTCGAGCGGTGGTTGGTGCCGAGCACGTAGTGCCGCCCCTCGGTGGCGCGCCGCGCCGTGAGGTAGCTGTGGATGTCGGCGCCGCGAAAGCCGTAGATCGACTGCTTCGGGTCGCCGATCATCAGCAGGCCGGTGGCACGCTCGTTGGCCGCGATGCGGTA
Source organism: Variovorax sp. 01T432 (assembly GCF_056398605.1). Taxonomy (NCBI): domain Bacteria; kingdom Pseudomonadati; phylum Pseudomonadota; class Betaproteobacteria; order Burkholderiales; family Comamonadaceae; genus Variovorax; species Variovorax sp. 01T432. The sequence continues at coordinate 19,149 of NZ_JBFTPS010000009.1, forward strand.
GAGACGGTCGAAGATGCGCGCCTGCACGGGCGAGGTGTCCTGGAACTCGTCGATCAGCGCGATCGGGTACTGGGCCACCATGCGCTCGCGCAGGCGCGTGGCGGCCTCGCCGTTGAGTTCGGGGTTCAAGGCGTTGTCGAGCCGCGTCAGCATGTCGGCGAAGCCGAAGCTGCCCGACTGGCGCTTGAGTTCGTCCAGGCGCCGCGCGATGTGCGCGACGGCATGCAGGCGCAGGCGTGGCGCCACGGGCGGCAGCGCGTCGAGGGCGATGATGAGTTGCTCGAAGGCCGCGAAGTGCCCGGGCAGTTCGACCGCGCCGCTGGACTTCATGGCTTCTTCCATGCCGCCGGGCGTGAAGCGCTTGAGGCCGGTCTTCATGTCGGGGTAGGCCGCACGCGGATCATCCGCCCAGGCGCCCAGCGCCTGCAGCCAGCCGGTGTAGTTGCGCGCGGCCATGCGGCGGCCGTCGAAGGGACAGGGCTTGAGCGCCATCTGCGCGTCGATCCACTGCTTCATCTCCCGCGCGCGCTGCGACCAGCCGGTCTTCAGGGCGGCGAGCGCGGCATCGTGCGCCGCCGACAGCGCCGCGATCAGCTCGGCCAGGCTGCCCTGCCCGGCATCGGCCGGCAACGCCTGGTCCATGAGGGCGCGGGCATCCCCGATGAGCTCTCCCACCTTGGGCCAGACCGACAACGCAATGTCGAGCAGATCGGGAGGCAGCGGATAGAACTGCTGCCGCCAGTAGTCCTGCGCGGCTTCCGCGAGCATGGCGCCCTCGTTGCTGCTGAGCTCTTCGTCGAACAGGCTGCCGCTGTCGAAGGCATGCTCGCGCAGCATGCGTTGGCACCAGGCGTCGATGGTGTGGACGGCCGCGTCGTCCATGCTCTCCGCCGCCATCGCCAGCCGCCAGGCGGCGCCCTGGCGCGCGGGGCCTTCGGCATGGGCGGCAAGCAGGCTGCGCAGGAAGGCGTCCGACGCATCGGGCTGCGCCTCGCCGCGGAAACAGCGCGCGGCCTCGAGCAGACGCGAGCGAATCCGGTCGGACAGCTCGCGCGTGGCGGCGCGCGTGAAGGTCATCACCAGGATTTCCGAGGGGATCAACGGGCGCGCGAAGGCGCTGCCTTCGTCGCCGTGGCCCAGCACCAGGCGCAGATACAGCGCGGCGATGGTCCAGGTCTTGCCCGTGCCGGCGCTGGCTTCGATCAGGCGGCTGCCCCACAAGGGCAGGGTCAATGGATCGAGGATATGGCTCACGCGGGCTCGCTTTCGAAGGCGCCGGGCGCCGAATGCAACCGCGCCGCCACGTGCGTTCGGGCCCACGACGCCAGGGGACCGAAGAGGCTCTCGGCCAGGGTTTCGAAGCGGCCGTCGGCGGTGAGCGCCTCGTAGTCCGGAAACATGCGCGAGAGGCAGGCCTCGCTGACTTCGCCGCTGACGAACATGCCACCTTCGTAGACCTGCTCCGCATTGGCACCGGCCAGCCATGCAAGGGCCGTCTTCGAGGCCAGCGGCAGCGGCGCGCCCATGCCTTCGCGCCAGGCGTCGAGCAGGATCCGCAGGCTCGCCCTCGCCTGGTCCGCGGGCATCGCCTCGACAGTGACGGTGGCGTCGCGCCCGACCATCATGCCCTGCACCGGCGCGCCGCAGGCACTGGCCACGAGCGTGCGCACCCAGGCCGAGATGAGCTTCTGGGGAATCACCAGCGGCTTGCCCTTCTCGCACAGCCGCGTCGGCAGCAGCTCCAGCCAGACCGGCTGGCCGGACTCGGGCGAATCCAGTCTCAGGCCATCGAGCCAATCGTCCAGCACCAGGCCCTCGTGGTCGAAGCGCAGGGGCTCCTTCTGCGCGGGTTCGGGATACTGCGCGTACAGCGTGGACCAGCGCTCCAGCATCGGCACCAGCGTGTCGACCAGGGCGCGCTCGCTGCGCTGGCCGAGGCCGGCCATCGGCAGGCGGCCGCTGCGCCGGATGCGGGCGATGCGCTCGCCGACGCGCCGCGGCAGGCTCGCCACCGCCCCGCTCGGGCCCTGGTGAATGTCGCGCAATTCGTCCAGCACTTCGTCGAGCAGGCCGTATTCCTCCAGGCCATCGAGCGCGAAGGCCTCGTCGTCCTCCATGGCCTCCTCGTCGTCGCGGAACACCACGTTGAGCTGGCGGCGGAAGAAATCCTTGACCGGATTTCGCAGGAACTGGGTGAGGTCCGCGAGCGTCAGGGGGACGGGCTTGTCGGCGGCAGCGGTGCCGCCCGCCGAGGCCTTCGGCGCCGCCGCCGGAGTCGGTGCCCCGGCCGCATGGGCCGCGCGCCATTCCCGCGCATAAGTGAACAGGGTCTCGCCCTCATCGCCCATCACATCGCGCGCCTCGAAATAGCGGCGGCTGAAGGGCTGCAGCGGATGCTCGGTGGTGCGCTGCGCCAGGACCTCGCCCCGCCAGCCGGCGGCCAGGTAGTCGCGCAGCTGCGAAACCAGCACCGAGGGCGGCTGCTCGCTGTTGTCGCGCACGCTGCGGCCGGTCCAGCTCACATAGAGCACGCGCCGCGCGGAGAGCAGGGCCTCCAGCATCAGCTGGCGATCGTCGTCGCGGCGCGAGCGGTCGCCGGGGCGGCGCTGCCCGGGCAGGCTCATCAGGTCGAAGTCGCTGCGCGGGCTGCTGCGCGGATAGTCGCCGTCGTTCATGCCCAGCAGGCACACCACCTCGAAGGGCACGGCGCGCATCGGCAGCAAGGTGCAGAAGGTGACGCCGCCGGCGCGGAAGCGCCGGTTCAGGCCCGGCTCGTCGATGCCGCCCAGCCAGGCCTCGCGCACGACGGCGAGCGAGACGGGCTCGTCGAAGTCGGCCGTGTCGCAGGCTTCGAGCCAGGCGCGCAGGGCCTCCTGCACGGCCGCGAGCGTGAGACGCTCGCGCTCGTCGGTCGGGGCCATGAAGGCCTCCAGCAAAGCGCGCGCGCGCTCGGCCCATTCGATGGGCGTGGCATCGGCCGAGGCTTGCGCCCACCAGGCCATGAGCGCGCCGACCAGGTCGGCCAGCGAGCCCGCGATCGAGGCCTCGAGCCCGCCGACCTCGGCATAGGGCTCGATGCCCTGGAAGGCGCCGCCCTCCTCGCCCGCGCCCGCTTCTCCGTTCGCGTACCCGAGCAGCATGCGCCGCAGCCCGAAGAGCCAGGTGTTCTGCTCGCCGCAGGCCGCGAGGCCCAGCTCGTCGCGGTGCCGCGTATTCAGGCCCCAGCGGATGCCGGCGCCTTCCATCCACTGCGACAGGCGCGGCAGGTCCTGGGGCTGCAGGCCGAAGCGCTCGGCCACGGCCGGCACGTCGAGCAGGTCCCTGATCTCGGTCAGGCGCGCGCGCTGCTGCGGCAGGCGCAGCAGCCATTCGAGCGCGATCATCAGCGGGTTGTTGCCGCGCTGGTTCAGATCGGTGATGTCGAAGGGGATGAAGCGCGCGTCGCCGCGCGGGTGCTGGCCGAAGACGGAACGGATGGCCGGGGCGAAGGCGGCGATGTCCGGCACCATCACGACGATGTCGCGCGGGTCGAGCGGCTTGCCTTCGGGCGGGTCGGCCAGCAGCGCCAGCAGCTGGTCGTGCAGGATCTCGACCTCGCGCTGCGCGCCATGGGCGATGTGGAACACGATCGAGCGGTCGGCCGCGTCGGCCGCTTCGCCCGGGTGCTCGGCCAGCGGCACCAGGTCGCGGATGTTCGCCTGCACCTGCCGCAACAGCGTGTCGCCCGGCGCCTCGTCGAACAGGTCGACCTTGGCGCCGGCGAAGCGCTGCTGCGCCGCCGCCGCGTCGTCGAAGGCATCGAGCTGCCGCACGAAGTCGCGGCCCTGCCGGCCCCAGGCCGCCAGCAGCGGATGGCCGTGGGCATGCATCTCTTCCAGCGGCACCAGCGCCAGATCGCGCCCCTTGCGCAGGGGCTGGCGGCGGCGCTCCATGCGCAGCAGTTCGCGCCCCTCGATGATGTCGGCCCAGTGGTAGCGGCTGGGGTTGGGAATGGCCAGCAGCACCTGGCAGTGGGAAGACAAGGCGGCGAGCGCCTGCAGCGTCTGCATGGGCACGTGCGTCATGCCGAACAGCACCACGCGCCGCGCGACCGGCGAGGCCGGCGCCGCGCCGATCGCGAGCGAGGAGAGGAAGCGCTCATGCAGGCTGGCACGCGAGCCGGCGCGCTCATCCTCGCTCAGGGGCGCGAGCAGTTCGCGCCACAGCGCGGCTTGCCAGCCCTGGTCGGATGGTATGTCGGGCGCGGGCGCCAGGTTGGAATTCGGCAGCACATCCTGGCCGGCGGCCCAGGCCGCGAGCCAGTCGCTGCGATAGACCTGGTACTGGTCATACAGGTCGGCCAGCCGCTGCGCGAGCTGCAGCCGGCGGCCCATGTCGCCGTCGCGCAGGAAGCCCGCCAGGGGCTCGAAGCCCGGGCGCGGCGCCACCTCGCGCAGCAGGTGCATCAGGCGCCACGTGAGGGCCAGCTTGTCGAGCGCCGACTGCGCCGGAACCGCATCGCGGCCGAGCACCTGGCGGTAGCTGCGCCAGAGAAAGCGCGCCGGCAGCTCCACGCGCGTGGCGGCGCAGATGCCGCTTTGCGCGGCCAGCGTCATCTTGAGCCATTCCGCCACGCCGTTGCTCTGCACCAGGAAGACTTCTTCTTCCAGGGGCTGGAGGGGGTTGCGGCGGATCCATTCGAACAGGGCCTCGCCAAGGAGTTCGGCCCGGTTGCTGTGGAGAACCAGGAAGCCCGGTTGGAGTCGGTCGGAGGTCATGCGGTCGCTGCGAGTGTAGCGACGCCCATGGCCTCACCAGCGCAGCAGCCGATGCCCGATGGCCGCGCCGGCCAGCATCGGCACCGCGATGCCGGCGGCGTACCAGATGGCCAGGAAAGGCGCCGCCAGCTCCACGCAATGCAAAGCGTAGACCGCACCCGCCGCGCCGCCAGCCATGGCGCCCGCCGCCGCGCCCGCCAGCGCGGGACGCGTCGGTGCCAGGCTCTTCAACGCCGCCAGCGCGGCCACGAAGACCGGCACCGAGATCACGGCGATGTTGAAGGTACACACGCGCCAGGTCTGCCCCAGGACCAGGACCGGCCGCTCGGCCGCGGGAGCAAGAAACAGGACCACCAGCGCCAGCCCCCAGATCAGCGCCAGCGGCACCGCCAGGCCCAGCCACGCCTTGCGCACACGCGCGCCGGGCCGCGCCAGGCGCTGCGCCATCACGAAGCCGGCGATTCCCACGCAGGCCGGAAGCACCAGCTTCAGCCAGAACATCGGCCAGAACATGGCCTGGATCAGATCGGGCCGGATGCCGTGCGCATGAATCATCCAGGCGAAGGACAGCGGCAGGCCGATCAGCAACGCCACCACGAGCCGCCGCGAAGCGGCACCGCGCGGCACCGGCACCGCATCGGCCGCCAGCAGGGACACCAGATCGTCCGTCTTCACAGGGAGGCCTCCTTGATCTTCGACGCCAGCGCCTTGAGGCCGCGATGGATGCCGATCTTGACGGCCGATTCCGACATGCCCGTCAGGCGCGCCGTCTCGGCCACCGACATGCCCTCGATCTTGACGTGCATGATCGGCAGGCGGTGGCGGTCGGGCAGCGTCTGGAGCAGGCCGTCCAGGTCGCGGCGCGCATCGCTGGCCTCGGTGGCCGATTCGGCGAAGACGGCGAGGTCGTCGTCCAGCGGGTCATGCAGCGCCTCGCGGCCGGCCTTGGCGCGCAGCAGGTCGATCATCTTGTAGCGCGCAATCGCGTGCACCCATGCCGTCAGGGGCTGGTCGGGCTGGTAGGTGTGGCGCTGGTTGTGCATGGCGAGCAGGCATTCCTGGACAAGGTCTTCGACTTCATCGGGCCAGCCGAACAAGCGCCTGGCAAGGAACGCGCGCAAATGCGCGCCCAGCTTGCGCAGGAACTCGCGGTAGGCCGCGGCGTCGCCGTCGAGGCCGCGAACGAACAGGTCGTGCAGCAGCAGCTCGGCGTCGCTCCTTGCCATGGGGCTGCCTTTGGTCATTCGGGGTTTCGCTCCGGCCGGTTACAGCAGATCCAGATAAAGAAGTCCGGCGGATTGTGCCGCGTGCTCCGCGTGCTTCCGCGTGCGCGCAGGGCGGCGTCAGCAGGCGTGGCATTCAGGCGACTGGCATGCGCCTTGCCTTGCCAGTTCAGGGAGCCATCGGTACATTGTGTTTTTTGAGGGCCCGCAATGTCTTTAGACACCGTTCCGACTCCTTCTTCAACGTCGCTTTCCCCGAATCCCCCGGAGTTGCCGGAGTCCCAAGCGCCTCTTCCCGAGCCCTCAGCCCCCCTCTCACTGCCCGAGGCTGTCTCGATCCCGCCGGTCTACCCGGGCAGCCTGCCCCAGCGCAGCCACATCCGACTGACTTCGCACGCGGGCGGCTTCGGCGCGCTGCCCATCCAGTGGAGCGCCGCCACGGCGACCGAGCGCGGGCCGGTGGTCGGCACCACCACCAAGCGCGCCCACCGCAATGTCATCGGCACGCACAGCGGCTCCTACAGCGTGTATCGCGCGCTGGCCGTGGCCTCGGGCGCGCTCTCGCCACACCACAAGGCCGACCTGACCAACACCTCGCCCACGGACGCGATCGGGCCCTACCCGCAGTGGAGCGAGCCCGGCCGCATCGTCTCGCTCGACCCCTGGGGCGCGCTGGTGGCCGATGCCTTCTCCGCCGAGCTGGCGGCCGGCTACGACATCCGTCCCACCATCGCCATCACCAAGGCGCATGTGATCCTGCCCGAGGTGATCGAGGCGCTGCAGAGCGGCCGGCTCAAGGCCGACGGCAAGTTCCTCACGGCCGGCGGCGCGGCCATGGTCACCAAGGCGGCCATCGAGCCCGTGTGGTACCTGCCCGAGGTGGCCAAGCGCTTCGGCTGCTCGGAAACCGACCTGCGCCGCGTGCTCTTCGAGGAAACCGGCGGCATGTACCCCGAGCTGGTGACGCGCTCCGACCTCGAGGTCTTCCTGCCGCCCATCGGCGGCCAGACGCTCTACATCTTCGGCAACGCGCGCGACCTCGCCAATCCGGAGGTCGAGCTGACGGCGCGCATCCACGACGAGTGCAACGGCTCCGACGTGTTCGGCTCCGACATCTGCACCTGCCGCCCCTACCTCACGCACGCGATCGAGGAATGCATCCAGGGCGCGCAGCGCGGCGGCGTCGGGCTCATCGCCTACTCGCGCAAGGAAGGCCGCGCGCTCGGCGAGGTCACCAAGTTCCTGGTCTACAACGCGCGCAAGCGCCAGGTGGGCGGCGACACGGCCGACCAGTACTTCGCGCGCACCGAGTGCGTGGCGGGCGTGCAGGACATGCGCTTCCAGGAGCTGATGCCCGACGTGTTCCACTGGCTCGGCATCCGCAAGATCCACCGGCTGGTGTCGATGAGCAACATGAAGTTCGACGCCATCACGGGCTCGGGCATCGAGATCGGCACGCGCGTGAACATTCCGGATGAACTGATTCCCGCCGATGCCCGCGTCGAGATGGATGCCAAGATGGCGGCCGGCTACTTCACGCCGGGCGCGGTGCCGGACGCCGAGGAACTGAAGAAGGCCAAGGGCCGGAAGCTCGATCAATGAATGCCGCCCGGGCCCGGGTGCGCGCCGAACACGAAACGACAACCATAGGGAGAGCCGGATGAGCAAGGACAACTACGGGCTGGACCCCGAGCGGCCGACGGCCAATCCGGCCGTGCGCAGCGCGGATGCCGAGGGCCATGTCGACCCCGAACTCGAATTCGTGCCGGATGCGACGCAGCCGGCAGGCGCGGCGGCCTTGCTGCGTACCACGCAGGCCGTGCGCGAACGCGCCGCCGCCTTGCTGGCGCGCGCGCGCCGGGACGAGTCGCGGTGGTTCACCATCGGCGACAACGTCACGCTCGACGACACCGCGGGGACGGTCGCCGAGGTCACGCGCGAGCGCTACCCCAAGGGACGCATCCCGTACCACAGCCGCTGGCGCCATTTCGAGGCCGGCGGCGTGGACCGCCTCGCGGAACTCGACGAACTGCTCGGCAAGGTGGACGTCCGGCAGCGGGCGCGCGCGCACATCGACCTGGTGCTGGTCAGCGTGCTGCTGGATGCCGGCGCCGGCCCCGACTGGCACTACAGCGAAGCAGCCAGCGGCAAGCGCTTCACGCGCTCCGAAGGACTGGGCGTGGCCAGCTTTCACGCCTTCACCAGCGGCCTCTTCTCGTCCGACCCGGACCGCCCGCTGCAAGCCGATGCCGCCGGGCTGCGCGCCCTCGTGACGGACCGCCTGGGAGACGCCTTCCAGGTCAATCGCGTCAATCCGCTGGTCGGACTCGCCGGCCGCGCGATGCTGTTGCGCCGGCTCGGCGAGGCGATGCACGAGCAGCCGGAGTCCTTCGGCCAGGACGGCCGGCCGGGCGGGCTCTTCGATGCCCTGGTCGGCCCCTACGGGCCGGCCGCGCCGCCCACGGCCGAGGTGACGGCGCACGAGATCCTCTCCCTGCTCCTCGACACCCTCTCGCGCATCTGGCCCGCCGCCAACGCCATCGACAGCATCGCGGTGGACGGCAGCGACATGGCCGGCGCCATCGGCTCGGGGGACCCCGATCTGGCGCTCGGCGACTGCTGGCGCCACAGCGCCGTGCAGGGCCCCGGCCTGACCAACGGCTGGATGCCCTTCCACAAGCTGTCGCAGTGGCTGACCTATTCGCTGCTCGAGCCCTTCGAGTGGGCCGGCGTGAAGGTGCGCCATGTCGAAGCGCTGACTGGCCTGCCCGAATACCGCAACGGCGGGCTCCTGATCGACAGCGGCGTGATCGTGCCCCGGGACCCGGCCTTCCTGGAGCGCACATGGAAGACGGGCGACGAGTTCATCGTCGAATGGCGCGCGCTGACGGTGGCGCTGCTCGACGAACTGGCGCCGCGCGTGCGCGAGGCGCTCGGGCGCAGCGCCGAGGAACTGCCGCTGGCGCGTGTGCTGGAAGGCGGCACCTGGGCCGCGGGACGCACGCTGGCACAGCGCTTGCGCGACGGTGCGCCTCCCTTGCGCATCGAGAGCGACGGTACCGTGTTCTAGTCTTCTAGACTCCTTTCTTTTTCCGTTCTTCCCGATCACCTCATGAGCAGCAACGTCCACCTCCTCGACCATCCCCTCGTCCAGCACAAGCTCACGCTGATGCGCCGCCAGGAGGCCAGCACCAACAGTTTCCGCCGCCTGCTCAACGAGATCAGCATGCTGATGGCCTACGAGGTCACGCGCGACATGCCGATGCAGGACATCGTGGTCCAGACGCCCCTGGAGACGATGAATGCCAAGGTGATCGACGGCAAGAAGCTGGTGCTGGTGTCGATCCTGCGGGCGGGCACCGGCATCCTGGACGGCATGCTGAGCGTGGTGCCCGGCGCGCGCGTGGGCCACATCGGCCTGTACCGCGACCCGAAGACGCTGACCGCGGTCGAGTACTACTTCAAGATGCCCGGCGGCATGGAGGAGCGCGACGTGATCGTGGTCGACCCGATGCTGGCCACGGGCAATTCGGCGGTCGCGGCGGTGGAGCGCCTGAAGGAACTCAACCCGAAGTCGATCAAGTTCGTCTGCCTGCTGACCTGCCCCGAAGGCATCAAGAACATGCAGGACGCGCACCCGGATGTGCCGATCTACACCGCCGCCATCGACCGCGAACTCAACAGCCACGGCTACATCCTGCCGGGGCTGGGCGACGCGGGCGACCGGATCTTCGGCACCAAGTAGATTCATTTCAACGAGGTGGAGAATCCGGCGGGGAGCCCGGCGCAAGGCGCTGAAGTGGCCGAGGCCAACTGTCCCCCGCCCTCATGAAGCCCCGCCGCAAAGGCGGACGCCAAGCCTGTCGCCGCGGCGGCGGCCTCACTGGAACACGCCATGCTCGACCTTCTCGTCCACAACGCCACCCTCCCCGACGGCCGCGCCGGCATGTCGATCGCCGTGCAGGACGGCCGCATCGCCGAAGTGACGGCGGGGCTCGACGCGCCGGCCAACGCAAGGCTCGATGCCGGTGGCCTGCTCGTCGCGCCGCATTTCGTCGATCCCCATTTCCACATGGACGCGACGCTCAGCTACGGCATGCCGCGCGTCAACGAAAGCGGCACGCTGCTGGAAGGCATCGCGCTGTGGGGCGAACTCAAGCCGCTGCTGACGGCCGAGGCCTTGATCGAACGCGCGCTCGCCTACTGCGACTGGGCCGTGGGCAAGGGCCTGCTCGCCATCCGCAGCCACGTCGACACCAGCGACCCGCGGCTGCTGGCGGTCGACGCGCTGCTGGAGGTGAAGCGGCGCGTGGCGCCCTACCTCGACCTGCAACTGGTCGCCTTCCCGCAGGACGGCGTGCTGCGCTCGCCCGGCGGCATCGACAACCTCCAGCGCGCGCTCGACAAGGGCGTGGAGGTGGTCGGCGGCATTCCGCACTTCGAGCGCACCATGGCCGATGGCGCGGCCAGCGTGAAGCTGCTGTGCGAGATCGCGGCCGAGCGCGGCAAGCTGGTCGACATGCACTGCGACGAATCGGACGATCCACTCTCGCGCCACATCGAGACGCTGGCCTTCGAGACGCAGCGCCTCGGCCTGCAGGGCCGCGTGACGGGCTCGCACTGCACCTCGATGCACTCGATGGACAACTACTACGTGAGCAAGCTGCTGCCGCTGATCGCCGAAAGCGGCGTCGGCGTGGTCGCGAACCCGCTGATCAACATCACGCTGCAGGGGCGCCACGACAGCTACCCCAAGCGCCGCGGCATGACGCGCGTGCCCGAGCTGATGGCGCAGGGCGTGAACGTCGCCTTCGGGCACGACTGCGTGATGGACCCGTGGTACGGCATGGGTTCGGGCGACATGCTGGAGGTCGCCCACATGGGCCTGCACGTGGCGCAGATGACCAGCCAGCGCGGCATTCGCCAGTGCTTCGACGCGGTCACGGTCAATGCGGCCAGGGTGTTCCACCTGGAAGGCTACGGGCTGGAAGCCGGCTGCGACGCGAGCTTCGTGCTGCTGCAGGCGCGCGATCCGGTGGAGGCAATCCGGCTGCGCGCGACGCGGCTCAAGGTGTTTCGCCGCGGCAGGCTGCTGGCGGAGACGCCGCCGGCCACGGCCGCGCTGCATCTGCCGGGCCGTGTCGACCGGACGGCGTGGATGACGGCGAAGGCCTGAGGAGGCCCGGCCCGCGACCTGGAGCGCGCCAGCGGCTGGCGAGCCAGAATCAGGACCTTGCGGGGTCCACCGGAGGCATCCTCATGAAGACACTGGTTCGGCTTCTCTTCCTTGCGCTGTGGCTTGCCTCGCTGCCCGCGCTGGCTCAGCAGGTGCCGGGCGTGCGCAGGCTTGCCGATGTCCCCTACGGCCCCGACGGGCAACAGCGCATGGACGTCTACCTGCCGCCGAACGCCGGCACCGGACATGCACCCGTGCTGATGATGGTGCATGGCGGCGCCTGGATGTTCGGGAACAAGGCCGCGCCCTCGGTGGTGGGCCTCAAGATCGAGCACTGGGTGCGCGACCGGGGCTTCATCCTGGTCTCCGTGGCGTACCGCTTCGTCCCTTCGGTCGATCCGCTGCAGCAGGCGCAGGACGTGGCGCGCGCGCTGGCCGTCGCGCAGGCGAGCGCCGCGTCATGGGGCGGCGACGCGACGAGGTTCGTGCTGATGGGGCATTCGGCGGGCGCGCATCTGGTCGCGCTGCTGAGCGCCTCGCCCACCATCGCGCGGCAGCAGGGCGCGCGGCCTTGGCTCGGCACCGTGGCGCTCGACAGCGCCGCCCTCGACACCGCGGCGCTGATGGCGCGGCGGCACCTGCCCTTCTACGACCGGGTGTTCGGCGCCGATCCGGCCTTCTGGCGCGCCGTGTCGCCGACCGACACGCTCGCGCCGGGCGCCCCGCCGATGCTGCTGGTCTGCTCGACGCAGCGGCGCGATGGCTCCTGCGCGCAGGCGCAACGGTTCGCGCAACGCGTCGCGGCCGCCGGCGGGCGCGCGGACCTCCTGCCCCAGGATCTGTCGCATGCGCAGATCGATGGCGAACTCGGGCTGCCGACCCCCTACACCGCGGCTGTGGACGACTTCATTCGCTCCGTCGGCAAGTCCTCGAACTGACGCGCGCGTCGGCGGCCGGCAGGCGGCACAGGCCCCGGCATTCAAAGCTCCAACGGCTGGGCCTCGTAGACTTCGACCGTGGGTGGCTGGGCCGACAGCGCACCGGCGGCCCTGGCGAAGGCGCGTGAATCCGGCACGCCGAAATGCGCCATCAGCGACACGCGGTCGGCCCATCGCTCGACGAAGACCAGGCGCAGGGGATTCTCGACATCCTGATGCACGGCATGCGAGACGCAACCCGGCTCGGCGCGCGAGCGTCGGACATGATCGAGGCTCATTGCAAGAACCTGGTCCAGGCTGTCGGGCCTGGCGAGAATGCTGCCGGTCACGAGGATCATGGCGTTTCTCCGTGCGTTGCGGAATCAGACCGTCGGCGCGATGGCCTCTGCGTATTCGTAGAGCGCCCCGAGAATCTCTTCCCCGCGCTCGTCGGCCGTCTCGGCCAGCATATCGATCTCGGCAAAGAGCGCGTCGACATTCCGCGCGCCACCCTCACCTTCGAGCAACCGCGCCACGCGATGCGCTTCCCAGCGCTCCTGTTCTTCCTCTGCCAGTGTGTCGGAGAAATTGCGCGCGCGATAGCGGAAAAGCAGCTCTTCGAGGCGCGGGTCGTCGAAGCCGGTGCGCGCCTTCGCGAGCTCCGCCGGAGAGAGCGCACGCAGCTGCGTCAGCCGGCGGCGATCGCCGTTGCCGACGAAGCCGCCGTAGAGGTCCTCGTCGACGTCCGGCGCGGCTTCCCTGGGCCGCTCGTACACCCGCGGCCAGATGGCGCTCATGTCGGGCAGCGCGGCGGCGATGGTGGCATTGCGCATGGCGGCCTCGAGATCGATGCCCCAGCGCGTGGCCATGGCCGGCGCGAGCGTCTTGAGATTGCCGACCACCATCGGCGACTTGTTCAGGTGCACGCCCTTGATGGGCAGGCGCGCGACGCCCTCGGGCAGATCGGCGCTGCGCGTGAACAGGCGCAGGCGCAGCGTCTCCACGTCCAGGTCGCGCAGCTCGCTCGGATCGTGCGCCAGGTCCCAGGCGAGCAACTCGTTCTTGTTGGTCGGATGGGTGGCGAGCGGCCACATGACGGCGAGGCATCCGCGCTCCGCGGGGAACATGCCCGACACGTGGAGGAAGGGCCGCGCGGTGTCGCGCGTGGCGGGCAGGCCGAGTTCGCTGGCGACGCGGTCCTTGCGGTGCAGGCCGAATGCAAAGTCGAAGAGCTTGGGCTGCTTGTCGCGAATCAGACGCGCGAGCGCAATGGTGGCGCGCACGTCCGACAGGGCGTCATGGGCCGACTCGTGCAGCAGCCCGTTGGCGCGCGCGAGGTCGCCGAGCTTGAAGCTCTGGCTGCCGTCCTCCTTCTTCGGCCAGACGATACCGTCGGGGCGCAGCGCGTAGGTGAGCCGCACGACATCGAGCAGGTCCCACCGGCCGCATTCGTTCTGCCACTCGCGCGCGTAGGGGTCGATGAGGCTGCGCCAGAACAGGAAACGAGTCACCTCGTCGTCGAAACGGATGGTGTTGTAGCCCACGCCGATGGTGCCGGGCTGCGAGAAGGCCTGCTCGATCTGCGCGGCGAAGGCGTGTTCCGCAATGCCGCGCTCCAGGCACAGCTGCGGCGTGATACCGGTGATCAGGCAGGCCTGCGGGCTTGGCAGGTAATCGGGGGCCGGCTTGCAGTAGATCATCAGCGGCTGGCCGATTTCGTTGAGTTCGGCATCGGTGCGGATGGCGGCGAACTGCGAGGGCCGGTCGCGGCGCGGCACGGCACCGAAGGTCTCGTAGTCGTGCCAGAGGAAGGTGTGAGCAGACATGGTCAGAGCAAAGGGGAAAACAAACGGGCCGCCGCATCGCCGAAGCGCGGCAGGAAGTGCTGCCGCCGATTGGCCCGCACCGGGGAAGAACTCTGGAGGTCGGTTTCGAACTGCGCTGCAAGCGGCATGGCGAGCGCGGGGCCGTAGATCACGGCGCACACCTCGAAGTTGAGCCGGAAGCTGCGATTGTCGAAATTGGCGGTGCCGATCATCGCGCAGTGGTCGTCCACCACCAGTGTCTTGGAGTGCAGCATGCGAGCCTTGTACTCCCAGATCTTGGCGCCGGCGGCGATGAGTTCGTCGTAGTAGGAGCGCGCCGCGGCGCTGACGATCATTGAATCGCTGCGCCTTGGCACGAGCAATCGCACGTCGACGCCACGCAGCGCCGCGCTGGTCAGCGCCATCAGCGCGGGCTCGCCGGGCACGAAGTAGGGGGTGGTGAGCCAGGCCCGGTCCACCGCCGAGTGAATGGCCTCCACGTGCATGCGGTGGATGGCCTCGAGCGCGCTGTCGGGCCCGCTGGTGACGATCTGCACCGGGATGTCGCCCGCGCCCTCATGGGCCGGCAGGCGCGGCAGCAAGTCGTCGAAGGCGGTATTCATCTGGCGCGGGTCTTCGCCGGTCGCATAGGTCCAGTCTTCGAGAAAGGTCGTCTGCAGCCAGCGCACAGCGCTGCCTTCGATGCGCAGGTGGACATCATGATAGGCATCGGCGCGTGTGCGCCTGTCTTCCTCGTCGGTGATGTTGACGCCGCCGGTGAAGCCGACGCGGCCGTCGCACACGACGATCTTGCGGTGCGTGCGGTAGTTCGTCACCGGACGAAGCCGCCTTCCGATGCGGGTCTCGTGAAAGAGCCCGACATGAATGCCGGCGGCGCGCATGGGCGCCATGAACTTGCGGCCGATGCGCTTGGAGCCGAGCGCGTCCAGCAGCAGGCGCACGGTGACGCCCTGCTTCGCACGCTCGACCAGCAGGTCGCGCAGCGCCGTGCCGATCTTGTCGGGCTCGAAGATGTAGTACTCGAGGTGCACGTGGTCGCGGGCCTGGCGGATCGCCTCGAAGATCGCGTCGAAGGTGCGGGCGCCGCCGGAAAGCAGCTCGGCCGAGGTCGCGCTCGACACCGGCAGACCGCAGGCCGCAGTGCCGAGCGCAGCCATCTGGCGCAATGTGGGGGGTGCACGCTCGGCCGCCTCGCGCAGCGCCGACAGGTCAGCGGGCGCCTGGGCACTGGCGCGGCTGCGCAAGCGTCTCAAGCGCTGCTTCTTCAGACGCTGGGGCCCCAGGAAGTAATAGATGACGAAGCCCGCAAATGGCAGCAGCGCCAGCGAGAGGATCCAGCTCATCGTGGACACGGGCGCGCGCTTCTGCATCACGATCCACACGGAAAGCACTGCGATGTAGCCGCTCCAGGCGAGGGAGAGGCCGGTCTTCCATTCGGGGCTGAGCTGGGGGAGGATCAAGGGAAGACAGGAAAAGGGTGCGGAAATGAAAAAGGCCGGTAGCGCAATGCTACCGGCCTCTTGAGTCGACAAACCCGCGGGTGCGGGTGGAGCCTCTTCAGCCCGCCGCCGCTTCTTCGGCTTCGGGCTTGGCCCGGCCTTCCTTCTTCGGCAGTGGCTGAATGTCGAGCTGCACTTCTTCCTTGTCGTCGAGGTCGACCGTCAACCGGCCGCCCTCTTGCAGACGGCCGAAGAGCAGTTCATCGGCCAAGGCACGACGGATCGTGTCCTGGATCAGCCGTTGCATCGGCCGCGCACCCATCAGGGGGTCGAAGCCCTTCTTCGCCAGGTGCTTGCGCAGCACATCGGTGAAGGTGACGTCGACCTTCTTCTCGGCAAGCTGCGTTTCGAGCTGCAGCAGGAACTTGTCCACGACGCGCAGGATGATCTGCTCGTCGAGGGCCTTGAAGCTCACGATCGCATCCAGACGGTTGCGGAACTCCGGTGTGAACAGGCGCTTGATGTCGGCCATCTCATCGCCCGCCTGGCGCGGGTTGGTGAAGCCGATGGTCGACTTGTTCATGGTCTCGGCACCCGCATTGGTCGTCATCACGATGATGACGTTGCGGAAGTCGGCCTTGCGCCCGTTGTTGTCCGTCAGCGTTCCATGGTCCATGACCTGCAGCAGGACGTTGAAGATGTCCGGGTGCGCCTTCTCGATCTCGTCGAGCAACAGCACCGCGTGCGGCTTCTTCGTAATGGCTTCGGTCAGCAGGCCACCCTGGTCGAAACCAACGTAGCCCGGAGGCGCGCCGATCAGCCGGCTCACCGCATGGCGCTCCATGTACTCGGACATGTCGAAACGGATCAGCTCGATGCCCATGATGTAGGCGAGCTGCTTGGCCGCTTCGGTCTTGCCGACGCCGGTGGGGCCGCTGAACAGGAACGAACCGATCGGCTTGTCCTCGCGGCCGAGGCCGGAACGCGCCATCTTGACGGCCGAGGCGAGAACCTCGAGCGCCTTGTCCTGGCCGAACACGACGCTCTTCAGGTCGCGTTCGATGGTCTGCAGCTTGCCGCGGTCATCGTTCGAGACGTTGGCCGGGGGAATGCGCGCGATCTTGGCGACGATTTCCTCGACCTCGGTCTTGCTGATGGTCTTCTTGCGCTTGTTCGCGGGAAGAATGCGCTGGGCGGCGCCGGCTTCATCGATCACGTCGATCGCCTTGTCGGGCAAATGACGGTCGTTGATGTACTTGGCGCTCAATTCCGCGGCAGCCTGCAATGCGGCGACGCCGTACTTCACGCCATGATGCTCCTCGAAGCGCGATTTGAGGCCCTTCAGGATGTCGACCGTCTCCTGCACGGTCGGCTCGACCACGTCGACCTTCTGGAAACGACGCGACAGGGCCGCATCCTTCTCGAAGATGCCGCGGTATTCGGTGAAGGTCGTAGCCCCGATGCACTTGAGCTGGCCACTGGACAGGGCCGGCTTGAGCAGGTTCGAAGCGTCGAGCGTGCCGCCCGATGCGGCACCAGCGCCGATCAGGGTGTGGATCTCGTCGATGAACAGGATGGCATTCGGCTTGTCCTTCAGCGACTTGAGCACGCCCTTGAGCCGTTGCTCGAAATCCCCGCGGTACTTGGTGCCCGCGAGCAACGCGCCCATGTCGAGCGAGTACACATGGGATTCCGCGAGGATCTCAGGCACCTCGTTCTGGGTGATGCGCCAGGCAAGACCTTCGGCAATCGCCGTCTTGCCCACGCCTGCTTCACCCACCAGCAGCGGGTTGTTCTTGCGCCGACGGCACAGGATCTGGATCACGCGCTCGACCTCGTATTCCCGGCCGATCAGCGGATCGATCTTGCCTTCCTTGGCAAGCTGGTTGAGGTTCTGGGTGAACTGCTCGAGAGGCGATGCCTTCTCGTTCTTCTCGCCGCCACCCTCTTCACCTTCGCCCGAAGACGATTCGCTGCTGCCCTTGGCGGCTTCCGGCGGATCGCTCTTCTTGATGCCGTGAGCGATGAAGTTCACGACGTCGAGGCGCGTCACGCCCTGTTGATGCAGGTAATAGACCGCGTGCGAGTCCTTTTCGCCGAAGATCGCGACCAGCACGTTGGCGCCCGTCACTTCCTTCTTGCCGTTGCCGGTGGACTGCACATGCATGATGGCGCGCTGGATCACACGCTGGAAACCGAGCGTGGGTTGCGTGTCGACATCGTCGGTACCCGCCACCTGCGGCGTGTTGTCCTTGATGAAGTTGGTGAGTGACGCCCGAAGGTCGTCGACGTTGGCCGAGCACGCGCGCAGAACCTCTGCGGCACTCGGGTTGTCCAGCAAGGCGAGCAACAGGTGCTCTACCGTGATGAACTCGTGGCGCTGCTGCCTGGCTTCGACAAAAGCCATGTGCAAGCTGACTTCCAGTTCCTGGGCAATCATGTGATTTCCTTTTGCCTTGCTGTAAATAGATTCTCAGATGGGTTGGAGCGCGATTTATTCAACCGGTTCACTGATGCACTGCAACGGATGCCCGGCCTGGTGGGCCGCTTCCATCACCTGATTGACCTTGGTGGCCGCCATGTCCCGCGAGTAAACGCCGCACACGCCCCGGCCATCGAGATGGATCTTGAGCATGATCTGCGTCGCGGTTTCGCGGTCCTTGTTGAAGAACTCCTGGATCACCACGATGACGAACTCCATCGGGGTGTAGTCGTCATTCAGCATCACGACCTGAAACATCTGGGGCGGCGCGGTCTTCTGCGGACGTCGTTCCAGCACGACCGCGTCGCCGTCGTCCCGCCGCGGCTTGGTGGCCGGCGGCGTCTTGGGGGTCGAAGGAATTCTGGTAGCCATTCAAATCATTTTATCGAGCCATTGCGAGTTGCACTGGCCGCAGTGCTCAACTGGTGGCGGCTTTGTGACATTCAAGGCGGATGCGATCAAGAACAGACACGCTGTCGATGCAAACCGCTTGCCCGCGCGCAGGCGACGCCTGACAACAAGAAAGCCCCGCAGCCTTGCGGCGCACGGGGCTTCGCTCTTGAAGGCTCGCGGACGCTGCCGGAACCTGCCTCTACATGTTGTCGATCATCACCTGACCGAAGCCCGAGCAACTCACTTGCGTGGCGCCCTCCATCAGACGCGCAAAATCGTAGGTGACCTTCTTGCTGGCGATGGACTTCTGGATGGAGCTGATGATCAGGTCCGCCGCTTCGGTCCAACCCATGTGACGCAGCATCATCTCTGCCGACAGGATCTCGGACCCGGGATTGACATAGTCCTTGCCGGCGTACTTCGGTGCCGTGCCGTGGGTCGCCTCGAACATCGCCACCGTATCGCTGAGGTTCGCGCCCGGAGCGATACCGATGCCACCGACCTGCGCCGCCAGGGCGTCGGAAATGTAGTCGCCGTTCAGATTGAGTGTCGCGACCACCGAGTATTCGGCCGGACGCAGCAGGATCTGTTGCAGGAATGCGTCAGCAATCGAATCCTTGACAGTGATTTCCTTGCCCGTCTTTGGATTCTTGAACCTCATCCAGGGGCCACCGTCGATCAATTCGGCACCAAATTCCTTGGCGGCCAGGCCGTAGGCCCAATCGCGGAAGCCGCCTTCGGTGAATTTCATGATGTTGCCCTTGTGCACGATCGTGACGCTGGGCTTGTCGTTGTCGATCGCGTACTGGATCGCCTTGCGCATGAGGCGCTCGGTGCCTTCGCGCGATACCGGCTTGATGCCAATGCCGGAGGTATTCGGGAAACGAATCTTTTTGACCCCGAATTCTTCCTGCAGGATCTTGATGAGTTTCTTGGCCTTTTCGCTTTCCGCTTCGAACTCGATGCCCGCGTAGATATCCTCGGAGTTCTCGCGGAAGATCACCATATTGGTCTTGTGCGGTTCCTTGACCGGGCTTGGCACGCCCTCGAAGTACTGGATCGGGCGCAGGCAAACGTACAGGTCGAGTTCCTGGCGCAGCGCGACATTGAGGGAGCGAATGCCGCCGCCGACGGGCGTTGTGAGCGGCCCCTTGATCGAGACGACATAGTCGCGAACGGCGTGCAGCGTTTCTTCGGGCAACCAGACATCGGGGCCATAGACCTTGGTTGATTTCTCGCCCGCGAACACCTCCATCCAGTGGATCTTCTTCTTGCCGCCGTAGGCCTTGGCCACTGCCGCGTCGACCACCTTCAGCATCACGGGAGTGATGTCGAGACCGGTGCCATCGCCCTCGATGAACGGAATGATCGGCTGGTCAGGCACATTCAGAGAGTTGTCTGGATTGACCGTGATCTTCTGTCCTTCGGTCGGGACCTTGATGTGCTGATAGCTGGGCATGTGGACTGTGGCTCCGCGGTGAAATAAGACGCTGGAAGACGCTATGTTTCCGGCTGCCTGAATAGCCTTAGAATTTTAGTGCAACCGGAGGAGCCTGAAGAATCTGTCAACCACAGCCACGCCGGCTCCGTTGTTGGCTGACCTTCTGCTGGCCGGGAGGCGTTTTCAATCCCTTTTCCACAGAGGAATCAGTAATATGAGCAAAGTTCTTGCAGTCATCATGGCCGGCCTTTTCGCGGCTGGCGCCTACGCACAGACCACGAAGCCTGCCGAAGTGGACCCCACTGCGCAGGGCAAGCCGGCTGCTGCCGCCGCCGCCAAGCAGGCCAAGAAGCCCGCGGGTCTGGTGAAGGCTCCTGCAGGCGACATCGTCAAGACGCCCGAAGGTGGCGCCATCGGCGCCGACAAGGCTGCGGCCACCGGTGAAAAGCGCGCTGAAACGCGCGACGTCCGCCGCCCAGGCAAGGACGGCAAGCCGAAGCGTCGCAGCACCCAAGGCGGCACGCCTCAGTAATTCGGCCGTACGGTCATCGAAAAAGGCGTTCCACAGGACGCCTTTTTCTTGCCTGCACCCTTCGCGAAGACGATGTAAGCTTCGAACGCAATTTGCTCATGCCCGCACCCGCGGGCATTTCTGTTGGTGCTGCTCCGTCCAGAAAGTCGACCCATGTTTCAGCGTTTCGTCACCCTGTTTGCCCTCTCCGCCTCGTTGATGGGCCTTGTCCATGCCCAAGAGGCCCAAACCAATCTTCAGCGCGTCAAGCTCAGCGCGGGCATGTACCAGATAGACGCGCAAGTCGCGCAGACGCCTCGGCAACGGGAAATCGGCCTCATGTTCCGCAAGGAAATGCCTCAGACCGAAGGCATGGTGTTCGTGTTCGAGCAACCTGCCACGCAATGCTTCTGGATGAGAAACACGCTGCTCCCCTTGACTGCGGCCTTCGTCGCGGACGATGGTCGCATCGTGACGCTGGCAGATATGAAGCCAATGACCGACGACTCGCATTGCTCCAAGGAGCCTGTCCGCTTCGTGCTCGAAATGAACCAGGGCTGGTTTGCCCGAAAGGGCATCAAGGAAGGATCGAAACTCGGTGGCGAGCTGTTTGCAAGCCATCGTTGAAGCGCCGGCCCTCGTCCAATAAAAAAAAGCCGACCATCGTCGGCTTTTTTATTGGAGAAATCGGATCAGCCGAAATTCTTCGCCGCGAATTCCCAATTCACGAGTTTCGCCAGGAAGGTCTCGACGTACTTGGGGCGCAGGTTGCGGTAGTCGATGTAATAAGCATGCTCCCAGACGTCTACCGTCAGGAGCGCCTTGTCCGCAGTCGTCAGCGGCGTGCCGGCAGCGCCGGTATTGACGATGTCGACCGAACCGTCGGTCTTCTTCACCAGCCACGTCCAGCCCGAACCGAAGTTGCCCACGGCAGACTTCACGAAGGCTTCCTTGAAAGCGGCGTAGCTGCCCCACTTCGCATCGATCGCCTTGGCCAGCGCGCCGGTGGGTTCGCCGCCACCCGCGGGCTTCATGCAGTTCCAGAAGAAAGTGTGGTTCCAGACCTGGGCCGCGTTGTTGTAGATGCCGCCGCTGGACTTCTTGACGATTTCTTCCAGCGTCATGCTCTCGAACTCGGTGCCCTTCTGCAGGCTGTTCAGGTTCACGACGTAGGCGTTGTGGTGCTTGCCGTAGTGGTACTCCAGCGTTTCCTTCGAATACTCGGGGGCCAGCGCATCCATTGCGTACGGCAGAGGAGGAAGAACGTGTTCCATGTTTTATCTCGCAGGTTGGGTTGTGGGATGGAGCATTCTAGAAAGGAATCAGCCGCGCGGCGTCGGACGCATTCCCGTCAACTCCGTCTGTACGACTGTCAGATCGGCTGCGCCATCGGCGAGGCGCGCACGCACCGGATCGCCGGGCCCAAGCGCTCGGACGCTGGTAATGGCCTGGCCTTCCTCGTTCGTGAGCCAGGCGTATCCGCGCTGGAGAACCAGGGCCGGGTCGAGCAACTGCAGTCGAAGCGCGGCCCGTTCGAGCCGCTCTTGGTGGCGTGCCAGCGCGAACTTGAACTTGAGCGGCAACTCCGCGCGCAACGCCTGATGTGTCTGCCCGAGACGGCTTGTTCTCGACAGCACCGCATAGTGCAGTCGCTGGGCATGGTGCGACAGACGCAGCTGTTGCCGGGCGACCAGGGTGGATGGACGCCCGAGCCGACCCGCAGCGAGGTCAAGACGCTGGCCGAGGACATCGAGTCGCCCGGAGAGCGCATCGCGCAGCCGCTCGTCGAGCAGTTCGAGCGCACCGAGCCACAGTTCGCGCGGCGCTGCGACGAGCTCGGCCGCAGCCGTGGGCGTCGGGGCGCGTACATCGGCGCAGAAGTCGGCGATCGTGAAGTCGGTTTCGTGTCCTATGCCGCAGACCAGGGGCACCGGGCTTTGCACGATCGTGCGCGCCAGTGTTTCGTCGTTGAAGGCCCAGAGATCTTCGATCGAACCGCCGCCGCGCACCAGCAGGATGACGTCGACCGCCGGTTGCATCGCATAGAGCGAGCGCAGCGCCTGCGCCAGTTCCGCCGGCGCGTTCGCGCCCTGGACCGCTGCCGGCGCCAGCACCACCGGAATATGAGGCACGCGACGGCGCAAGGCGGAGACAACGTCGTGCAGCGCCGCCGCGCCGAGCGACGTCACCACGCCGATCGCCCGAGGCACGGTGGGCAAGCGGCGCTTGCGCGCGGTGTCGAAGAAGCCCTCAGCTTCAAGCTTTGCCTTGCGCTGCAGGAACTGCTCGAACAAGGCGCCCTGCCCCGCACGTTGCAGACTCTCGACCACAAGTTGCAGATCGCCTCGTGGCTCATAAACCGCCAACCGCCCGCGGACCTCGACCTGGTCCCCGTCGCGCGGTGAAAAGTCGAGCAGCCCCGCCGCACGCCGGAACATGGCGCAACGCAATTGGCCGCTGGGGTCCTTCAGCGCGAAATAGCAGTGCCCGCTGGCCGCGCGCGAGAAGCCCGAAATCTCGCCGCGCACGGCGACCGGATTGAAACGCGCATCGAGCGCATCTGCGACGGCATGGCACAAGGCACCCACTGCCCACACTCGCACGCCCGGCGCTGAATTTTCACTGCGCTCGTTCATGCAACTTTCGCGTTACAAATTGCGAGTCGTCCACATGAGACCAACATGTCGATTGTGACCTTGGGCATTCGCGCAGCAACCACGGGTCCACGTGCAAGCCATTGATTTGATTGGGGAAAGTGCTGCTCAAAATTCGATCGATCCAATGGAAGCCCCGTTCCACGGGCCTTGGAGCAGGTTGCTCCGCTTATTAGTCACAAAGTTATCCACAGAATTTGTGCGTCTGAACCTACATTGCAGACAAGTCAGGAAGCTGGAGCCACTCGGTAGATAATCGCCGCGCATTTGCAATGCCATGGGCCGGAGGAATACTTGTTTTCCATCATAGTTGCTGCGGGTTGGCCGATCTGGCCGCTGCTCGCTTGTTCGGTGATTGCGCTTGCGCTCGTCATCGAGAGATTCACGAACCTGAAGACTTCCAAGGTCTTGCCGCCCAAGCTGCTGGACGAGGCCATCACGGTGTCGCGGACTGCGGTTCCCGGCCCCGATGTCGTGGCCAAGCTGGAACAGAATTCCGGTCTGGGTGAAGTGCTGGCCGCGGGTTTCCGCGCCATCAATTCCAACCCCCGCTCGACGGAGGAAGACTTGCGCATCGCGATGGAGTCGACCGGGCGTGTCGTGGCGCACCGGCTCGAACGCTACCTGCCGGCCCTCGCCACCATCGCGTCGGCAGCGCCGCTGCTGGGTCTGCTCGGCACAGTGATCGGCATGATCGAGATCTTCGGTTCGCAGTCGGCAGCGAGCGGCGCCGTGGGCTCCGGCAACCCTGCGCAACTGGCGCATGGCATTTCCATCGCGCTCTACAACACGGCCTTCGGGCTCATCATCGCAATCCCGACATTGATCTTCTGGCGCTACTTTCGCAGCCGCGTCGACGAATACTTGCTGAATCTGGAACTCGCTGGCGAGCGTTTCGCACGGCACCTGAACACCCTGCGATCATGAGAATGCATTTCCGCCACGGGTCGCGGGACGAGCCTGAGATCAACCTGATCCCGTTCATCGATGTCCTGCTGGTCGTGCTGATCTTTCTCATGCTGTCCACGACCTACAGCAAGTTCACCGAGATGCAATTGCGCCTTCCGGTGGCCGATGCGGACGCGCAGCGCGACTATCCGAAGGAAGTCATCGTCGCCGTCTCTGCCGACGGCCGCTACGCGATCAACAAGGTCGCTATGACCGACCGCAGCGTTGAATCGGTGGCGGCGGCACTCGAGGCGGCCGCGGCCGGCAGCAAGGACAGTGTCGTGATCATCAGTGCCGACGCCAACGCCGCCCATCAATCGGTGATCACGGTGATGGAGGCCGCGCGCCGCGTGGGCCTCATGCAGATCACCTTCGCGACGCAATCGGCCGCGCAGGCGGGACGCTAGCCTTGCCCCACCTGCAGCGGGCCTGGCTGCAACGCGGTACGTCGGCGCGGCTGCTGTGGCCTCTGTCCCTGATCTATGCGGCGCTCGCCGCCTTCACCCGGATGCCTTACCGCCTCGGCCTCCTGCAGCCGGAACGGGTCGGCGTGCCGGTCGTCGTCGTGGGGAACGTCGTGGCTGGCGGGTCAGGAAAGACGCCCGCGGTCATGGCCATCGTGCGTCACCTCGAGGGCCGCGGCGTCAAGGTCGGCGTGGTGTCTCGGGGCTATGGCAGGACGACCGACGACTGCCGCGAGGTCCTCGATGACAGCGATCCGCGCGAGGTGGGCGACGAGCCGGCGTTGATCCGCCGCTCCACGGGTGCCCCGGTCTTCGTGGCTCGGCGGCGCGTTGAAGCGGCGCGCGCGCTGCTCGCTCGCCATCCCGGCACGCAGCTCATCGTCAGTGACGACGGCCTCCAGCATCACGCGCTCGCGCGAGATGTCGAGATCTGCGTGTTCGATGATCGCGGCGTCGGCAATGGCTGGCTGCTCCCCGCCGGCCCCTTGCGCGAGCGCTGGCCGCGGCCCTGCGACCTGGTGCTGCATACCGGCGCGCGCCCGGCGTTCGCCGGGTTCATTGCACGGCGCGCTCTGGCCGACCATGCGCTGCGCCGGGACGGCTCGAAGGTGACACTCGCCTCACTGGCGGGGCGGCAGCTCGTTGCGGTTGCAGCGATTGCCAAGCCCGATGCGTTCTTCCGCATGCTCCGCGAGAAGGCATTGCGGCCGCAGCGCTGCATGTCCTTGCCCGACCACTACGACTTTGCCGACTGGGCGCGGCCGGACGGTGGCGACTACGCGCTCGTCTGCACCGAGAAAGACGCCGTGAAGCTCTGGCGCAGGGCGCCTGACGCGCTAGCCGTGCCGCTGGTGTTCGAACCCGAGCCCGCTTTCTTCGAGGCCCTCGATGCAAAGCTATCATCGCTCGATGGACACCAAGCTGCTTGAACTGCTCGTCTGCCCCGTGACCAAGGGACCGCTGACGTGGAATGCTGAAAGGCAGGAACTCGTCTCGCGAAGCGCCCGCCTCGCCTATCCCGTGCGCGACGGCATTCCTGTGCTGCTCGAGACCGAAGCACGCACGCTTTCCGACGAAGAGTTGGGACTTTGAGTCGCGCCGTCGTACCGCTCCGAGTTGCCACACCCTCCGGGGGAGATACGAAGGACGCGCCCCCACCAGGCCCGGCAGTCGGCTTCACCGTGCTGATTCCAGCGCGGCTGGCATCGACGCGCCTGCCCGACAAGCCTCTTGCCGACATCGCCGGCCTGCCCATGGTCGTACGCGTGGCGCGGCGCGCTCGGCAATCGGGCGCGATGCGCGTCGTGGTGGCCGCGGATGACGCACGCATCGTCGACGCCTGCCATGCGCACGGCGTCGACGCCCTGCTCACCCGCGCCGACCACCCCAGTGGCAGCGATCGGCTGGCGGAAGCCTGCACACAGCTGGGGCTTGCCGACGAGGCGATCGTCGTGAACGTTCAAGGCGACGAGCCGCTGATCGATCCAGGCCTGATCGATGCCGTTGCGCACACGCTTGCGTCGCATCCCGATGCCGCCATGAGCACCGCTGCGCACGCCATCGATTCGCTCGACGATTTCGTCAATCCGAACGTCGTGAAGACCGTGCTCGACGCGCAGGGCAACGCGCTCTACTTCAGCCGCGCGCCGATCCCCTGGTGGCGCGACGGCTTCGCAAAGGCCGGGGTGACGGTCCTGCCCGTGGCTCCCCCGGCGCTGAGGCACATCGGCATCTACGGCTATCGCGCCGCCTTCGTGCGTCAGTTTCCAGACATGCCTGCGGCACCCGTCGAGAGCACTGAAGCCCTGGAGCAACTTCGCGCGCTATGGCATGGACACCGCATCGCCGTCCACGTCAGCGCGCATGCACCGGGGCCGGGCGTGGACACACCGGAAGACCTGGCGCGTGTCCGCGCGCTCTTCGCAGCCCCGTAGCCCGCGCCCCAGCACGGGCGTAATTCTTTCGAGGGCCGCGTGCTATCCTCGATGCAACTCCGCCCTGTGAGCCTCCGTGGCGAGCAAGACGCGACAGAAATCAAAGAAACGTCCGAGGACACCATGAGACTGATATTGTTGGGCGCCCCCGGGGCAGGCAAGGGAACGCAGGCGGCCTTCATTTGCCGCAAGTACGGCATTCCTCAAATCTCGACCGGTGACATGCTGCGCGCCGCCGTCAAGGCCGGCACGCCTCTGGGCCTCCAGGCGCAGGCCGTCATGGCGTCGGGCGCGCTGGTGAGCGACGACCTGATCATCAATCTCGTGAAGGAGCGCATCGCGCTGGCGGATTGCGCTCAGGGCTTTCTCTTCGATGGCTTCCCACGCACCATTCCACAGGCCGAGGCCATGCGTACGGCGGGCGTGAAGCTCGACTATGTGCTTGAGATCGATGTCCCCTTTGCGGACATCATCGACCGCATGAGCGGACGCCGTTCGCATCCCGCATCCGGCCGCATCTATCACGTCAAGTTCAATCCGCCCAAGACCGAAGGCAAGGATGACCTGACGGGCGAGGACCTGATCCAGCGCGAGGACGACAAGGAAGAAACCGTCCGCAAGCGGTTGGAGGTCTATAGCCAGCAGACACGTCCGTTGGTCGACTACTACGCCGACTGGGCCAAGGCCGAACCCGCCGCGGCACCGAAATACCGCGCCATCAGCGGCGTCGGAACCGTCGAGGACATCACACAGCGCGCGCTCGCGGCCTTGAGCAGCTGAACCTCCAAACCGCCGGGCCGGACAGGCGCGGCGATGCGCTCGACAGAGGCTCAGTTGGGCGCCGCGCCGGGCAGGAGATCCAGCATCAGTGAAATGCGCGCCTTCACAGGCGTCAACGAGCCGGCATCGCGCAAGCCGTCGCCTGGTCGGGCCAGGATGCGGCCCTCCGCACATCGAGTGGCTCGCAAGATGGCGACGCCTTCAGCCTGCGCACGAAGGGCCGCGGCCTCCAGTGCGTGATGCAGCGTGCCGTTCCCGGTGGCCGCCAGCACAAGACCCTGCACGGGGTCGACCGCGCCAGCCTTGCGCTCGCGCACCAGAGCATCGACGATGTCGCCACGCGCTTCCGCATGGCTCATCAGGATCTCCACGCGGGGCCACTGGACCGCCGCGCCTTTCATCCGGTCGAACAACTCGCGCGCCGCCGCGGATGGCCCACCCGGCCAGTTCCTGAGCCGGCGCACCGTCCCTTCCTCGACGTACCCCACCGGTCCCGAATCTCCCGAATCGAACGCATCAAGCCGGTAGGTATGGACCTTCCGGACGTCGAATGCGCTGTGCACCGTGCCCGCGCAAACGGCGACCACGCCGCCACCGTCCGGCATGGCGGCCACCACGATCGCGTCACGCAGGTTCTGTGGCCCGTCGGGGGCGAGCGCCGTCGAGGGGCGCATCGCGCAGGTCAGGACCACGGGCTTGGAGGGCGCGAGCACAGACTGCAGGAAGAAGGCCGTCTCCTCGAGCGTGTCGGTGCCGTGCGTGATGACGATGCCCGCCACTGCGGGCTCCGCAAGCCAGTGCGCACAGCGCATTGCCAGTTCGCGCCAGATGCCGAAGCTCATGTCCTTGCTGTCGACCTGGGCCACCTGTTCGGCGAACAAGGTGATGCCTTCGCGCGCATCAATGGATCCGAGCAGGTCCGCCACGCCTACCTCACCCGCCGTATAGCCGATGTTGTCGCCTGCGCTTCTTGCCCGGCCGGCGATGGTCCCGCCCGTGCCGAGGACGACCACGCGGCGCTTGCCATCTGAATTGGTTTCGGCCATCGCTTGCCAACTTTCGAAAACTGGTTAAAAATACAGCTACTGGTTATCCAACCAGTATCCGCCAGGAGCCATTCATGCAGTTCTCCGTCAAGCTTACCGCCCGCCAGCAGCAGATTCTGGATCTGATCCAAAGCGCAATCGCACGCACAGGCGCTCCGCCCACCCGTGCTGAGATCGCTTCCGAACTGGGCTTCAAGTCCGCCAATGCGGCCGAAGAGCACCTGCAGGCCCTGGCTCGCAAGGGCGTCATCGAACTCGTCAGCGGCACCTCGCGCGGCATCCGACTCAAGGGCGACGCGCTGCGCTCCATCAACGAATCGCGCAACAACCAGTTCTCCCTTTCACTGCCCGGCATGGCCCAGCTTGCGCTGCCGCTCATCGGACGCGTGGCGGCAGGCTCCCCCATCCTTGCCCAGGAGCATGTCGACCAGACCTACTACGTCGAGAACACCTTGTTCCAGCGGCAACCAGACTACCTTCTCAAGGTGCGCGGCATGTCCATGCGGGACGCCGGCATCATGGACGGCGACCTGCTTGCAGTTCAGGCCACCAAGGAAGCTCGCAACGGCCAGATCGTTGTCGCGCGCCTGGGCGACGAGGTCACGGTGAAGCGGTTGAAGCGCAACAAGCAAGTCATCGAACTGCATGCCGAGAACCCGGACTATCCCACCATCGTGGTCCAGCCTGGCGAACCCTTCGAAATCGAAGGCCTCGCCGTCGGCTTGATTCGCAACACGATGCTGATGTGAGCAACTGAATAACCCGGCCGCGACAGGTGGCGGGCGTATGGCCGAGGGCCATCACCCTGTCGAGGCCGATGAGAGCAATCCTGCCTGTGTTCAACCTCTGACCTTTCTGGAGTTCACATGGGAATCGCCCTACTCAGCATCGCTGACTTGTTCATGCCACTGCACGCCCTGGCCAGCCGATTGATTCCGGCGCGCCGTTCACGCCGGGAAGACTCGGCGGGCCTTCGCTACGTCGGTGTCCGCCCAAGCTGCGCGGCTCGGCCGAGCGTGGCCACCGAAGGCAAGATGCAGCGAATCTCCAGACCCTTGCGGGTGGTGCGCACCGTCGATGCGCAGCACCCTGGTCAAAGGGCCGGCCGCGTGGTGATTTCGGGTCGGATGGCGGATGTCTGCGCCGAACTTGACAGGCTCGTCGCGTTGGAAGCCGCGAACGCAGCACCTCGTTCTACCCCGCTGCACTGAAGCTGGCCAGGCCCCTGCGCTGCACTTCAGCGCTGCGCCGACACAGCATGTCGATCGTGCGAGGCACAATGGCACGCCATGAACATTGTGATCCTCGACGACTATCAGGATGCGGTGCGCAAATTGCGCTGCGCATCCAAGCTCGACGCGTATGCGGCGAAGGTCTACACCAACACGGTCAAGGGCATCGGGCAACTGTCGGTGCGCCTCAAGGACGCTGACGTGATCGTGCTGATCCGTGAACGTACCCAGATCTCCCGGCAGCTGATCGAGAAGCTCCCGAAGCTCAAGCTCATTTCTCAGACGGGCCGGGTCGGTGGTCACGTCGATGTTCTTGCTTGCACTGAGCATGGCGTGGCGGTGGCGGAAGGCACAGGCTCGCCGTTGGCGCCCGCGGAACTGACCTGGGCCCTGATCATGGCCGCCATGCGCCGCTTGCCGCAGTACATCAGCAATCTCAAGCACGGGGCATGGCAGCAATCGGGCCTCAAATCCGCTTCCATGCCCCCCAACTTCGGTCTCGGCTCGGTGCTCAAGGGCAAGACGCTCTGCATCTGGGGCTATGGCCGTATCGGTCAACTCGTCGCACGCTACGGGCAGGCCTTCGGCATGCAAGTCGTGATCTGGGGCCGCGAGGAGAGCTGCGCCAAGGCTAGGTCCGACGGCCTTCAGGTGGCGCCGAACCGGGAAGCCTTCTTCATGGCGGCGGACGTGCTGTCTGTCCACCTGCGGCTGACGGAGGAGACTCGTGGCCTGGTCACGCTCGAGGATCTCTCCCGCATGAAGCCCACCTCGCTCTTCGTCAATACATCGCGTGCCGAACTTGTCGAACAGGACGCTCTGCTCGCAGCGCTCAACCGCGGTCGCCCCGGACTGGCTGCCATCGATGTATTCGAGAGCGAGCCACCGCTGCAGGGCCATGCACTGTTGCGGCTGGAGAACTGCATCTGCACACCGCACATCGGCTATGTCGAGCAAGACAGCTACGAGATGTATTTCGGCCAGGCCTTCGACAATGTGGTCAGCTTCATCAAGGGCAGTCCGACCAACATCGTCAACCCTGGCGCGCTGCAGGTCCGTCGTTGACACGGACTCCTCTGCCCGCGGCGCTGTGGGCCTTGTTGGCGGGCAATTTCGTGATCGGAACGGGCGTGATGGTCGTGCCCGGCACGCTGAATGAACTCAGTGCCTCTCTGCAAGTCAGCGCCGCCACTGCCGGGCAGTTGATCACGGCAGGTGCGATCGTGATGTGCCTCGGCGCGCCCCTGTTGGCTGCGGTGGTCGCGGGCTGGGACCGCAGGCTTCTACTTGCATGCACACTGCTCTGGTATGCCTGCGGGCACTTGATGGCGACGCTCATGCCCAGCTTCGGCGGCCTGCTGGCTGTGCGCATGCTGACGGTGGTCGCACCCGCCGTCTTCACCGCACAGGCCGCGGCATGCGTCGGCCTGCTCGTGCCGCCCGAACAGCGAGGTCGCGCCGTCACATTCATTTTTCTCGGCTGGTCCATGGCCTCGGTCCTGGGCCTGCCGCTCGGCGCGCTGCTGGGAGGCCAGTTCGGATGGCGCACGGCATTTGCCGCCATCGCGGCTCTGTCTATCCTGAGCGCAGTCTGGATCTGGCTCAAGCTCCCCACGGGCATCCGCCCTCCGGCGCTCTCGCGCGAAGCCTGGGGCCGTGTGCTCAAGAGTCCTTTGCTGATGGGCGTCGTGTCAGTCACGGCGCTGCAGGGCGCCGGGCAGTTCGTGCTGTTCAGCTACTTCGCGCCCGTCCTGCGACAGACTGTCGGTGCGAATGCAACCGGATTGGGCTTTCTCTGGGGTTGGTTCGGCGTGTGCGGCCTGCTCGGCAACATGCTTGTAAGCCGACACATCGACCGTATAGGTGCCCCGCGCGCAGTGCTGCTCACGACCGCATCGATCGCGTTGAGCCTGCTTCTGTGGCCGCTGGGGCGTACGCTTGGATGGATCGCCCTGATCCTCCTGCCCTGGGGCATGGGCTGCTTTGCAGCCAACTCGGCGCAGCAGGCGCGATTGGTGGCGCTTTCACCCACGCTCGCACCAGGTTCCGTCGCTCTGAACAGTTCCGGCATTTATGTCGGCCAAGCCGTAGGTGCCGCGGCGGGCGGCTGGCTGCTAGCCAACGATGCCATCGGCTTGATGAACTGGGTCGGCCTCGTGCTGGTGTTGTTCGCGATGGCACTCAGCCTGGCCGTCGACCGGGTACAGCGCCGGGCTCCCGCACTCAGCGCTTGATGATCGGGGGCGTCGTCTTGGGAGCGATCTCGGCCTCGGTTTCCGGATCGAAGAGCTCGAAATCAATGACGTGCGGATCGCTCGAAGGCGGCCGCGCGGGCGGCTCGAGCGGCGTCGGCATGGTTTCGTAAGCGGTCTTGTCGAACTCGGCGAGATCCATCTCCGCACCTGGTCGGGCCCTTGGAGGAATGACACCCTTGTCTGGCGCGGGGGCCGGGACATCGGGAATCAGCACCGTCTCATGGTGCAGGCCGTCATCGATCGCGCCATAGATCGAGGGATCCAGCGTGGGCCCACCCTGCACCGGTTCGGGTGGGCTTTCCGGTTCCAGGGGCGCGGACGCTGTCGTGAATGGGTCCAAGCCATGGACGTGAGTGTCGAGGAATGACTGAGGCGTGACAGGTGCGGGTGGCGCACTGTCCGGATCGATCACTTCTTTCGCCACGGAATACAGCAGCAGCAGTTCCTGGTAGGCGGCCAGATCGAAGGCGCCGTCCTCGTGCACGCCGGGCCTGCGGAACACCAGTTCCTCAATCAACGCCAAGGTGCCCGGCGCCGGCCACTGCGATTCGATGCGCGCCAGCGTGGCGGGATAGTGCTCGAGTCCCTTGCCGGCATCGGTGAAGTTATCGAAGCCCGGCACGTCGGCATTGAAGGCCCGTTCGAACTCCTCGGCGAGGCGCGTGTAGTCGTCCTTGCGCCCCAGCGAGTGAAAGATCCGCAGCAGATCGAGGTAGGCCAGCGCACTTGTCCCGGGGTTGTCGGCGATGTGCTCGCGCAGCACAGCGATCGCCTGATCGTGCTGCCCGAGCGAAAGAAAGAAGTCGGACTGCTGCTGCACGTCGAAGAGTTCTTCGGTGTTGACGGGCCTCGCAGGCGCGCCATCAAAAGTACGCGGCGGGTGTGCCATGGGCTCGTCGAAGCCGCTATCGCCGACCTCGGGCTCCAGTGGCGCAAAGGGCGTCGCTCCGAAGGTCGTGGCATTGGCACTGCGGTGCGGACGATCTGATTCCAGATCCTGATCTTCGGCCTCGAGGTCTTCGTCGAGCAGGCCACGGTTGCGTGTCGGGCGCCTCAGGCCGCCCTCGCCTGCGGGCCGCGCCTCGCCCCACCATGCGGGCGCGGCGGTCCGTCGCGCAAGACGCCACAGCATGAAGATCGCCACGAGGGCGAGCACCAGCAGGACTATCAGGACGTAAACGAGCGGATTGCGGTAACGACTCTCGCGTGCCTCTGCAAGTTCGCTTCGCATTTCGAGCAAGGTGCGCTGGTTCTGCGCTGTCTGCTCGCGAAGGGCTGCAAGCGTCGCTTCCAATGCCTGCATGCGTTGCGCGTCGCGTTGAGCTTCTTCGGGCCCCGTATTGAGAGCGCGCCACTGGGCCGCTGCCTCGGCGCGTCGGGCGGAGTCTTCGCTTGCAGGAAGTGCGAGCTGGGACGCGGTCTTGAGGCCAGCCTCCGCGACAGGTGCCGGCTCCAGAGCCTCCACCTGAAGACGGGGCCCACCGGCGGCAGCCTCGCGCTTCGGCGGCGATGCAACTGGCTTGGGAACCAAGGGCGTGGCGCGTGGAACGTCGGCGCGGGGCGTGGACGGTGCCTGCGCAACGGCAGCGCGTCGTGGCGCTGGCGGACGAGAGGCTTGGGGCTGGGTGCCGGGGTTGGCCGGTTGTGGCCTGGCCGCTGCTGGCGCGCCGCGTCGCACGGGCACTGACGGTGTACCGCCGTCGCCTTGACCTGATAGCGCTCGCGCGCCGGCGCTCGCGACGCCCGACTGCACGATTTCACTCGGTACATCGGCCAGCAGCACATAGCTGCGGGTCGACTTCATGTCGCAGCCCGCACGCACGTTCACGGTGATCACGGGCTCTTCCATCGGCACCGTGGAGCGAACGTGCATGCGCGAACTGACCGGCTCCGATCCTGATTCGAGCGATACGGTCACGCGTCGATCAGGAAGGGCCGCGTCCCCTTGCAGCACATCTGCTTCGAGGCACAGCGCCGAACCGGCCTCCGCGGCGTCCAACGATAGTGGAATCACCACATCCAGCGGCTTGCCGATCCAGACGGCCCCTTGGGGTCGTCCGATCGTCAAGGCCGAAGAATCAAGGACAGACCCCAGTAGAAAGAGGGCCGCCGCTAGTCGTGGGATCTGCAAAATGGAGCGAATAAGAAAAGTAACCGAAAGTTGTCACATTCTGACATGAGGGTCAGGTCCATCCATCCGTCGAGAGACAATTATCAAATGACTGTGAATTTTTCCAACATAGGCGTTGTGGGCGCGGGCGCCATGGGCCGGGGCATCGCCCAGATTGCAGCACAAGCCGGCAGCCAAGTCTTGCTACTCGACAGCTTCGAGGGCGCGGCGATGCGCGGACGCGACGCCATCCTTGCGCAATGGCAAAAACTGCATGAGAAAGGCAAGCTGGACGAAGCACAGCGCGACGCGCTGTCCGCACGGATCCACGCCGCCGAGTCGATGCAGGCGCTCTCTGGTTGCGATCTGGTGATCGAGGCTGTGGTTGAGGATCTCGAGATTAAGCGCAAGCTGTTTCGCGAACTCGAAGCCAATGCCGCGTCCTCCGCCATTCTGGCGACCAACACCTCCTCTCTCTCGGTCACGGCTATCGCGGCAGTGATGGCCCATCCCGGGCGCATGGCGGGTTTCCACTTCTTCAACCCTGTCCCTCTCATGAAGGTCGTCGAGGTCGTTGCAGGCTTCAAGACGGAGGCCGAGGTTTGCGAGCGTCTGGCCGGATACGCCGCACAGATGGGTCACAGCGCGGTGCAGGCCAAGGACACTCCTGGCTTCATCGTCAACCATGCGGGGCGCGGGTACGGCACCGAGGCGCTGCGCATCGTCGGCGAGGGCGTTTCCGACTTCGCAACGATCGACCGCATCCTGAAGGACCAGGCTGGCTTTCGACTCGGTCCGTTCGAACTGCTCGATCTCACGGCGCTTGACGTCTCCCATCCCGTGATGGAGTCGATCTACCGCCAGTACTACGACGAACCACGGTTTCGGCCAAGCGTGATCACCGCCCAGCGCCTTGCTGCCGGCGCCCTGGGACGCAAGACCGGCGAGGGCTTCTACCGCTACCTCGACGGCATCATGCAGGTTCCTCCGGAACCCCCGGTACCCGCAGTCGACACGATTCCCGCGGTTTGGGTGTCGCCGCGCGCCGCGCGACGGCCCGATCTCCTGAGACTTGTCCATACGCTGGGCGCACAGCTCGAAAGCGGCGCGACGCCCTCCTCGGCCGCCTTGATCCTGGTTGCGCYTCTGGGCTTCGACGTGACAACCGTGGCCGCTGTCGAACGTCTCGACGCGACCCGCACGATCGGCATCGACCTCATGGTGGAGGACGCCGCCACCAGGCGGCGCGTGCTGGCGACCAACCCCGCGACGCGGCGCGACATGCGCGACGCCGCGCATGCGCTGTTCGCTCGGGACGGAAAACCCGTGAGCGTGATCCGCGACAGCGGCGGCTTCATCACGCAACGAGTGATCGGAACGATCGTGAATATCGCTTCGGACATGTGCCAACAAGGCGTTTGCTCGCCGGCTGATCTCGAAACCGCGGTTCGGCTCGGCCTCGGCTACCCTCAGGGCCCGCTGGCGATGGGCGACCTGTACGGGCCGACCAACGTGCTCGAAATCCTGTTCAACCTCCAGACCGTCTATGGCGACCCGCGTTATCGGCCGAGCCCCTGGCTGCGCCGCCGCGGCGCTCTCGGCCTGAGCCTCACCCACCAAGAAGAGTAAGAGACATCGATGACCGCAGAACTCAAGAGCACGAGCGAAGGAAGCACGATGGTGCTCACACTGTCCAATCCGTCGCAACGTAACGCGCTGGGCCCCGAGATGTATGCAGCCGGCATCGAAGCGCTCAATGGTGCCGAGAGCAACAATGAGATCCGCAGCGTGGTCCTTGTCGGCGAAGGCGCATGGTTCTGCGCCGGGGGCTCGTTGCAACGCCTTTCAGCCA
The DNA here is from genome assembly GCF_056398605.1 of Variovorax sp. 01T432. Lineage (NCBI taxonomy): Bacteria > Pseudomonadati > Pseudomonadota > Betaproteobacteria > Burkholderiales > Comamonadaceae > Variovorax > Variovorax sp. 01T432. The sequence goes on from NZ_JBFTPS010000009.1 coordinate 54,589, forward strand.
ACCGCGGTCGCGAGCCCTCGGTGCAGGCGGAGAGCATCGAGGCGTTGCACACCTGGATCGATTCGATTCGCACCTTTCCCAAGCCCGTCATCGCGGCTGTCGAAGGTGCGGCGGCCGGCGCTGGCTTCTCGCTGGCGATGGCCTGCGACTTCATCGTGGCGGCACGTGATTCGGTGTTCGCCGCTTCGTACAGCAACGTCGCACTGTCACCGGACGGCGGCCTGAGCTGGCACCTGGGGCAAGCCTTGCCGCGCCAACTGGCGAGCGAATGGCTCATGCTGGGAGAAAAGTTCCAGGCACCGCGCCTGCACGCGCTCGGCCTGGTCAACGAGATCACCGAGAACGGCCAGGCCCTCGCCGCAGCGCTCGCGCTGGCGACGCGCCTCAACGCGCGCGCGCCCAATTCGCTGGCCAGCATCAAGGAGCTGCTCAGCGAAGCTCGCGGTGCGGCGCTGGGTACGCAGCTGTCGCAGGAGCGGGACCACTTCGTGCGCAACCTGCATCACGTCAACGCCGGCATCGGGATCGCCGCCTTCCTGGCCAAGCAGACGCCGCGCTACGAATAGCGCCGCGTCGCTCTCGTGACAACCCCTAGTCTTTCAGTCTCCGACAGGACAGTCCATGGACGACCCCATTCTTACCATCGAAGAACGTGAGGCGATCAACGGTGGTCGCTGGTTCTCTTCCCTCTCTCCATCACTGCGCCACGATATTCTTCGATGTGCTTACGTCAAACGATACAAGGACGGCGATCTGATCGCCGCTCGCGGCGATCCGCCCGAGCAGTGGATCGCATGCGCGAAGGGCGCGGTGCGCGTGAGTTCGACGGCGGTGTCAGGCAAGCAGGTGACGCTGACCTACGTGGAGCCCGGCATCTGGTTCGGCGACGTGGCGATGTTCGATGGGGACCGGCGCACGCACGACGCCTATGCGCATGGCGAAACCACGATTCTCTGTGTGGCCCGCGCAGATTTCCAGAAGATCCTTTCCAACCACGTCGAACTCTACGAGGCGCTGATGCGCCTGCAGGCCAGACGCATTCGCCAGCTGTTCGGCCTGGTCGAGGACCTCAACACCCTGCCCTTGCGAGCGCGGCTCGCCAAGCAGCTCATCCATCTGGTTCGCAGCTACGGCGTGCCGACGCTGGAGGATGGCAGCCAGATGCGCATTGGCCTGCACTTGGCGCAAGAAGAACTCGCGCAGTTGCTGGGCGCCTCGCGCCAACGCGTCAACCAGGAACTCAAGGCCATGGAGCGCGAGGAGGCGATCCGCATCGAGCCGGGTGGGCTGGTGGTGAAGGATCGCGCCGCGCTGATGCGCATCTCTGAAGCCGACGATCAATAACAGACACCCACTGCAGAGACATGACCCAGGACTTCACCAACTTCGTCGGCACCCGTGCCGTCTCCAAGCAGCACAGCGTCGACATCGAAGCGCTGACCGCGTGGCTCGAGAAGAACCTGGACGGCTTCAAGGGACCACTGACGGTCGAAATGTTCAAGGGGGGGCAATCCAACCCGACCTACAAACTCATCACTCGCTCGCAGAGCTACGTGATGCGCGCCAAACCGGGCCCGGTCGCCAAGCTGCTGCCTTCGGCCCATGCGGTCGAGCGCGAGTTCAAGGTCATGAGCGGCCTCGCCGGTACGGACGTGCCGGTGCCCCGCATGTATTGCCTGTGTGAAGACGAGGCTGTCATCGGCAGGGCTTTCTATGTGATGGAGTTCATGGCCGGACGCGTGCTGTGGGACCAATCCCTCCCCGGCATGAGCAACGCCGAACGCGGCGCCATCTACGACGAGATGAACCGCGTCATCGCGGCGCTGCACACGGTGAAGTTCGCCGAACGCGGCCTCGCCGACTACGGCAAGCCGGGCAACTATTTCGAGCGCCAGATCGGCCGCTGGAGCAAGCAGTACGTCGCGTCGATCACCCAGCCTATTCCTGAAATGGACAGGCTGATGGAATGGCTGCCCGCCCATATGCCCGCCAGTGCCCGCGACGAGAGGATGACCTCGATCGTGCATGGAGACTACCGCCTCGACAACCTGATGTTCCACCCGACCGAGCCGCGCGCGATCGCCGTTCTCGACTGGGAGCTTTCGACGCTGGGACACCCCCTCGCCGATTTCAGCTACCACTGCATGTCGTGGCACATCGCTCCGGGGGCTTTCCGCGGCCTCGGCGGGCTCGACCTGAAGAGCCTGGGCATTCCGACCGAAAGCGAATACATCCGCAGCTACTGCGACCGCACGCGCCTCACGACGCCCGAAGCGCTGGCACCCGATTGGAACTTCTACCAGGCCTACAACCTGTTTCGCATGGCCGCGATCCTGCAGGGCATCGCCAAGCGCGTCGAGGCCGGTACCGCCTCGAGCGAACAGGCGGTGGCGTCCGGCCGCGGCGCGCGCCCCATGGCCGAGATGGCCTGGCGATTTGCGCAGAAGGCCTGAAGCCATTCCCACATTCACAGGAGACAACATGGACTTCGAATACTCGGCCAAGACCAAGGACTTGCAGAAGCGCGTCACCGCGTTCATGGACGACTACATCTACCCTGCCGAAGCCGAGTACGCGGCCGAACTGGTGGCCAACACCGCCGCGGGCAAGCGCTGGACCGCGCTCAAGACGGTCGAAAGGCTCAAGGACAAGGCGAAAGCGCAAGGCCTCTGGAACTTGTTTCTTCCGGTCGACAGCGCAGCGGCCTCGGGCTATGAAGGGGCGGGCCTGACCAACCAGGAGTACGCACCGCTCGCAGAGATCATGGGACGCGTGCCATGGGCCAGCGAAGCCTTCAACTGCTCGGCACCGGACACCGGCAACATGGAGACCATCGCTCGCTACGGCTCGGACGAGATCAAGGCGCGCTGGCTCAAGCCGCTGCTCGAAGGGCAGATCCGCTCGGCCTTTGCAATGACCGAGCCCGACGTCGCGTCGAGCGACGCCACCAACATCGCGACCCGCATCGAGCGCCAAGGCGACGAGTATGTGATCAACGGCCGCAAATGGTGGATCTCAGGCGCTGCAGACCCACGCTGCGCGGTCTACATCACCATGGGCAAGACCGATCCCGACGCGCCAAGGCACTCGCAGCAGAGCATGGTGGTGGTGCCTGCGGATGCCAAAGGCATCCGCATTGTGCGCCCCCTCAACGTGATGGGCTACGACGACGCTCCGCACGGGCATGTCGAGATGTACTTCGAGAATGTGCGCGTGCCCGTTGGAAATATCCTGCTGGGCGAAGGCCGTGGTTTCGAGATCGCGCAAGGCCGCCTTGGCCCTGGACGCATTCACCACTGCATGCGCCTGATCGGCCTGGCCGAGCGCGCGTTGGAACTCATGTGCAAGCGGGCTTCCGCGCGCGTGGCCTTCGGCAAGACGGTCGCATCGCAAACCGTCACGCAGGAGCGCATCGCCGAAGCACGCTGCAAGATCGACATGGCGCGCCTGCTCACGCTCAAGGCGGCATGGCTGATGGATGTAGCGGGCAACAAGGTCGCAAAGACCGAGATCGCGATGATCAAGGTGGTGGCGCCCAGCATGGCCTGCCAGGTGATCGACTGGGCCATGCAAGTGCACGGCGGTGGGGGCATGTGCGACGACTTCCCGCTCGCCTATGCCTATGCCGGCGCGCGAACCTTGCGTTTTGCGGATGGCCCGGACGAGGTGCACCGCAATGCGATCGCCAAATGGGAACTGGGCAAGTATGCGCCCAGCAAGGGCGACGACGAGATGCCGGTCACGCGCTTCTGATCGGCAATCCCGCGCGGGAGCGCCCCCGGCAAGGGGGTCGCAACCACAGCATGCAGGGAAGCCTGGCTCAGAGCATCTTCTGCAGGAACATCGCGGAGCCGAAGGCCGGGTCGAGCCGATAGCCCTCAAAGCCTTCGCGCTCGTACGCCCGCAGTGCGCTCGGGTTGCCCGAGAGCACTTCGAGCGTGAGCTTGCATGCACCTCGGCGCCTGGCCTCTTGCTCGACGCGGCCGAGCATGAGTTGCGCGATTCTCTGGCCGCGGTGGCTGGCCAGGACGATCACATCGTGCACATTCACCAGAGGCTTGCACGCAAAAGTCGAAAAGCCCTCGATGCAATTGATGAGGCCCACCGGCTGTTCGCTCTCGTAGGCCAGCACGCTGAACGCATGCGGCAGTGCAGCCAATGCCGCGGGGAGCTGATCCAGCACCTCAGCGGCCAGCGCCGTGCCTCCGCCGGCAGGGTCGCGTGCGTAGGCGTCCAGCAAATCGACGAGTGCCCGGGCGTGCACCGGATTTCGATAGTCGACGAACTGGATGTCAACCAGCATCCTCAGCCTTCCTTGACAGTCGCAGCCAGCCGTTGCGCGCAAGCCTCGGCCCGCGATGCGTCGCGCGCCTCGACCATGACGCGCAGGAGCGGCTCGGTACCGCTGGCGCGAATCAACACCCGCCCCGAATCGCCGAGTTCGGCTTCCGCGCGCAGGATCTCGGCCGCCAGCGACGCGCTGGCCTTCCAGTCCTGTCCTGGCGCGAGCCGAACATTGATGAGCGTCTGGGGGAACAGCGTCACGCCTGCCAGCAACTCCCCAACGCGCTTTCCGCTGCGCACGCAGGCCTGCAGGACCTGAAGCGCGCTCACGATGCCGTCGCCCGTCGTGTGGCGATCAAGCGCGAGCAGGTGGCCGGAACCCTCGCCGCCCAGCAACCAGTGGCGCTTCTCGAGCTCTTCGAGGACATAGCGATCGCCCACGCGGGCGCGCACGAACTCGATGCCCAGGCCCCGCAGCGCCACCTCGACCGCCTTGTTGGTCATCAGCGTACCGACCACACCCGATGGCTTTTCGCCGCGCGCGATGCGCTCCATCACCATCAGGTAGAGCAACTCGTCGCCATTGAAGAGCCGTCCGCTGGCATCCACGAGTTGCAGCCGGTCCGCGTCCCCGTCGAGCGCGATGCCATAGTCCGCCGCGCGTGCGCGGACCGCGTCGATCAGGGCCTGCGGATGCGTGGCCCCGACGTCCTTGTTGATGTTCAGCCCGTCGGGCGCGCAGCCGATGCTCGTGACGTCCGCACCCAACTCATGGAACACTTGTGGCGCCACCGAATAAGCAGCACCGTGCGCGCCATCGACCACCAGCTTCATGCCTCGCAGCGTGAGGTCGCTGGCGAAGGTGCTCTTGCAGAATTCGATGTAGCGGCCGGGCGCATCATTGAGCCGGCGCGCCTTTCCGAGCTGCGCGGAATCAGCCCAGACCGGAGCTTCCTCGAGCGCCGCCTCCACCGCGAGTTCCCATTCGTCACTGAGCTTCCGGCCCTGGGCGCTGAAGAACTTGATGCCGTTGTCCGGAAACGCGTTGTGGCTCGCGCTGATCACAACCCCCAGGCTGGCGCGCTGAGCTCGCGTCAGGTAGGCGACGCCGGGGGTCGGCAGCGGCCCGAGGAGCACAACGTCGACGCCAGCCGAATTGAATCCGGATTCGAGCGCCGATTCGAGCATGTAGCCCGAGATGCGCGTGTCCTTGCCGATCAACACCGTCGGGCGGGTCTCGGTCCTCTTGAGCACTCGGCCGACGGCGTGGGCAAGCCGCAATACGAAGTCGGGCGTGATGGGCGGCTGACCGACCGTGCCGCGGATGCCGTCGGTGCCGAAATACTTTCTGGTCATGAATGGGGCTCCTGTCCTTGTTGCTCTTTGTTCATCGCACGCCAGACAGCCAATGCGGCGATTGTCTCTCGCACATCGTGCACGCGAACGATCGATGCTCCGCGCTCGGCGGCGAGCACCGCCGCAGTCACACTGGGCACCATGCGCTCGCCCGCCGCGTCGATGCCCGAGACCGCACCGAGCGAGGACTTGCGCGACCAGCCCGCCAACAGAGGCCAGCCGGCATTCAGCAATTCATGCTGACGCGCAAGCAAGGCAAAGTTTTGCGCCACCGTCTTGCCGAAACCAATGCCCGGATCAAGAACGATGCGCGCCGGATCGACATTGAACGGCAAGAGCGCTGCTGCCTGCCGCTCCAGAAACGCGCGCACCGCGGGAACCACGTCGCCCTCCATCGGCGCGAGCTGCATGGTCTGCGGGTCGCGATGCATGTGCATCAGGCAGATGCCGCAGGAGGAATGGCCCGCAACGGCTGCCCGGGCGCCGGGCTGGCGAAGCGCCCATATGTCGTTGATGATGTCCGCGCCATGGTCAAGCGCCGCGCGCATCACCTCGGGTTTGTAGGTGTCGACGGAAATCGGTACCTGCAGTTTCAGGGCCTCACGCAGCACAGGCAGCACACGCGCGAGTTCGACGTCGAGCGGCAGCGCAGGACTGCCCGGCCGCGTCGACTCTCCGCCGATGTCGAGAATATCTGCCCCTTCGTCCACCAGATGTTGGCAATGCCGCACAGCCGCGTCCGTCGACGCGTGCGCGCCGCCATCGGAGAAGGAGTCGGGGGTGACGTTGACGATGCCCATCACCCGAGGCTGCGACAGATCGATCGCAAAGCGCGTCGTGCGCCAGATCGCGATCATGCGATCCCCCAATGAAAAAACGGGGCCAGAGGCCCCGTTGATCGCCAAAGCGTCATGCTCAGGCCGCCGTGGGTGCCGGATCCGGGTTGACCGCCGGGGTACCGCCACTTCCACCGCCGCTGCCCGAAGGCGGAATGCGCGGTGCCCAATCCTTGGGCGGCCGCGGCGCGCGTCCGGCCATGATGTCGTCGAGTTGCTCGGAGTCGATGGTTTCCCATTCGAGCAAGGCCTTGGCCATCGCATGCATCTTGTCGCTGTTCTCTTCGATCAGGCGACGCGCCAGGGCATATTGCTCGTCGATGATGCGGCGCACCTCGGCGTCAACCTTCTGCATGGTCGATTCGCTCATGTTGGTGGTCTTGGTGACGGAACGGCCGAGGAAGACTTCGCCTTCGTTCTCGGCGTACACCATCGGTCCAAGTGACTCGGTCATGCCGTACCGCATTACCATGTCGCGGGCGATCTGCGTGGCACGTTCGAAGTCATTGCTGGCACCCGTAGTCATCTGGTGCATGAACACTTCTTCTGCGATGCGGCCGCCGAACAGCATGCTGATCTGGTTGAGCATGTACTCGCGATCGTAGCTGTAGCGGTCCTGTGCCGGCAGGCTCATCGTGACGCCCAGCGCACGGCCGCGAGGAATGATGGTGACCTTGTGCACCGGATCGCACTTGGGCAACAGCTTGCCGATCAGCGCATGGCCAGACTCATGGTAGGCCGTATTGCGGCGCTCCTCCTCGGGCATCACCATGCTCTTGCGCTCCGGGCCCATGAAGATCTTGTCCTTGGCCTTCTCGAAGTCCTGCATCTCGACAACGCGCGCATTACGGCGCGCAGCCATCAGCGCGGCCTCATTGCACAGGTTGGCCAGATCGGCGCCCGACATGCCAGGGGTGCCGCGTGCGATGACGCTCGGGTTCACGTCCTGGCCCAGCGGCACCTTGCGCATGTGGACGTTGAGGATCTGTTCGCGACCACGGATGTCCGGCAGCGTCACGTAGACCTGGCGGTCGAAACGCCCGGGGCGCAGCAAGGCTGCATCGAGGATGTCAGGCCGGTTGGTCGCGGCGACCACGATCACGCCCAGGTTGGTTTCGAAGCCGTCCATTTCGACCAGCATCTGGTTCAGGGTCTGCTCGCGCTCGTCGTTGCCACCGCCCAAGCCCGCGCCGCGCTGGCGGCCGACCGCGTCGATTTCATCGATGAAGATGATGCAGGGTGCGTTCTTCTTGGCGTTCTCGAACATGTCGCGCACGCGGGCCGCGCCCACGCCGACGAACATTTCGACGAAGTCCGAGCCTGAAATCGAGAAGAAGGGAACCTTGGCCTCACCGGCAATACCCTTCGCCAGCAACGTCTTGCCGGTTCCAGGCGGGCCGACCAGCAGCAATCCTCGCGGAATGCGGCCGCCGAGCTTCTGGAACTTGGCAGGGTCCTTCAGGAAGTCGACGACCTCCTTGACCTCTTCCTTGGCTTCGTCGCAGCCCGCGACGTCGGCGAAAGTGACCTGGTTGTTGTTCTCGTCGAGCATGCGGGCCTTGCTCTTGCCGAAGCTGAAGGCGCCGCCTTTGCCACCTCCTTGCATCTGTCGCATGAAATAGACCCAGACTCCAATCAGCAGCAACATTGGCCCCCAACTCACCAACAGCGTCATCAGGAGCGAGCCCTCTTCGCGCGGCTTGACATCGAACTTGACGTTATTGGCGATCAGGTCGCCGACTAGCCCACGATCAAGGTAGGTGGCAGTCGTGCGAATCTTGCGGTCGTCGTTGGTGATCGCGACGATCTCGCTGCCGCCCTGGCCTTCCTGGATCGTGGCGCTCTTGATGCGGTTGTTGCGAACTTCCTCGAGAAAGTCGGAATAGCCGACGCTGCCCGCTCCCGCCACGCCGCGGGTGTCGAACTGCTTGAACACAGTGAACAACACCATCGCGATGACGAGCCAGACGGCTACTTTGGAAAACCACTGATTGTTCAAACGAAGCTCCAGGTCAAAAGCGCATGCCGACGGAAAAAGAAAAGCAGCGCCGAGGGCAAGCAATTGGCGTTCATTTTAGGCTTTTCAACCTGCGAAACGTCGGAATTTCCCTATGGAGAGCCTATGACGGCGATGGTTTTCAACCGACGCGCACAGCCCTCCGCCGCGTATCAATTCGTATCGGCATTGTTGAGCCCGTTTTCGAGACCAGTCCTGAGCCCGATTCCCACCATGAAGGTCTCCGACGACTTGTCGCGCGAGGCCTTGGGTTTGACCGGCTTTGCCACTCGAAAATTGTCCTTGAAGAGCCGGGTGAGCTCGCTGTAGCCACTGCCGTGGAAGACCTTGGCGACGAGCGCGCCCTCCGGCTTCATATGATGCCGCGCGAACTCGATGGCAAGCTCCACGAGATGCGCAATGCGGGCCGTATCGGCCGATGCAATCCCGGACAGATTGGGAGCCATGTCCGAAATGACCACATCCGCAAGGCGGCCATTCAGGACGCGCTCCAGTTGTTCGAGCACCTCGGCTTCCCGAAAATCCCCCTGCAGGAAGGTCACGCCCTCGATCGGCTCCATCGGCAGGAGGTCGAGCGCAATGATGGTGCCGTCGAGCGCACCGGCAGCGGCGCCGGAAGGTGACATCTTCCGCCTCACATACTGGCTCCAGGCCCCTGGCGTCGAGCCCAGGTCGACCACCACCTGCCCGGGCCGGATCAAGCCAAAGGTCTCGTCGATTTCCTTGAGTTTGTAGGCGGCGCGGGCCCGATAGCCCTCTCGGGTGGCCAATTTCACGTACGGATCGTTGATGTGGTCATGCAGCCACGCCTTATTGACTTTCTTGCTTTTCGATTTGGGATTCATTGACACTCGATAATACGGGGATGCCCGCCATTCAACTTACCCCTGCGCAGCGCAAGGTGCACCGCTCCGAAGCGCACCATCTGGATCCGATCGTCATGATCGGTGGCGACGGGCTTACACCAGCCGTCAAGAAGGAAGCCGACGCCGCACTCAAGGCCCATGGCCTGATCAAAGTGCGCGTGTTCTCCGACGACCGCCCCGCGCGCGAAGCGATGCTGCAGACGCTCGCCGACGAATTGAGCGCAGCGCCGATCCAGCACATCGGCAAGCTGCTCGTGCTCTGGCGGCCGATACCCGAGAAGGAACGCGCAATCGACGAGGACCGCATGCCGGGTCCGCGCGATGTCAAGGTCATCAAGTACGCCAAGCGTTTCGGGCAACACCCCGAAATCAAGACCCTGCGCGTGCTCGGCAACCAGCGCCTGACCCCAGGCGGCACGATCAAGCGGGCAAAGGCCAAGAGGCCGCTGTCAGTCAAGAAGCGTCGCCAGGGCGACTGAGGATGCCGAGCCAGCCGGAAGGAGGGCGGCAGCGCCATGTCCTCTGCATGAAGTGGGGCACGAAGTACGGGCCCGACTACGTCAATCGCCTCTATGCGATGGTGCGGCGGCATCTGAGCGGCGACTTCAACTTCGTCTGCCTGACCGATGACAGCAAGGGCATCCGCAGCGAGGTCCAATGCCTGCCGATACCGCCGCTGGACCTGGAACTGGCACCTGGACAGGTCGACCGCGCCTGGAAAAAGCTGACCACCTTCGAGCGGGACCTCCATGGCCTGCGTGGGACTGCCCTGTTCGTTGATCTCGACGTCGTCGTCGTCGGCAGTCTCGACGCGTTCTTCGAATACCCCGGCGAGTTCCTGATCATCCACGACTACGAGCGGCCCTGGCGGCGACGGCGTATCACCGGGAACTCGTCGGTATATCGCTTCGAACTGGGCGCGCACGCGGATGTTCTGGCCAATTTCCGCGAGAACATGGATGCGGTGCAGAAGGAATTTCGCAACGAACAGGCCTACTTGTCCGATTTTCTCCACCGGCAAGGCAAGTTGAAGTACTGGCCGGCCGAATGGTGCCCGAGCTTCAAGTACCACGGCATTCCGACCTGGCCCCTGAACTACTGGCGCGAACCTTTCGTGCCTCACGACGCCCGCATCATGGTCTTCCATGGGGAGTGCAATCCGCCCGACGCCCTGGCGGGGCGGCGCAATCGGCGCTTCCGGTTCATACGACCCGCGCGCTGGATCACTGCATTCTGGAAGGCGTGATCGGTCGGTCTTCAATCGGCGCGCGGGCGCGGCCCCATGCGCCAGAGCAGTACACCGGCGCAAAGCCATTGGCCGAGGTACATGCCGCTGCCGACCGCGTGCCAGAGCTTCAGGTTGTCGCGCGCCAGGATGTGGGGTGCGACGGCGTATTCCTGCAGCAGGGCCAGCAGCAAGGCCGCCAGAACGAGGCCAATGGCATTTCGCGCCGGCCCATCCATGCGCTCGTCCGCCTTGGCCCGGAAATGGATCAGGAGCACCAGGCCGCAACCGATTGCAACCCAGCTCTGGGCCGCGAACAACTGGCCCGCAAAATTGCCGGCCACGGCAGGACTGCCGATCCTGGCGAACAGCATCGGAACAACCAGGAAGCCGATCGTCGTCAGGCTACCCCACCAGAGGGCGGCCAGAAGCAGCGCGATGCGGTCCTTCATGCCCGGTGGCCCGTCAGAGGTAGCTGACGGCCACGATCTCGTAGCGCTTCACGCCGCCTGGCGCCTGCACTTCGGCCGTATCGCCCTCTTCCTTGCCGATCAAGGCACGGGCGATCGGACTGGAGATGTTGATGAGCCCCAGCTTCAGATCGGCTTCGTCCTCGCCGACGATCTGGTACTTGACCGCCTCTCCGGTCTTTTCCTCTTCCAGCTCGACGGTGGATCCGAATACGACCTTGCCGCCGGCATCGAGTTGCGACGGGTCGATGATCTGGGCCGCCGACAGCTTGCCTTCGATGTCCTGGATGCGTCCTTCGATGAAGCCCTGGCGATCCTTGGCGACCTCGTATTCGGCGTTCTCGCTCAGGTCACCCTGCGCTCTCGCTTCGGCGATCGAGTTGATGACCCACGGCCGGTCGACCGTCTTGAGCCGGTGGAGTTCTTCGCGCAGCTTCTCTGCGCCACGCTTGGTGATGGGAATGGTTGCCATGTTGTTTGCTCCATAAAGCGAAACCGCCGAACGATGCCGTTCGGCGGTCGGATGGGAGAGAAAGATCAGACGAGTTTGCGTCCGGTCAGCCGGCTCAGGATGGCGAGCGGGCTCGAATTCGGATTGTATTGCCTCGCAGGGGGCAGGTGCAGCGTCTGTTCGAGCATGTATTGGCCCGACATGACGGCGTGCGAGGTCTGGTCAGAAAAGCATACCCACACCGAGCCCGGGGGGAAAAGCACGGTCTGCTGCTCGGCGTTTTTCTGGTAGCTCAGGTCGGATTTCATGCCATCGTGAAGCTGGAGCATCAGATGGTCATACTCGCTGCGCAGGGATTTCGTCACTCGCAAAGCCCGCAGGAGGCGGGCCTGCCAGCGCGAGTAAGGCTTGGCACGGGGAAGAAAGCGCCTGGCCACTGTCTCGAAGGGCTCGCCCACCCGCCATTCGCGCGGTGCGCCGTCGGGATTGACGTTGGTAAACACCCTGAGGATGCGTTCACCGTAGTTGGGACGGGAGGGGAAGGCATCGACGTGGAGGCGACGATCGTCAGCTCGCCAGGACTGCACGCGCGTTTCGACCTGCGCCGGACGGAAGCTGGTCGGGGCGAGCCGCAGCGCCGGCGTGTAATGAGGCAGCAGTCCATGGATGAGCTGCTGCGCCTGCGCACGGAAGCGCCCGATCATCGCCGCGGCGGAGCGCTGGATCGCGTCGTCCCCCGCCACGCCCTTGAGGTGTCCTTGCGCGTCCAGGCTGATGTTGCGCACATCGGGCGAAAGCAGCCTCGGCGTGAGCAATGCGCGCTCTTCGGGCAGCACCTCGAAGCCGAGCCGAGGAAAGTACAGCACCTTGCCCGACTCGAGCGCAGCGATCCATGCCTCGTTCGGCGCGGCGCCATTCCAGTCGGCCAGATCGAGTTCAACGAGCTGCGTTTCCATCGGCGAGGTCTTCATGCGGCTACGCGGCGAGTGCGAGCTGCTTGTGCATTTCCTGGATCGAGATCACGCCGAGCTCATCCATGTGGCGCATGCCTTCGACTGCGGCCTCGGCGCCGAAGATGGTCGTGAAGGTGGTGACGCGGGCCAGTAGTGCCGAGGTCCGGATCTGGCGGGAGTCGGCGATGGCGTTGCGGCGCTCCTCAACCGTGTTGATCACCAGCGCGATTTCCTTGTTCTTGATCATGTCGACGATATGCGGGCGGCCCTCGGTGACCTTGTTGACAACCGCGCAGGCGATGCCCGCGGCGTTGATCGCAGCGGCCGTGCCCTTGGTCGCGATGAGCTCGAAGCCCAGCGCGGCCAGGCCGCGCGCAACGTCCACCGCACGCGGCTTGTCGTTGTTCTTGACCGAAATGAAGACCTTGCCCGACTTCGGCAAATGCGTGCCGGCGCCGATTTGCGACTTCACGAAGGCTTCGCCGAAGGTCTTGCCCACACCCATCACCTCGCCGGTCGACTTCATTTCAGGACCGAGGATGGTGTCGACGCCGGGGAACTTGACGAAGGGGAAGACGGCCTCCTTGACGCTGAAATAAGGCGGCGTGACTTCCTTGGTGACGCCCTGCGAAGCCAGCGACTGACCCGCCATGCAGCGGGCCGCCACCTTGGCGAGCTGGATGCCGGTGGCCTTGCTCACGAAGGGCACCGTACGGGAGGCGCGCGGGTTCACTTCCAGCACGTAGATCACATCCTGGCCATCCTTCTCCTGGATCGCGAACTGCACGTTCATGAGGCCGACCACGTTGAGGGCCTCGGCCATGGCCGCGCTTTGCCTCTTGAGTTCGGCGATGGTCTCGGCCTTCAGGCTGTAGGGCGGCAAGGAGCAGGCGGAGTCGCCCGAGTGCACACCGGCCTGCTCGATATGCTCCATGACGCCACCGATCAGGGTAGCGCCTTCGGCATCGCGCAGGCAGTCGACATCGCATTCGACGGCATCGTTCAGGAATCGATCGAGCAGCACCGGCGAATCATTGCTGACCTTGACGGCCTCGCGCATGTAGCGCTCCAGGTCGCGTTGCTCGTGGACGATTTCCATCGCGCGGCCGCCGAGCACGTAGCTTGGACGGACCACCAGCGGATAGCCCAGCGCTGCGGCCTTCTCGAGCGCCTCCGCCTCGGTGCGCGCGGTTGCGTTGGGAGGCTGCCGCAGCTTGAGTTCGTGCAGCAGCTTCTGGAAGCGTTCGCGGTCTTCGGCCGCGTCGATCATGTCAGGGCTCGTACCGATGATCGGCACGCCATTGGCTTCGAGGTCGAGCGCAAGCTTGAGCGGCGTCTGGCCACCGTATTGCACGATCACGCCGGTCGGCTTTTCCTTGTCGACGATTTCGAGCACGTCTTCCAGCGTGAGGGGCTCGAAGTACAGCCGGTCGCTGGTGTCGTAATCGGTCGAGACGGTCTCGGGGTTGCAATTGACCATGATGGTCTCGTAGCCGTCCTCGCGCAGGGCAAGCGCGGCATGCACGCAGCAGTAGTCGAACTCGATGCCCTGGCCGATGCGGTTCGGGCCGCCCCCGAGCACCATGATCTTCTTCTTGTCGGTCGGCGCGGCCTCGCACTCGTCCTCGTAGGTCGAATACATGTAGGCGGTGTTGGTCGCGAACTCGGCCGCGCAGGTATCGACGCGCTTGTAGACCGGGCGAACGCCAAGAGCGCGCCGCTTCTCGCGGATGGCGGTGTCGGTGGTCTTCAGCTGGCGCGCGAGGCGGCGGTCGGAGAAGCCCTTCTTCTTGAGCGCGAGCAACGTGTCGCGGTCGATGTCGTCGAGGGACTTGGTCTCGAGTTCGAGTTCGATCTTCACGATCTCCTCGATCTGCACCAGGAACCAGGGGTCGATCTTCGTCAGCGCGAACACCTCGTCCACGCTCAGGCCCATGGCAAAAGCGTCGCCAACGTACCAGATGCGGTCGGGGCCCGGCTCGCCAAGTTCCTTCTCGAGCACTTCGCGGTCCTGCGTCTTCTCGTTGAGACCATCGACACCGACTTCGAGCCCGCGCAGTGCCTTCTGGAAGGACTCCTGGAAGGTGCGGCCCATGGCCATGACCTCGCCCACGGACTTCATCTGGGTCGTCAGGCGCGAGTCGGCCTGGGGGAATTTCTCGAACGCAAAGCGCGGGATCTTGGTGACCACATAGTCGATGCTGGGCTCGAAACTCGCGGGCGTCGCGCCGCCCGTGATCTCGTTGCGCAATTCGTCGAGCGTGTAGCCCACGGCCAGCTTGGCCGCGACCTTGGCGATCGGAAAGCCCGTGGCCTTGGAGGCCAGGGCCGACGAGCGCGACACGCGCGGGTTCATCTCGATCACGACCATGCGGCCGTCCTTGGGATTGATCGAGAACTGAACGTTCGAGCCGCCGGTATCGACGCCGATCTCGCGCAGGACGGCCAGCGAGGCATTGCGCAGGATCTGGTATTCCTTGTCCGATAGGGTCTGCGCCGGGGCCACGGTGATCGAATCGCCGGTGTGCACGCCCATCGGGTCCAGATTCTCGATCGAGCAGACGATGATGCAGTTGTCCGCCTTGTCGCGCACCACTTCCATCTCGTACTCTTTCCAGCCGAGCAGCGACTCTTCGATGAGCAGCTCATTGGTGGGCGAGGCCTCCAGGCCGCGCTTGCAGATGGTTTCGAACTCTTCCGGGTTGTAGGCGATGCCGCCGCCGGTGCCGCCGAGCGTGAAGCTGGGGCGGATCACCACCGGGAAGCCGACCGTCTTCTGGACGGCCCAGGCCTCGTCCAGCGAATGAGCGATGCCCGAGCGTGCCGAGCCCAGGCCGATCTTGGTCATCGCGTCCTTGAACTTGAGACGGTCTTCGGCCTTGTCGATGGCTTCGGGCGTGGCGCCGATCAGCTCGACCTTGTACTTGGCGAGCACGCCGTTGTGCCACAGGTCGAGCGCGCAGTTGAGTGCGGTCTGTCCGCCCATGGTCGGCAGGATGGCATCCGGACGCTCCTTGGCGATGATCTTCTCGACCGTCTGCCAGGTGATCGGCTCGATGTAGATCACGTCGGCGGTGGCCGGGTCGGTCATGATCGTCGCGGGATTGCTGTTGATCAGGATGACCTTGTAGCCCTCCTCGCGCAGCGCCTTGCAGGCCTGAACGCCGGAGTAGTCGAATTCGCAGGCCTGGCCGATGATGATCGGGCCGGCGCCGATGATGAGGATGCTCTTGAGGTCGGTGCGCTTAGGCATTCTTCTGTCCTTCTTTGTGACTTTGCATGAGTGCGGTGAAGCGATCGAACAGGTAGCCGATGTCGTGCGGACCGGGCGAGGCTTCCGGGTGGCCCTGGAAGCAGAATGCCGGCTTGTCCGTACGTGCCAGCCCTTGCAGCGTGTTATCGAACAGGCTGATGTGAGTGGGACGCAGGTTGGCGGGCAATGTCTTCTCGTCGACCGCGAAACCGTGGTTCTGGCTGGTGATGCTCACGCGGCCGTTGTCGAGGTCTTTCACGGGATGGTTGGCGCCGTGGTGGCCGAACTTCATCTTGAAGGTCTTGGCGCCCGAGGCGAGCGCCATGATCTGATGGCCCAGGCAGATGCCGAAGACCGGGATACCTGTTTCGATCAGTTCGCGGGTGCTCTCGATGGCGTAGTCGCAAGGCTCCGGGTCGCCGGGGCCATTGGCCAGGAAGATTCCATCGGGCTTGAGCTTGAGCACATCGGCCGCCGGCGTCTGCGCCGGAACCACAGTGATGCGCGCGCCACGCTGCGCGATCATGCGCAGAATGTTCTTCTTGACGCCATAGTCGTAGGCGACCACATGGAACTTCGGTGTGATCTGCACGCCGTACCCGGGCTTGCCATCCACATGCACGAGCTTCCACTCGGTTTGCGTCCATTCATAGGTTTCCTTGACCGACACGACCTTCGCCAGGTCGAGCCCGGCCATGCTGGGCGCTGCCTGTGCAGCGGCAATGGCCTTGTCGATCAACGCCTGCGTCACGGTCTCACCTTGCGCCAGGCCGTGGATGCTGCCGTTCTGCGCGCCGTAAGTGCGCAGATGGCGGGTGAGCTTGCGGGTGTCGATATTGGCGATGGCAACCGTGTTGCCTCGCACCAGATACTCGTTCAGCGTGGCCGTCTTGCGGAAGTTCGATGCGACCAGGGGCAGGTCCTTGATGATCAGGCCCGCGGCGTGGATCTTGTCGGACTCGATGTCCTCGCCATTGACGCCATAGTTGCCGATGTGCGGATACGTGAGCGTCACGATCTGCTGGCAATAGCTCGGGTCGGTCAGGATTTCCTGGTAACCGGACATGGCGGTGTTGAACACCACTTCGCCGGTCGAGACGCCGGTGGCGCCGATCGAGTTGCCGAGAAAGACCGTGCCGTCTGCAAGCGCCAGGATGGCGGGCGGGAAATTTCCCTTGAGAGACAAAAGCACTGGGATCTCCGAATGGATGACGCCCAAAGCGAACCCAAGATGTGACTCTGGAGTCGCGACCTTCGTCGAGTGGTTGGCTTGCGTGCGCTGAGGGCGGGGGTGTGAGCGGGAAAGCCCTTGATTATAGCCGGGGCGGCCTCACGAACCAGCGCCGGCGACGCTTGCATGAAGACAGATCGCAGCGGCCGCGGCGACGTTGAGGGACTCCTCGCCGCCCGGCTGCGCGATTCGCACTTTGCGGGCAGCGCGCGCCTCCAGGGCCGCGGAGACGCCCTGCCCTTCGTGCCCCATCAGCCACGCGCAGGGGTAAGGCAAGGTTGCGCGATGCAGCCACTCACCCTGGTGCGAGCTGGTGGCGATGCAGGGAACGGCGAGCGCGTCGAGCGCGTCAATCTCCACGCCCTCAATCAACCGCAGCCCGAAATGCGCCCCCATGCCGGCGCGCAGCACCTTGGGCGCCCATAGCGCCGCCGTGCCTTTGAGCGCGATCACCTGGGCAAAGCCGAATGCCGCGGCGCTGCGCAGGATCGACCCGACATTGCCGGCGTCCTGCAAGCGGTCGAGCACCACCGTCGGCGCAGTGGGCTCGACGACCGGGCGCGCGGGCAGGTCGAGTACGAAGCCCATCGGCGCGGGGGACTCCAGGCTGCTTACGCCGGCGAGCAAGGCATCGGCGAGCACGATGGTCTTGTCGGCCGCACCCGCCCACTCGATGCGCGCGGCCGGCCACAGCGACTCGGCAAAGACCGCCATGGCCGGTCGCACCCCGCGCTCGCGCGCGGCCCGGCAGAGGTGATCGCCTTCAAGCCAGATGCGGCCGGACTTTCGATAAGCGCCCGGGTCGTTGGCGAGCTTGCGCAGTTCCTTCAGCAGTGGGTTGTCGCGCGAGCTGACGTGGCTGATGTCTGCGGAGCTCATTCATCGGTCCACAGATCGACTCGGGTCGTTTCGACCACAAGGCCGCTCACCGTCACGGTGACGGAAGCCGCCTCCATCCGCACCAGCGCTTCGGCCACGGGCCCGAACGACTTGCGGTGATGGATGCAGGCACCATGGCGCAGCAGCGCCTCAAGATGCTCCGGGGTGCCGTAGCCCTTATGCGCGGCAAAGCCGTAGTGCGGGAATTCGGCGTGCAGGTCTTCGCAGAGCCGGTCGCGGTGCACCTTCGCCAGAATCGAGGCGGCCGAGATCGCCTTGACCGTTGCATCGCCGTTCACGACCGCCTCGGCCAGCACGCTGAGCGTCGGCAGGCGGTTGCCGTCAACCAGAACCTTCGCAGGCTTCAGGCGCAGGCCCTCGACTGCCCGACGCATCGCAAGCATCGTGGCCTGGAGGATGTTGTGGGTGTCGATCTCCTCCACGCTCGCCTGTGCCACCGAACAGCACAGTGCCTTGGCCAGGATCTCCTCATTCAGCCGCTCGCGCTGCAAAGGGGTCAAGGTCTTCGAGTCAGCCAGCCCGCGGATCGGCCGCTGATCGTCCAGGATGACCGCCGCAGCCACGACTGGGCCGGCCAGCGGCCCGCGCCCGGCCTCATCCACACCGGCCATGAGCCCGGGCGCGTCCCACGCCAGTCTGGCCTGTTCAGCCTTCAAGAACTTTCTGGATCGCATCGGCGCACAGTGTCGGCGTGTCGCGCTGCAATTCAGCATGCAGCGCGCAAAAACGTTGTTGCAAGGCGTGAGCCCGGTCGGGATCGGCGAGCCAGGCCAGGGTCGCGTCGGCCAGTGCCCTGGGCGTCGCCTCTTCCTGCAAGAGCTCGGGAACCACGAATTCTCCGCAGAGGATATTCGGCAGTCCGACCCAGGGCTGCAGCCTCTTGCGACGCATGAGTTGCGCCGACAGGCGATTCATGTTGTAGGCAATCACCATTGGCCGCTTGAAGAGGGCCGCCTCGAGCGTGGCCGTGCCGCTGGCGATCAGGGTGACGTCGCAAGCCGCGAGGGCCGCGTGCGATCGGCCGTCGAGCAACATGACCTTTCCAGCCATGGCGCTCGCCTGCAGCAGTCGTTCGACCTCGGTGCGCAGGCTCGGCAGCACCGGCGCGATGAACCGCAGTTCGGGCCGAGCGCGCTGCATCAGAGCCGCGGCCTCAAAGAAGGTCGGCGCGAGATAGCGAACTTCCGAACGCCGGCTGCCTGGCAGCAATGCGACCACCGACACGCCGGGGTCCAGGCCAAGCGACGCGCGCGCGGCGACCCGGTCGGGCGTCATCGGAATCACGTTGGCAAGCGGATGCCCGACATAGCTGGCGGCGATGCCCTCCTTCGCCAGCAGCGCGGGCTCGAACGGAAAGATGCACAGCACACGATCAGCTGCCGCACGCAACTTCTCGACCCGTTCCGGCCGCCAGGCCCAGATCGACGGGCAGACGAAGTGCGCGGTTCTCATGCCACGGCTTCGCAATGCAGTTTCGAGATCCAGATTGAAGTCGGGCGCGTCGACGCCGATGAACAGCTCGGGCCTTTCGCGCAACAGTCGCCCCTTGAGCCGTCGACGAATGGTGGCGATCTCGGGGTAGTGCCGCAGCACCTCGACATAACCGCGCACGGCGAGTTTCTCCTGCGGCCACCAGCTCTCGAACCCACGCGCGATCATCTGCGGGCCTCCGATGCCTACCGCCTTCATGGCGGGCCAGCGCGCCTTCAATCCATCGAGCAGCAGGCCGGCCAGCAGATCCCCCGAAGGCTCGCCCGCGACCAGCGAGAACTGCCGTCCTGTCTCAGGCATTGGAGGCGTCAACGCGCTATACCGCGCTTCGCGCTCGTCAGAAAGCTGCTCATCAGCGCGACGTCGGCAGCCGATTCGGGGACCTCCGCCGCAAGCGCGTCGATCGCGGCACGGGCTTCTTCGAGCGTCTTGCCCTGGCGATAGAGCAGGCGGTGCATCTGCTTCACGGCAGCGATCCGTGCCGCCGAGAAATCGCGGCGTCGCAAGCCGACGACGTTGAACCCACGCACGGCGAGCGGATTGCCGTCGACGAGCATGAATGGCGGCACGTCTTGCGAAACCGCGCTGGCGAACCCCACCATCGCATGGGCTCCGATCGACACGAACTGATGAATGCCCGTCAGTCCACCAATCGTCACCCAGTCGCCCAGATGCACGTGGCCGGCGAGCGTTGTGTTGTTGGCAAGCGTCGTGTGGTCATTCACGCGGCAGTCATGCGCGATGTGCGTGTAAGCCATGATCCAGTTGTCGCTGCCCACGCGTGTGATGCCACCCGCACCGGGCACGCCGATGTTGAAGGTGCAGAACTCTCGGATCGTGTTGCGCTCGCCGATCACGAGTTGGGTCGGCTCGCCCGCATATTTCTTGTCCTGTGGCACGGCGCCCAGGGAGGAGAACTGGAAGATCCGGTTGTCCCGCCCGATGGTGGTCCGGCCCTCGATGACGCAATGCGCTCCGATCGTGGTGCCGGCGGCAACCTTCACATGCGGTCCGATGACCGAATAGGGGCCGACGCTGACCGTCGGGTCGAGTTCGGCCCGGTGGTCGACGATCGCCGTCGAATGAATCAGGGTCATGCCTAAAGCAGGGTTCAGGTGATCTGCCGCATGGCGCACATCAGAGTGGCTTCGCAGGCGAGTTCGCTCCCGACCAATGCGCGCCCCTTGAACTTGGAAATGCCGGCCTTCATGCGCTCGATCTCGACTTCGAGCGTGAGTTGGTCGCCGGGTTCCACTGGCCGCTTGAAGCGCGCGCCATCAATCGCCGCGAAGTAATAGACGATGTTGTCGTCCGGCACGATGTCCAGCGAATGGAAGGACAACAGCGCGGCAGCCTGCGCCATCGCCTCCAGCATCAGCACGCCGGGCATCACCGGCCGATGCGGAAAATGGCCGTTGAAAAAGGGCTCATTCATGGTCACGTTCTTCAGCGCCGTGATGCGCTTGCCCTTCTCCATCTCGAGCACGCGATCCACCAGCAGGAACGGATAGCGGTGGGGCAGTAGTTTGAGGATTTGATGGATATCGAGCGTCATGATTTCTTGTCCTGCATTGTCGATCTTTCGAGCGCCTTGAGACGTTCTCGCAGACCGTGCAGTTGCTTGAGTGTGGCGGCGTTTTTCTCCCAGGCGGCATTGTCGTCGATGGGAAACACGCCGGTGTAGCGGCCGGGCTTGCGAATCGACCGTATGACGACCGTCGCCGCCGAGATGTGCACGCCGTCGGCCAAGGTCAGGTGGCCGGCGATGCGCGCGCCGCCCCCGATCATGCAGTGCGCGCCGATGTTGGCACTGCCGGCAACGCCGACGCAGCCTGCCATGGCCGTGTGCTTGCCCACGCGTACGTTGTGGCCGATCTGAATCAGATTGTCGAGCTTGACGCCGTCTTCGATCACGGTGTCTTCGAGCGCACCCCGATCGATGCAGGTGTTGGCGCCAATTTCGACATCGTCGCCAATGCGTACCGCGCCGAGCTGCTCGATCTTGACCCAGGTGCCTTCATGCGGCGCCAATCCGAAGCCGTCAGCACCGATCACAACGCCGGGATGCAGCAGGCAATGCGAGCCGATGATGCAATCCTCGCTCACCGTGACTCGGGATTTCAACACCGTGCCTGCGCCGATCCTTGCGCCACGCTCCACGACGCAGAGAGCACCAATGCGTGCGCTGTCGTCGACCTGCGCGTCAGGATCAATCACCGCGCTGGGGTGGATCCGGGCCTCATCGGGCCGGGCGTGGGATGCCTTCCAGAGTTGAGTCAAGCGCGCGAAATACAGATAGGGATCGGGCGTCTCGATGAACGCGCCACGCTGAGCCGCCAATTCGCGCAACGCCGGCGAGACGATCACGCAGCCCGCCTGGGATGTCGCAAGATCCTGGCGGTACTTGGGATGGCTCAAGAAGCTGAGTGCATTCGACTGCGCCGACTGCAGCGGCGCGAGCCTTTCGATCAATAGCGCAGGATCACCATGCAGTTCGCCCCCAAGGGCTTTGATGATTGCGCCTAGCAGCAGTGCCACGGCGGTTTGCGGCGCTACTTGCCGCCGGAGGAAGTGGACGCGTTCAGCGCCTTGATCACCTTGTCGGTGATGTCGTGCTTCGGATTGATGTAGATCGCTTCCTGGAGGATCGCGTCGTACTTCTCGGCCTCGGCCACCTGCTTGACCACGCGATTGGCGCGCTCGTAGACCTGCTGCAATTCCTCGTTCTTGCGCGCGTTCAGGTCTTCCTGGAATTCGCGGCGACGTCGTTGGAAGTCTCGGTCCTGATCAACCAGGGCGCGCTGCCGCGCCGTACGCTGGGTTTCCGAGAGAGTCGGGGCCTCGCGCTCGAAGGTTTCGGAAGCGGTCTTGAGCGCAGCGCCCTGGTCTTGCAGATCCTTTTCCCGCTTCAGGAACTCGGCTTCGAGCTTGGCTTGCGCGGCCTTCGCCGGCAAGGCTTCACGAAGGACGCGGTCAGGATTGACGAAGCCGATGCGAAAAGTTTCCTGTGCGTGGGCGGCGACGCTCATGAGCATGAGCGCGGGGACGAGCAACGCACTGGCCGCGCGCAGCAGTGAATTCCGGAGCAGTGGATTCATTAGAAAGAGGTTCCGATCTGGAATTGCAGGCGCTGAATTCTATCCTCCTGGATAGGATTCAGCGGGTCAGAGAGGTCTTGCTTCTGGTACTTGACCGGTATCGCATAGGCCAGACGCAGCGGGCCCAGCGGCGACACCCAGCTGATGCCGAGACCGACAGACGCGCGGAGTTTCTTTTGCGCCGCCCACTGGGCGTCAGTCAAGACCGGGTCGCGCGAAGCAAAGACGTTGCCGACGTCGAAGAAGCCATAGAGGCGCAACGTCCGGTCATTGCCCGCTCCCGGGAAGGGCGTACTCATTTCAGCATTGAAGATGGCCTTCTTCGTCCCGCCGACGGCGGCACCGTCGGTCTGACCCAGCAGAGGCGGGTCATGAGGGCCCAGGGAGTTCTGCTCGAATCCGCGGATCGAGCCGAGGCCACCCGCATAGAAGTTCTTGAAGATCGGGTAGACATTGCTGCCGTACGCCTTTCCGTAGCCCAACTCGCCATTGATCGCGAAGGTGTATTGCTTGGTGAGCGGGAAGAACTGCTGGTATTGGTAGCTGCTCTTCATGTACTTCATGTCGCCCCCCACCCCGAATTCGAGGTTGGCACGCTGCAGGCGCCCGCGCGAGGGGACCAGCGCACTGTCGCGATCGTCGCGCGCCCATCCGATCGTGAGCGGCACGCCAGAAACGCTGCCCTTGGCGCAGGTGAAGATACCCGTTGCCGGGTCGGCGGTGCAGCCAAAGTAGTTGCGATAGGACTGCGGTGCCAGCAGGGCGACATTGGTCCCGGGGTCGAAGCTGTAGCGCTCCAGCCCGGCGCCGAAGAAGATCGTGTCGACTTCGCTGAAGGGCACGCCGAAGCGCAGCGTGCCGCCTTCGTTGACCAGCCGGTAGTCGCCATCAACGCTGTAGTAGGGCCGCGTCGTCGTGTGATAGACGCTGATCGAGCGCGAGATACCGTCCTTCGTGAAATAAGGATCCGTCGTCGTCACCGAGATTGCGCGGTTGTACTTGCTGGTATTGACCTGAACGCCCAGGAAATTGCCCGTACCAAACACATTTTCCTGGGAGATGCCGAAGGTGACCGACACCTTGTCGGCACTGGAAAATCCCGCACCGAGTTGCAGCGAACCGGTCGGCTTCTCGGTCACGTTGACGGACAGGTCTACCTGGTCAGGCGCTCCGGGCACTTCCTGGGTATCGACGTTCACTTCGGTGAAGAAGCCGAGGCGGTCGATCCGGTCACGCGACAGCTTGATCTTGTCGCCGTCGTACCACGAGGCTTCGTACTGACGCAGCTCACGCCGGATCACCTCGTCGCGCGTGCGATTGTTGCCGCCGATAGCCACGCGACGCACATAGACGCGCCGCGCGGGCTCCGCCTTCAAGGTCAGCGTGACACGGTTGTTGGTGCGATCGATCTCCGGTTGCGCCTCGACGCGCGCGAATGCATATCCAAAGCTGCCGAAATAGTCGGAGAACGCCTTGGTGGTGGCAGTCACCTGCTCGCCGTTGTACGGCTCGCCCGGCTGGATCGTCACGAGGGACTTGAATTCTTCCTCGCGTCCCAGATAGTTGCCATCGAGCTTGACGCCCGCCACCACGAACTTCTTACCCTCGGTGATGTTGACAGTCACCGTGAGATCCTGGCGGTCCGGTGAGATGGCAACCTGCGTCGAGTCGATCCGGAACTCAAGGTAGCCCCGCGTGAGGTAGTACGAACGCAGCGTCTCGAGGTCGGCATTGAGCTTGGCGCGAGAGTACTGGTTGGACTTGGTGTACCAGCTCATCCAGCCACCAGCGTCCTGGTCGAACAGATCGAGCAGCGTGCCCTCGCTGAACGCCTTGTTGCCGACGATGTGCACTTCGCGGATCCGCGCCGGCTCGCCCTCGGTGACCGTGAAGGTCAGATTGACACGATTGCGTTCGATCGGCGTGACGGTGGTGACGACCTGCGCGTTATAGAGGCTGCGACTGATGTACTGCCGCTTGAGCTCCTGCTCGGCGCGGTCGGTGAGCGCCTTGTCGTAAGGACGGCCATCGGCCAGCCCCACGTCGCGCAGAGCCTTCTGGAGGACCGCCTTGTCGAACTCCTTGGTGCCGACGAAATCAACTTCCGCAATGGTCGGCCGCTCTTCGACGATGACCACGAGCACGTTGCCACTGACGTCGATTCGCACGTCCTTGAACAACCCCAGATCGAACAACGCGCGGATCGCGGCCGAACCACGCTCGTCGTTGTACGTGTCGCCAACGCGCACGGGCAGCGACGCGAAGATCGTTCCCGGCTCCACGCGCTGAAGGCCTTCGACACGAATGTCGCGAACCGTGAATGGCTCGACCGCCCAGGCTGCCGTGGCTGCCAGCGCGCTGACCACCACCGCGGCGACGCTACGCAGGCGAAAGCGACTGAAAGTTGTATTCATCTGTGATTTGAGCCAGCGCTGGAAAGGCCGGCAGATAGTTAACCAAAGAGCCGCGTGACGTCGTTGAAGAGTGCGATAGACATCATGACCAGCAGCAGCGCGACGCCGCCGCGCTGAAGCCGCTCCATCCATGCGTCGGAGACGCTCTTGCCGGTCAGGCCCTCCCAAAGATAATACATCAGGTGCCCGCCATCGAGGACCGGCAAAGGCATGAGGTTCAGCACCCCGAGACTCACGCTGATGAGCGCCAGGAACAGAAGGTATTGCGTGAGCCCCATGCTCGCCGACCTGCCGGCGTAGTCGGCAATGGTCAACGGACCGCTCAGGTTCCGGAGGGACGCCTCGCCGATCACCATCTTGCCCATCATGCGCACGGTCAACGCAGACACTTCCCAGGTTCGGACCATGCCGCGCCACACCCCGTCGATCGGCCCCTGTCGCACCGTGACCAGCTCGGGCGGCGCCCCGACGTAGGCACCGATGCGGCCCACCTTGGCGCTGCCCTCGTCCCGCACGTCTGGCGCGACTTCGATTCGCAGCATCTGGCCACCGCGTTCGACCTGCCAGGTTTGCATGCGCGGGTGTCCCGCGTCGACCGAGGCACGGATCGCGTCCCGCAACTGCTGCCCGTCGACGATGGCCGTCGCGCCCACCGAGCGCACCAGATCGCCGCTGCGCAGGCCTGCGCGTTCAGCAGCACCCCCGCCGATCACTTCGCCGATCTCCGGGCGCGTCAGTGGCGCCACGATGCCGATCTTGCGGAACAGCTGCGCGTCGGCGTCCTTGGCTTCGATGCCGCTCAGTGGCAGCAAGATCTCACGCGCGGGCCGCCCACCTTCGGCGCCGATCTCGAGCGTGATGTCGTGTCCGTCGAGCGCGCCGCGCGTGAGGCGCCAGCGCAGGTCCTCGAAGGACTGGACCGGATCGAGTTGACCGTCGAAGCCGGCGCGCGTGATGTGCTCGCCGCCACGCAGGCCCGCCCGCTCCGCCAAGGAAGCGGCGACAGGTTGCGCCAGCTTCGCGGCGGGCTCCTGCACGCCGATCCAGTTGACCAGGGTATAGAGCAGGACCGCCAGCAGCAGGTTCGCGATCGGCCCAGCGGCGACGATCGCGGCGCGTGAACGCAGACGTTGCGTATTGAAGGCACGGTGCCGCTCGGCAGGATCGACCGGACCCTCGCGCTCATCGAGCATCTTCACGTAGCCGCCCAGCGGGAAGGCGCCGATGACGAACTCCGTGTTCTGCCCCGGATGCTGACGCTTGGGCTGCCAGCGATAGAGCGTCTTGCCGAAGCCGACCGAAAAGCGCAGCACCTTGACGCCGCAAGCGACCGCAACCCGGTAATGACCGTACTCATGCACTGCAATCAACAAGCCGAGTGCGACAACGAAGGCAACGACAGTGAGCATGAGATCTCCCGGGAATTGAAAACGTCAGGCTGCGAAACGAAGCGCCGCGGCGTTGGCGGCAGCTCGGGCGCGGGCATCCAGCGCCAGCAGGTCCGCCAGCGACGACGGGTTGGAGGGTTCCACGACCTCCAGAGTTTCCATGTTGACAGCATGGATCCGGTCGAAACGCAAGCGGCGATCGAGAAAGGCCTCGACTGCCACCTCGTTGGCCGCATTCAGCACTGCCGTGGTTCCAGCCGCCGCGCGCAAGGCATGCCAGGCGAGCCGGAGCCCGGGAAACAGCACGGCATCCGGCGTGTCGAAGGTCAACGCCCCCATCTGCAGGAAATCGAGTCGCGCCGCCCCGCTCTGAATGCGTTCCGGCCACGCGAGCCCGACCGCGATCGGGACCCTCATGTCGGGCGTACCGAGTTGGGCGATCACGGACGCATCGGTGAACTGGACCATCGAATGCACCACGCTTTGCGGATGAATGACGACCTCTATCTGCTCAGGCGCCACGCCGAACAGGTGACGCGCCTCGATGACCTCGAGCGCCTTGTTCATCATCGTCGCCGAGTCCACGGAGATCTTCCGGCCCATGACCCAGTTCGGATGCGCACAGGCCTGCTCGGGCGTCACGCTGCCCAGCGTATCTGGCGCTCGCGTCCGGAACGGGCCGCCCGAAGCCGTCAGGATGATCTTGTCGATCCGCCTCGCCCAGGTGGCCGGGTCCTCCGGGAGCGACTGGAAGATCGCCGAATGCTCGCTGTCGATGGGCAGCAGGGTCGCCCCGCCGTCCCGCACCGCGCGCATGAAAAGATCTCCGCCGACGACCAGTGCTTCCTTGTTGGCGAGCAGCAGGCGCTTTCCGGCATGTGCCGCGGCGAGGCATGGCCCAAGGCCCGCAGCGCCGACGATCGCCGCCATCACAGCGTCGGTTCTTTCGTGGGCGGCTATGGCTTCGATCGCGCCCTCCCCGATCAGGACGCGCGTCTGCAAGCCGTTCTGCTTCAGCTTTTCGGCCAACAGCGCGGCGTGCGGCGGACTCGCCATCACGGCGAACTCCGGCGAGAACTGCGCGCACTGCGCGAGCATTTGTTCGACCTTCGTCGCCGCCGACAACGCAAACACCTCGAAGCGCTCCGGGTGTCTGGCGATCACGTCAAGCGTGCTTACGCCGACCGAGCCGGTCGAACCAAGAATCGTGATGCGTTGTTTGCGGGCGTTCACAGGAAAGCCAACATCATGGCAATGGGCAGGGTCGGGAGCAAGGCGTCGACTCGATCAAGCACGCCGCCATGGCCCGGCAGCAGGGCGCTGCTGTCCTTGGCGCCGGCGCTGCGCTTGATCAGGGACTCGACCAGATCGCCGACGACGCTCATCGCCGCCAGGAAGACCACCCCGATCAGCAGAAGCCACCAGCCGCGCTCGGCCAGCCTTGTATAGAGGCTCGCAACCGCAGCCTTGGTGGCAGCGTCCGCCCAGACCCACGCGAAGGCCAGGACGATCACGCCCGCCATGCCGCCCCAGACACCTTCCCAACTCTTGCCCGGACTGATGGTGGGTGCGAGCTTGCGACGCGTGAACTTGAGCCCGAACGCCCGGCCCGCGAAATAAGCGAACACGTCAGCGACCCACACAAGCACGAGGATGGAAAGCAGGAAGTTGATGCCGATCATGCGCGCCTGTACAGCCGCAAGCCATGCCACCCAGAGCGCCAGCAACCCACCGACAAGACGCAAGACCTTGGGCACGCGAGGCCAGCCGGGCACCGCCACGCGCAGCAACGCGCCGCCACCAAGAACCCATGCGGTGCTGGCAACGATCCAGACCGGCAACAGAGCTTCGTTGAGCAATCCCAGCCACCATGACAACGCGCACAACGCGGCGGCCTCCGCCCCCAGGAAGAGGGACATCCGCGGGCCGAAACCATTCAGCCGGCCCCACTCCCAGGCGCCGGCAGCGATCAGCACCAGCATCACGCACGCGAACGGCACGTAGGAGGGATAGAACAGCGCCGGCAGCAGGATCGCCAGCAGGACGACCGCGGTGATGATTCGTTGTTTGAGCATGCGCTCAGGCAACTTGCTGATTGCGACGTGCGCCACCAGCCTGAAGCTGCGCCGAAGTCTGACCGTACCGGCGTTCGCGGCGCTGAAACGCTGCGATGGCCTCATCGAGTGCGGCATCGTCGAATTCGGGCCAAAGGCGATCGCTGAAGAACAACTCGGAATAGGCGCTTTGCCAGAGCAAGAAGTTGGAAAGCCGCTGCTCGCCGCCCGTGCGAATGAACAAGTCGGGGTCCGGCACGTGCGAAAGCGCCATCGCGGCGTCAAGGTTGGCCTCGGTCAGCGGTTCGCCGCGCGCGGCAAGCTGCGCGGCGGCACGGGCGATGTCCCAGCGCCCGCCGTAGTTGAAGCACACATTGAGCACGAGCCGGCTGTTCTGCGCCGTCGCCATCTCCGCCTGCACCAGGCCCGCACAGATCTTCTCGGACAAACCACCGCGCTCGCCGATGAAATGCAGGCGCACGCCGTCCGCGCTCAGTTTGGGTACCTCGCGACCCAGCGCACCGACCATCAGGTCCATCAATCCGGACACTTCTTCGATCGGACGATTCCAGTTCTCGGACGAAAAGGCAAAGACCGTAAGAACAGCGACGCCCCGATCGACACAGGCCTTCACACAGCGCCGAAGGGATTCGACGCCCTGCTTGTGCCCTGCCACCCGAGGCAGCAGGCGACGCGTGGCCCATCGCCCATTGCCATCCATGACGATGGCGATGTGATGGGGCACAGCGCGGGATTTTTCCATCTCAGACTGCCATGATCTCCGCTTCCTTGGCCGTCACCATTCGGTCGATCTCGCTGATGTGGCGGTCGGTCACCTTCTGGATCTCGGCTTCGGCGCGCTTCTGGTCGTCTTCCGACGCCAGCTTCTCCTTGACGAGCTTCTTGATGGCATCGTTGGCATCCCGGCGCAGATTGCGAGTCGCAATCTTTGCGGCTTCGCCCTCGTTGCGCACGAGCTTCGTCATTTCCTTGCGGCGCTCTTCGCTCATGGGCGGCATCGGCACACGGATCAGGTCACCCATCGAAGCGGGGTTCAAACCCAGATCGCTTTCGCGAATCGCCTTCTCGATCTTGGCCCCCATGCCCTTTTCCCAGGGCTGGATGCTGATGGTGCGGGAATCGAGCAGCGAAACATTCGCCACCTGCGACAGCGGCACCGGCGAGCCGTAGTAGTCGACATGGATCGAATCGAGCAGCGCCGGGTTGGCACGACCGGTCCGGATCTTGGTCAGATTGTTCTGGAATGCAGCAAGCGACTGGTTCATCTTTGCGTCGGTCGCGCTGCGGATATCAGCAATGGTCATTGGCTTTCTTCCTCTTCAGGCATGCACCAGCGTGCCCTCGTCCTCGCCCATCACGACGCGCTTGAGCGCGCCGTTCTTGAAGATCGAGAACACCTTGATCGGCAGATTCTGGTCGCGGCACAGCGCGAAGGCCGTGGCGTCCATGATGCCGAGATTCTGAGCGATGGCTTGATCGAAGGTCAGCGAAGAGTACCGGGTCGCTTCAGGGTCCTTCTTGGGATCGGCGCTGTACACGCCATCCACCTTGGTCGCCTTCAACACCAGTTCGGCGCCGATCTCGGCTCCGCGCAACGCAGCGGCCGTATCCGTCGTGAAGAAGGGATTGCCAGTGCCGGCAGCGAAAATCACGACCTTTCCCTCTTCCAGGTACTGCAGGGCCTTCGGCCGCACATATGGCTCCACCACCTGTTCGATCGCGATGGCGGACATCACCCGGGCAATCAGGCCCTGCTTGTTCATCGCATCGGCGAGCGCCAGCGCATTCATTACCGTCGCCAGCATGCCCATGTAATCGGCGGTGGCACGGTCCATCCCCACCGAACCGCCGGCAACACCCCGGAAGATGTTGCCGCCGCCGATGACGACGGCAACCTCGACGCCCATGTTCACGACCTCGGCCACCTCGCCGACCATGCGCACGATGGTCGCCCGATTGATACCGAACGCGTCATCGCCCATCAGCGCCTCTCCCGACAGCTTCAGCAAGATTCGCTTGTGGGCTGGGCGGGCTTCAGGCATAGGTCGTTTCCTTTGGGGTTGGCGGGGGCGAGTGTAAGACGGGACGGGAGGGGGCAACAGCGCCGAGCGCGCCGCCCCGCAAGCGGATTTCAGGCCGCGGCCTTGGCCGCCGCGACCTGCGCCGCCACTTCGGCGGCGAAGTCATCGACCTTCTTCTCGATACCCTCGCCGACCACGTAGAGCGTAAAGCCCTTGATCGACGTCCCGGCAGCCTTGAGCATCTGTTCCACAGTCTGCTTGTCGTTCTTCACGAAGGCCTGGTTATGCAGCGAAACTTCCTTCAGGTACTTCTGCACGCCGCCCTCGATGCGCTTGGCAACGATGTCGGCCGGCTGCGGCTGCTTGCCAGCAGCTTCGGCAGCCTTGCGATCTTCCTCGGCCTTGCCGGCAGCGACCGCGCGTTCCTTCTCGATCAGTTCCGCCGGCACGTCGGCGCTGGAGATCGCAACCGGCTTCATCGCGGCAATGTGCATCGCCACATCCTTGGCGGAGGTGTCGTCGCCTTCGAACTCGACCATCACGCCGATGCGCGTGCCATGCAGGTACGACGCCAGCTTGCCGTTGCCGCCGAAGCGCTTGAAGCGACGGAAGCTCATGTTCTCGCCGATCTTGCCGATCAGACCCTTGCGCACGTCTTCCAGCGTGGGGCCGAAGCCATCCTGCTCGTACGGAAGAGCACCCAGCGCGGCGATGTCGGCCGGGTTGTGCCTGGCGACCAGCATCGCAGCGGCATTCGCCAGCGCGAGGAAGCTGTCGTTCTTCGTGACGAAGTCGGTTTCGCAGTTGATCTCGATCATGGCGCCAGCGTCGCCATCAACGAAAGCCGTGACTACGCCTTCGGCCGTGATGCGACCCGACGCCTTGCCAGCCTTGTTGCCGAGCTTGATGCGCAGGAGCTCTTCGGCCTTTTCCATGTTGCCTTCAGCCTCGGTCAGGGCCTTCTTGCACTCCATCATCGGAGCGTCGGTCTTTGCGCGCAGTTCGCCGACCATGCTTGCGGTGATTGTTGCCATGTGTGTTCTCCGTTCGGTTTGTCAGTGGTGACCGCCCGCATCGGGGGCCACGAAATTCAGATTAAAAAAAAGGGGCAACAAAGCCCCTTCTTCAGGCTCGCGAGAACTCGAATCAGGCGGAGGCGCCCTCTTCGACTTCGACGAACTCGTCAGAACTGCCTTCGGCCACGGCCTTGACCACGTCGTTGACGGCGCTGGAACGGCCTTCGATGATCGCGTCGGCGATGCCGCGCGCATAAAGCATGACAGCCTTGGACGAGTCGTCGTTACCAGGGATCACGTAGTCGATGCCTTCAGGCGAGTGGTTCGAGTCGACCACGCCGATCAAGGGAATGCCGAGCTTCTTGGCTTCGGCCACGGCAATCTTGTGGAAGCCCACGTCGATCACGAAGATGGCATCGGGCAGAGCGGTCATGTCCTGGATGCCGCCAATGTCCTTCTCGAGCTTCTCGATTTCACGCGAGAAGGTGAGTTGCTCCTTCTTGCTCAGCGAGTCGAGGCCGGCTTCCTGCTGGGCCTTCATGTCCTTCAGACGCTTGATCGAGGTCTTGACGGTCTTGAAGTTGGTCAACATGCCGCCGAGCCAGCGCGTATCGACGAAGGGCACGCCGGCGCGACGGGCCTCGGCAGCCACGATCTCGCGGGCCTGACGCTTGGTGCCGACCATCAGGATGGTGCCGCGGTTCGCGGTGAGTTGCTTGGCGTACTTCATCGCGTCCTGGAACATCGGAAGCGATTTTTCCAGATTGATGATGTGAATCTTGTTGCGATGGCCGAAGATGAACGGCGCCATCTTGGGGTTCCAGAAGCGCGTTTGGTGACCGAAATGGACACCGGCTTCCAGCATTTCGCGCATGGTTGTCGACATAGGAATAACTCCAAAGGTTGGGTCTAAAATCCAGCCCGATTTGTGAACCTCCCTGCGGAGAGGCGCACAACACCTTGAATGGGCTGGTTTGCGGATGCGTTTCGCGCTCGGAAAGTAACTGAAAAGTGCCTTGAGCGAAACCCAAAGAGTATAGCACGCACCACCCTTCGCTCCCCCCTCTTCCCCCTGCCACCACACCATGCGCCCTGACCTGCACGCCACCCGACGCTCATTGATGACGGGAACCTCCGATGCACGCACCGAAATGGAGCGCTGCATCGTTGCCGGCCAGTCGCCGGCATGCGAACACGTCTTCACCCGACCGATGTTCGATGAAGCGCGCCGCGCCGCCGTTGCCGCGAATCCGGGGCAGCGGATGGCGGGCCTTGCGTTTTCGGCCAAGGATCTGTTCGATATCGCCGGCCAGCCGACGCCGGCCGGCTCGATCGTGCTGGCCCATGCGCCGGCCGCCACCGCCGATGCGCCAGCGGTCGCCCGCCTTCGCGCTGCAGGCGGCACGCTGATCGGCCGGACCAATATGACGGAGTTCGCCTACTCTGGCGTTGGAATCAACCCGCACCACGGCACGCCCGCCAACCTGAGTGACCCTGGCGTGGCTCGCATTCCCGGCGGTTCGTCGTCCGGCGCCGCCATCTCGGTCGCCAGCGGCGCGGCGTTCATCGGCCTGGGCTCCGACACCGGAGGCTCGATCCGAATCCCCGCGGCGCTCAATGGCATCGTCGGCTTCAAGAACACCGCCCGACTGGTGCCGACGGACGGCGCCGTGCCGCTGTCGACCACGCTCGACACCGTCTGCGCCATGACGCGCTCGGTGCGCGATGCGATCGTCGCTCATGAGATCCTCGCGAGCCGCCGCGTGACGGCCGGTACCGCACCTCTTTCAGCCTACCGGCTGGCCGTCGTCCGGGAAGTCTTCATGGATGAGCTCGATCCCATGGTCGCGCGCGCTTTCGAGCGGGCGGTCAAGACACTGCGCGATGCGGGCGCCCGTATCGAGGAAATCGCCCTGCCCGAACTGGCCGACCTCTCCTCGATCAACTCGACCGGTGGATTCTCCGCTCCCGAAGCCTATTCCTGGCACCGCCTCCTGCTGGAGCGCAGCGGCGCCGGCTACGACCCGCGCGTGGCGCAGCGCATCATCAAGGGCGCGACCATGATGGCCCACGAGTACATCGAGCTCATCAAGGCCCGTCGCGGCTGGATAGGCCGCATGGAACGGGCGCTTGCCGGCTTCGACGCCGTGCTGTCGCCCACGGTGCCGATCACGGCGCCCGCCATTGCGAGCGTTGCGCCCGGCCAGGAGCGCGACGAAGCCTTCTTCCGCGTCAATGCGCTGCTGCTGCGCAACCCTTCCGTCGTGAACATGCTCGACGGCTGCGCGATCTCGCTGCCTTGTCAGGCAGCGGACGAACTACCGGTCGGCCTGATGCTCTGGCATGGCGCCCTGCACGACGATGCAATTCTGGCCGTCGCACTTCAGGCCGAGCGCGCGCTACAAACGCAATAACGGTCCTGCACTCCTCCGACGCAGGCGCCGACGAAATACCTCACCGCAAAGAATCGAATGAAAATCGCCATCGTGGGAGCCGGGATCATCGGCGTCACCACAGCCTGGGAGTTGGCATCGGATGGGCACGAAGTGGCTGTGTTCGAGCGACGTGGTGCCGCCGCCGAAGAATCCAGCTTTGCAAATGCCGGCGTGGTGGCTCCGGGCTATGTCACGCCATGGGCCGCACCGGGCATGCGCGCGAAGGTGCTGCGCTCGCTGCTCTCCACACATGGCGCCATCAAGCTGCGCTGGCCGCTGACGGCGCGGGACATGGGTTGGATGGCCCGCTGGGAGCGCGCCTGCAAGCTGGAAACCTATCTGTCCAACCGCGCGCGAATGCAGCGCCTTGCCTTCTACAGCCGCACGCGACTGCACGAGATCACGGAAGCGCGCGAGCTCAGCTACGAACGCAGCGATGGCTATCTCGTTCTGCTGCGCTCCAAGCGCGAGCGCAAGCTGGTGCAACCGGGGCTCGATGTGCTTCGCGCCGCGGGCAACAACTTCCGGGAAGTCGACGCCGACGAAGCCCGCACGATCGAACCCGCGCTCAGCACGGATACGACGCTGGCAGGCGCCATCCACCTTCCGGACGACGAGGTCGCGAACTGCCGTCAATTTGCGCTGCTGCTCAAGTGGGAGGCCGAAGATCTGGGTGCGCAGTTTCATTTCAACTGCGATCTCGCACCTTTGCGAAGGGCCGCGCCGACGGAGATCTCGCTGGCGAGCGGCTCGGAAGGCCATCGCTTCGATGCGGTGGTGGTATGCGCCGGCGTTGCGTCGGCGAAGATGATCGAGCCCCTGGGCCTGCGCATCCCGCTCGCGCCGGTCTACGGCCACTCGGTCAGCGCCAACATTCGCGAGCCGCTCAATGCACCGCGAAGCGCCGTGATGGACGAACGCTACAAGGTCGCCATCTCGAGGCTCGGGCAGCGCGTGCGGGTGGCCGGCAGCGCCGAACTCGGCGGTTCGCCCGACAGGATCAACCCCGCCGCCCTGCAAACGCTCTACAAGGTGCTGCATGACTGGTTTCCCGGCGCAGCGACCTTGCAGGCCGGTGTCCAGCAATGGAAGGGCGCGCGTCCGATGCTGCCCGACGGGCCGCCGATCATCGGCCCCAGCGGCGTGCCAGGTGTGTGGCTGAATCTGGGCCACGGTTCGAGCGGATGGGCCCTTTCGTGCGGCAGCGCGCGGGTTCTGGCCGATCTGATGGGCGGCCGCGACGCGGGCATCGACC
The DNA here is from genome assembly GCF_056398605.1 of Variovorax sp. 01T432. Classification (NCBI taxonomy): domain Bacteria; kingdom Pseudomonadati; phylum Pseudomonadota; class Betaproteobacteria; order Burkholderiales; family Comamonadaceae; genus Variovorax; species Variovorax sp. 01T432. The sequence goes on from NZ_JBFTPS010000009.1 coordinate 89,624, forward strand.
TCGAAGGCCTGGGCGTCGAGCGTCTCCTGCAATATTGACAACCGGCCAGGTCTTCCATGTATCGCATCACTACCGCCACCGCCGCTGCATTGTTCGATATCGCAGCTTCACGCCGGATCGAGCTGACGGCAGCAGCCGCGCTGGCTCCGCATGCCCTCATGCAGCGTGCGGGCCTGGCGGTTGCGCGGCTCGCCATGGCTGTTTCGCCCCACGCACGCGCAATCTGGATCGCATGCGGCCCCGGCAACAATGGCGGCGACGGTTTCGAGGCCGCTGCTCAGTTGCAGCGCCGCGGCTTCACGGTGCTCGTCACCCGGATCGGGGACGAATCCCGGCTGCCGCCAGACGCGCAGGCGGCCCTGCAACGGGCGCGCGATGCCGGCGTGCACTTTGCCGATGGCCCGCCCGCACACCATGACCTGGCAATCGACGCGCTGCTCGGCATCGGGGCCTCGCGTCCTCCCGAAGGCCTCATGTTCGACTGGCTCAGGCGCATGTACGCCGGCGTCGCGCCGGTGCTTAGCGTGGACATACCCTCAGGCCTGAACGCCGATACCGGCACACTCTCGGCGGACTACCTCTCGCGCTCTGCCGGCGACACGCGCTACGCCCGGCGCCTTTGCCTCAGCCTGCTCACATGCAAGCCGGGCCTTTTCACGGCCTTGGGCCGGGACGCCACCGGCGAGGTGTGGTTTGACGATCTCGGCGTGGGCCAGGGGTCCGAGCCGCCCTCGGCGCGCCTGGCCGGCATGCCGATGGCAGTGCCGAGATTGCACGCCTCGCACAAGGGAAGCTATGGAGACGTGGCCGTGATCGGCGGCGCACCCGGCATGGCGGGCGCGGCCCTGCTCGCCGCATCCGCCGCCCTGTCTGCCGGCGCGGGGCGCGTCTTCGTCGCGCCGCTGGATCCCGACCTCCCGATGCTGGACACCCTGCAACCCGCGCTGATGTTTCGACGACCGGAGACACTGGACCTCGAAGCGCTGACGATAGTCTGTGGGTGCGGTGGCGGCGCGGCTGTGACCAGCCTGTTGCCCCGAGTACTCGAAACCGCGCGAACCCTGGTACTCGACGCCGATGCGTTGAACGCCGTCGCGGCCGACCCTGCGTTGCAGCTTCTCCTGCAGGCGCGAGCACGGGACCATCGCACCACCGTCCTCACGCCGCACCCCCTGGAGGCGGCGCGCCTGTTGAAGGTCACCACGGTGGAGGTTCAAGCCGATCGCCTGCGCGCCGCGCGCCAGTTGGCGGAGCGATTCGACGCGGTGGTTGTGCTGAAGGGCTCCGGCACCATCGTTGCCGCATCCGATGAGACGCCGGTCATCAACACCACGGGCAATGCCCGGCTCGCCACCGCGGGCACCGGCGACGTGCTGGCCGGCATGATGGGCGCCGCGCTGGCCGCCGCCGGCAGTCCCGCCATGCAGGCGGCTTGCGAAGCGGTCTGGCACCACGGCGATCTCGCCGACCGCTGGCCGGCGAACACGCCGCTCACTGCCGATGGATTGGCCCGAGGCTTCCCTCCGCCGGCTCTCTAACCCCGGCCGACGAAAGGCATCTTGGTGGCCATCACCGTATGGAACAGCACATTGGCTTCCAGCGGCAGATTGGCCATGTAGAGCACTGACTGGCCGACGATCTTCACGTCGATCAGCGGCTCGATCGCGAGTTCGCCGTTGGCCTGCGGGACGCCTTTGGCCATGCGCGATGCCAAATCGGTCATCGCATTGCCGACGTCGATCTGGCCCACCGCGATATCGTGCTTGCGGCCATCGAGCGATGCGGTCTTCGTCAGTCCTTCGACCGCGTGCTTGGTCGCGGTGTAGGCGATCGAGTTGGGCCGGGGTGCCTTGGCGGAGATCGAACCGTTGTTGATGATCCGGCCACCCTTCGGCGTCTGGGCCTGCATCGTGCGAAAAGCCTGCTGGATGCAATAGAACATCCCGTTCAGGTTGATATCGACCACGCCGCGCCATTGCTCAGGCGTCCAATCTTCGAAGGTACCTGGGGGATTGCCGACGCCCGCGTTGTTGAAAAGCAGATCGACGCGGCCGAAGCGATCGACAGCGGCCGCGAACAGCGCCCGCACCGATTCCGGATCTGCCACGTCGGTCGGCACGGCGAACGCGCGCGCGCCGGCACCCGATTCCTCCGCCACCTGCTGGAGCGGCTCCAGCCGGCGCCCGGCCAGCGCCACGCTCCAACCATCGCCCAGCAGCGCGAGCGCGGCTGAACGGCCGATGCCGGTGCCGGCGCCCGTGACGACCGCAATGCGGCTCTGGCTCTTGTTCTCACTCATTCATATCTCCTTCAACGGCGCGGTTTGCGCCCCTTCATCTTATTGGCGGCTTTCTTGACGGCCGACCTGAACGCCTGCATCGCCGTCTGTGGCCCTGCGGCAGCGGCCCGATCGCTGCGTTCGACCGGCGCTTCGGGCTTGCTGCGCGCACTGCGCTTGGCGGATGCCTTGGTGGGCACGCCAGTCGCGGCGACGCCCTTGTCCTTCATGGCCCGCGCTCCCAGCTCTTCGCCTTCACGCATCAGCCGGAAATCGATCTTTCGGCCATCCAGGTCAACGCGGCTCACCTGCACACGCACCCGTGTGCCGATCGCGTAGCGGATGCCGGTGCGTTCACCGCGCAACTCCTGACGCTGCTCGTCGAACTTGAAGTATTCGCCGCCGAGTTCGGTGATGTGCACCAGTCCTTCGACATACATTGCATCGAGGGTGACGAAGATGCCGAAAGTAGTCGCTGCGGTGACGACGCCGCCGTATTCCTCGCCGAGATGCTCGCGCATGTACTTGCACTTGAGCCAGGCCTCCACGTCACGGCTGGCCTCGTCGGCGCGTCGCTCGTTGGCACTGCAATGCAGACCCGCCGCTTCCCAGGCAAGCACCTCCTTGGTCGGCGCGACCGTGGCCTTCTGAGGCTTGCTCGTCGGCGCCTTCACGCGCGACGCAAGCCGCTTCGCGAGCTTGGCATGCGCCTCCCCAGGCGTGGGCAACATGGGGAGCTGGTACTTGGTCTTGCCAAGAATGGCCTTGATCACGCGGTGCACGAGCAGATCGGGATATCGCCTGATCGGGCTCGTGAAGTGCGTGTAAGCCTCATAGGCCAGGCCGAAGTGACCGCTATTGATCGGCGTGTAGATCGCCTGCTGCATCGAGCGAAGCAGCATCGTGTGGATCTGCTGTGCGTCCGGCCGATCCTTGGTCGCCTCGGCGATGGCCTGGAACTCGCCGGGCCTCGGGTCGTCCGTGATCGAAAGCCCGACACCCATCGCCTTCAGGTAGCCGCGCAGGATTTCCTTCTTCTCCGGCGTGGGGCCCTCGTGAACGCGGTACAGCCCGGGATGCTTGCCTTCGGCGATGAAATCGGCGCTGCAGACATTGGCCGCCAGCATGGCTTCCTCGATCAGGCGGTGCGCTTCGTTGCGGGTGCGCGGCACGATCTTCTCGATGCGCCCGGCATCGTCGCAGATGATCTGCGTCTCCGTCGTTTCGAAGTCGACCGCGCCGCGCTTCGAACGCTGCTTGAGCAACGCGCGGTAGACGTCGTGGAGATTCAGCAGGTCCTTCACCCGGTCCTTGCGCTTCAACGCCTCCGGCCCGCGCGTGTTGCCGAGAATGGCGGCGACCTCGGTATAAGTGAAGCGCGCATGGCTCCACATGACGGCGGGATAGAACTGGTATGCGTAGATTTCGCCATCAGCCGCCACCAGCATGTCGCAGACCATGCACAGGCGCTCGACCTCGGGATTGAGCGAGCACAGCCCGTTGGACAGTTTCTCGGGCAGCATGGGGATCACGCGGCGCGGAAAATAGACGCTCGTCGCCCGGTCATAGGCATCGATGTCGATGGCAGATCCGGTCTGCACATAGGCGCTGACATCCGCGATCGCGACCAGCAGCCGCCAGCCCTTGCCGCGGCCCACCTTGGCGGGTTCGCAGTACACGGCATCGTCGAAGTCGCGCGCGTCCTCGCCATCGATGGTGACCAATGGAATGTCGGTCAGGTCGACGCGGCCCTTCTTGTCTGCCGGGCGCACCTTGTCGGGAAGCGCCTTCGCATCGGCGAGACAGGCTTCGGAAAACTCATGCGGCACGCCGTACTTGCGCACCGCAATCTCGATCTCCATGCCCGGGTCATCGATCTCGCCGAGCACTTCCCTCACGCGACCGACGGGCTGGCCGAACAGCGCGGGCGGCTCGGTCAACTGCACGACGACGACCTGGCCGACCTTCGCCGTGCCGGTCGCGCCCTTGGGGATCAGAACGTCCTGTCCGTAGCGCTTGTCCTCAGGGGCGACAAGCCAGACACCGCCCTCGTGAAGCAAGCGACCGATGATGGGTTGTTCGGGCCGCTCGACGATCTCGACCACGCGCCCTTCGGGACGACCGCGCCGGTCCTGGCGCACGACGCGCGCCTTGACGCGGTCCTTGTGCAGCACCGCGCGCATCTCGTTGGGGGGTAAATAGATGTCGGCTTCGCCGTCGTCGCGCTGCACGAAACCATGTCCGTCGCGATGTCCTTGGACTGTGCCTTCAACTTCATCCAGCAAGCCGCTGGGATGGCCATTATTTTTGATATGATCTCTCTCTTTCCTGAAATTCAAAACGCGTTGCAAGGATTCATTCCTTGCAACAAGTGGGCCCAGATGGCGGAATTGGTAGACGCACTAGTTTCAGGTACTAGCGAGTAACATCGTGGAGGTTCGAGTCCTCTTCTGGGCACCAAGTTTATATAGACCCCTTGATGGGGTTTCCAATCAAGCCACCGGCCTCCGGTGGCTTTTTTGTTGTCTCTCCCGTTTGCGCCTGGCATCAGATGGGCAGCGCGATCAGGTCGTGTCCCTCAGCACCGACAATGCGGGCCCGGGTGAATTCCCCGACCTTCAGCGTCTTGCTGATCTTCTCGGGTGGCAGCAAGCGAACGGTGCCGTCGATCTCCGGCGCATCCGCATATGACCGGCCTACACCACCCTTGCGACCCATGCCCGGCGCCGAATCCACCAGCACCTGCATCGTCGCGCCAACACGATTCTTCAGCTTGGCGATCGACACGGCCTCCGCCACCTCCATGAAGCGTGCGCGCCGCGCCTCGCGCTCGGCTTCCGGCAGCATGCCCGGTATGTCGTTCGCGGCGGCGCCCTGAACGGGACTGTAGGCGAAACAGCCCGCGCGATCGATCTCCGCCTCGCGGATGAAGTCGAGCAGATGCTCGAACTCCTCTTCCGTCTCGCCCGGAAAACCCGCAATGAAGGTGCTGCGGATCACGAGTTCCGGGCACACCTCGCGCCAGCGTGCGATTCTCTCCAGATTCTTCTCCCCACTCGCGGGCCGCTTCATGCGCCTGAGCACGTCGGGGTGACTGTGCTGCAACGGCACGTCCAGGTAAGGCAACACCTGCCCACTCGCCATCAACGGAATGATTTCGTCGACGCTGGGATACGGATACACATAGTGCAGACGAACCCAGGCGCCGTAAGGCTCCGCGATCTCGCCGAGCGTGCGCACGAGTTCGAGCATCCGGGTCTTGACCGGCTTGCCGTCCCAGAAGCCAGTCCGGTACTTCACATCCACACCGTAGGCCGAGGTGTCCTGGCTGATCACCAGCAGCTCTTTCACGCCACCGGCGAACAAGGCCTTGGCCTCGCCCAGCACATCGCCGACTGGCCTCGACACGAGATCGCCACGCATCGAGGGAATGATGCAGAAGGTGCATCGGTGGTTGCAGCCCTCGCTGATCTTGAGATAGGCATAGTGCCGCGGCGTGAGCTTGAGCCCCGCGACCCCGAAGGCCTGCGGCACCAGATCAAGGAAGGGATCGTGCGGTTTGGGAAGATTCGCATGCACCGCATCCATCACTTCTTGTGTCGCGTGGGGCCCGGTCACGGCGAGCACGCTCGGGTGCATCTGGCGGACCAGATTGCCGCCCTGCTCGCCCGTCTTGGCGCCCAAGCAGCCGGTGACGATCACGCGGCCGTTCTCCGCCAGGGCCTCACCGATGGTGTCCAGGCTTTCCCGGACCGCATCGTCGATGAAGCCGCAAGTGTTGACGATCACCAGATCGGCGCCTTCAAAAGTCTTGGAGGTCTGATAGCCCTCGGCGCTCAATTGGGTAAGGATCAGCTCGGAATCGGTCAAGGCCTTGGGGCAGCCCAGGCTCACAAAGCCGACTTTGGGTGCTGCCGTCGGGACAATTCGTTCAAGGGATGCAACTTCGCTCATATCCCCCTATTGTCCCAGCTATCGGCCGCCGCGCCCCGCTCAGGGCCGTTTGATGCCGAAAGCGCCCAGAACCTGCTCGGTGTTCTTCTGCATCTGCTCCTGCATCTGCAGGAAGACTTTCTTGGACTGTTCGACGTAATTGCCCATCAAGCCTTGCAGCATCGGCGACTGCATCGTCATGAACTTGGACCACATCTCGGGCGTCAGACCCTCCGCCTTCTCGGCGAGTTGCGCCTGCACCTCGGTCATCGCCTGTATGTTCTTCTCGAGGTACGGCCCCATGTAGCTCTGCATGGCCTGGCCATAGAAACGGATGATGCTGGCGAGCACCTGTTCGGTGAACATCGGGGCTCCTCCTGCCTCTTCTTCGAGAATGATCTGCAGCAGAATGCTGCGCGTGAGGTCGTCCCCGGTCTTCGCGTCGCGCACCACGAATGGCGACTTGTTCATCACGAGCAGCTTCACCTCGGTGAGCGTGATGTACGTGGAGGTTTCCGTGTCGTAGAGCCTTCGGTTTGGATACTTCTTGATCACCCGCTGGACCGGCTTGGTACCGGACTTCTTGCTCTGCACTAAATGCTCCTAAGTGTTTCACGCCAGGGCGCGCGACCGATTCTAGGGAGCGGCCCTGCGACACCGCGCCAAGGTTTACCCTGAGCGAGGGAGGGGTCAGTCCAGCGAGGTCGCGTACTCCGCGCCGCAGACCTTGCATGCCGCGGATTCGGGGCGCTGTTCGGTGGTTTCGCGGTAGTGCAACGGGCTCTTGATGCCGTTGAATACCCAGCACCGCGGGCAGTGCTCCTGGCCTGCGACCGGAAGATAGCCGCGCGCGCGCTGCTCCGCTCGCTCCCGCGTGACCAGGCCACCCTGCCGCACGGTGCGGGCGACATCCTCGGCCGCCATGGTGCCGGCACGGCCGTTGGCACGGTCGTTGAGTCCGTAGACGACGCGCGCAAACTCGAGGGGCGCCTGCTTGACCAGCGCCGCGAGGCGAAGCTCTTCGAGCGCCGGATCGATCTCTGCCGCTGGCGTATTCATCTGATCCCTGGGTCAATTGCTTTGAAGGTGACGGAAAGCCAAGGTACCACAACTGGCAGGCAATTCGCCAGTCGTACAAAGGCCATATACCGTCGCGCAGATCAACACCCCGGTGGATGCGGAGAGATGAAATACGGGGTTGGTTGCGATGCGCTGTCGGCCGGTGGTTAAGCGGCGCTGCGATCGAAAAATTGGTAGGCGCGATTGGACTCGAACCAACGACCCCCACCATGTCAAGGTGGTGCTCTAACCAGCTGAGCTACGCGCCTAAGGATGTGTCCGAGAGCCTGAATTGTAGCAGGCCGCGAGGCCGCTTTTCAGCGACGACGCGCAGATCGCACACCGGACACCGCTGCCACGACGTTCAACACTTGCGCGAGCTTCGCGGCATCGGCGATCTCGATGGTGAAAGTCATCCACGCCGTGCCCTTGACGGACTGCGTCTGTACGCCAATCACGTTCATCTTCTCGCGCGCAAACACGTCGGAGATGTCGCGCAGCAAGCCCTGCCGATCGGCAGCTTCCACGGCGACGTCGACGGGATACACCGAACCCGCGTCGCCTTTCGATGCGCCCCATTCGACATCGATCACGCGCTCGGCATTGTGATTCGCCATCGTGCGGAAGTTGCTGCAGTCCGCACGGTGGATGCTGACGCCATGGCCGCGCGTCACGAAGCCGCGAATCGCGTCGGGCGGCGCGGGCTTGCAGCACTTGGCGAGCTGCGTCATCAGCGAGGACACGCCCACCACCAGCACACCGCCCCGCGCCGACTCGTTGCCGCGGGCCTTCTTGATGACGACCCCTTCATCCGGCCCGGGCACGGGCTCCGGCGGCCGCAGCAGCGTCTCGATGTTGCGCAGCGAAAACTCGTCCTTGCCCACCACCTCGAACAGCGCGTCCGCCGACTTGAAGCCGAGCTGCGAGGCCAGGTCTTCGAGCTTCAGCGCCGTCTTGCCCTCGCGCTGCAACACCTTCTCGACCGCTTCGCGACCACGTGCCACCGTCTCGTGTGTGATCTGCGCGTTGAACCAGGCGCGCACCTTCGCGCGCGCCCGATGGCTCGCGAGATAGCCCAGATCCGCATTGAGCCAGTCGCGCGACGGGCCGCCTTCCTTCGCCGCGATGATCTCGACCGTCTGGCCGTTCTGAAGCGGCGTGTTGAGCGGAACCATCGCGCCATCCACGCGCGCGCCGCGACAACGGTGCCCCAGGCTGGTGTGGACCGTGTAGGCGAAGTCCACCGCCGTCGCGCCTTGAGGCAGCTCGACGATCGCCGCATCGGGCGTCAGTACATAGATGCGGTCATCGAAGAGCCCGCGCCCTTGCGAGCCACCCGAGAGGTCACGCTCCCAGGCCAGCAGCTGCCGCAGCACCGCGATCTTGGCGTCGTACTCTCCGCTCGCCCAGACGCCGGCGTAGCCCTTGTGGCCGGCTTCCTTGTAGGCCCAGTGGGCCGCCACGCCGTGCTCGGCATGGTCGTGCATTTCTTCGGTGCGGATCTGGATCTCGATCGGCTTGCCGACCTGCCCATGGACCACCTCGCGCACTACCGTGTGCAGCGACTGGTAGCCATTCGGCTTCGGCCGCGCGATGTAGTCGTCGAACTCCTCGTCGATGGGCCGGAAGTGCGAGTGCACCCAGGCCAGCGCGCCATAGCAATCCTTGACGTCTGCCACCACGACGCGCAGCGCCATGATGTCGAAGACCTGCGCGAAGTCGAGTGACTTTCCGCGCATCTTCTTGACGATGCTGTAGATATTCTTCGGCCGGCCCTGCACGGTGGCCTTGATCCCCTCGGCCATCAGATCGCGCTCGAGCTTGGCGCGCAGCTGTTCGACATAGCCCTCGCGCTCGATGCGCTTCTCATCGAGCAGCCGGGCGATGAGCTTGTAGGTCTCGGGTTCGAGAAAGCGGAACGAGAGATCCTCGATCTCCCACTTGACCTGCCAGATGCCCAGGCGGTTCGCCAGGGGCGCGAAAACCTGCAGCGATTCGCGCGCCACGCCCTCGGGCACCGGCTGCTTGCTCGCCGCCGCATGGCGCAGCGTCTGCAGGCGCGATGCCAGACGCAGCATCACCACGCGCAGATCGCGCGAGAACGCCAGCAGCATCTTGCGCACGTTCTCGGTCTGTGCTTCCGCGCCGTCCGCCAGATGGGCGTTGGCCGTCGCCGAGCGCGCCTGCTTCTGCACGAACACAAGCTTGGTCGTCTCCACCGCGAGCGCGGCGAAGTTGTCGCCGAACACCTTGGCGATCACCTCCTGCGGGCGATTCAGGTGCTGGCATGAATAGACCAGGTAGCTCGCCGCCTGCATCGCTTCCGAACCGCCCATCGCGGCAACGATCTTGGCCACCGCATCGGCATGCGCGAGCGTGTTCTCGCCGGTGTCCAGCGTTTCGTCGGCGATCAGGGGTTCGGCAAAGGCGCGGGCACGCGCGAGCATGTTCTCGACCACCGGCGTGCGGTCCGCGGTGGCGGCGGACAGCGGATAGTCGATCATGCCGGCGGCGGAGACGCCAGCCATCTGGAGATTGGGTTGCTCGCGTTTCACGCCGTCGAATCCGGGTGATCCCGCCCCGTCCATCTCATGGGGGCCGTGGCGTCCTCACGGGTGTGATGAAGAACGGACTCTGTCATGAAGAAAAGGAAGCGTCGCGGTGAAATGAATCGTCTCGCTGCATCCTAATTCATCCGGGGTTTGCTCACACGCGAGCAACTCCCCACGGCCATGGCGGCCTATTTCAGCTGAACCGAACCCGAGACATTGACCACCACGCTGGTCTTGCCGGCTTCGATCGGCACCGGCGCATCCGACGCCACCTTCGACGAAGCCTCCATCGCCATCATGCGCGGGCGGATGGGCCCGCCCTCGTTGGCATTGACGGATACCTCGCGCAGCGTGTAGCCGCCGAAGCCGAAGCCCTTGGCGAGTTCGCCGGCCTTCTGCTTGAAGTTGTCGATCGCGATCGTCTGCGCCTCGGCCTCGACCTTGGCGCGAGCCTCGCGGCTCAGGCCGAAACCGATGCTCCCGACCGTCAGCGTCGAAATGCGGCCCGCGGTCTGTGTGATGCGAGGGAAGTCCCGGCCCTCCAGCACGAGTTCGGTCGAGCCCTGCCAGCCGTTGATCTTGCCGTCGCGCGTGTAGCGCGGCGACAGGCTGAAATTGCCGGTCCGCACGTCGAGCTGGCCGGGCTGCGCGTTCCTGCGCGCCTCGGCCAGGGCGGCATCGAGCGCCGTCTTGAGCTGCGTCTGCACCGCTGCCGCGTCGGGCGCATCACGGGTCGTGGTGAGCCTCATGCTCAGCAGGTCCTGCTGGACCTCGACCGTGCCCGTGGCCGAAAGCTGCAGCACGTTCTGCGGGGGCGACCAGGGCGCGCCCTGAGCCATCGCCGCGCCTGCACTCATCAACACCGCGCAAGCCGCGATCCATCTGACATTGTTCAAAACTGATTCCTGCCCGGAAAAAAGAGAGCCAAATGGCATGCCCGAGGCGCCTTGCGGGCGACACTCAGGGACGCTGGCTGCGCGGACCGGTCGATAACCTGTCGCTCGACATGGACAGCGGCGCGATCCGTTCAGCCGGTTGCGATTCTGCCGATCTGACCACATCCTGCCGTGGCGCCCACTGCTCGCGCACCTGCGAGCGCAGTTCGGCGAGTTCGGCCGGCGTGAGACGGCGCCCCGCCGCGGCCTCCTCCCGCTGCACCTCCTCGCGCGTCGCCGCCCGGTGCGCCTCGACTGCAACGCGCAACTCATTGCGCCGTTGTACGCCGAGCGGCGCCGGCCCGGGCGGTCCCGCCCAGGCGGAAAGGCCAAGGTCGGCAAAAAGCAGAATCGGCACGAGAAGAAGAGGGACAGATTTCATGGAGGCCCATCAAGCGGAAAATTGACTGTGCCACCGCTGCGCAAGGCACAGGCGTCTGGAAGGCGAGCACCCGCAAGTTTTGTAACTTAGTGTCAAAGCACTACGAAAACCGGCTCAATGGGGTCGCAACAGAGCCAGAATTGGTGCTGTTACAAATTCGGCGTTGTAGAAATGAATCAAGCACCTGCCCGCACAGACAAGATCGTCATCGTCGACGATGACGCGCGCATCCGCGACCTGCTGCGCCGCTACCTGACCCAGGAAGGCTTCGAGGTCATCGTCGCGGAAGACAGCAAGGCGCTCAACCGCATCCTGCTTCGCGACACGGTCGACCTGATCGTGCTGGACCTGATGATGCCCGGCGAAGACGGCCTCTCCGTCTGCCGCCGCCTGCGAGCGGCCAACGACCGCACCCCCATCATCATGCTGACCGCCAAGGGCGAGGACGTCGACCGCATCGTCGGACTCGAAGTCGGTGCCGACGACTACCTGGGCAAGCCCTTCAACCCGCGCGAACTGCTGGCGCGCGTCCACGCGGTCCTGCGCCGCCGCCCGCCGCTCGAAGCGCCCGGGGCGCCGTCGACGGAGAACGAAACGGTCAACTTCGGCCCCTTCAGCTTCGATCTCGGTTCGCGCGCGCTGAAGAAGGATGGCGAGGAACTTTCCCTGACCACCGGCGAGTTCGCCATGCTCAAGGCGCTGGTGCGGCATCCTCGCCAGCCGCTGTCGCGCGAGAAGCTGGCCCAACTGGCACGCGGGCGCGAGTTCGAGCCCTTCGACCGCAGCCTGGACGTGCAGATCTCGCGCTTGCGCAAGCTGGTCGAATCCGACGCCGCGGCGCCGCGCTACATCCAGACGGTCTGGGGTGTCGGCTACGTGTTCGTGCCGGACGGCACGACCTGAAGCGCTGACCCACGTGGCCGCCACGATCGGCCCCCAGACGACGCAGCCGAGTCCCCTTGCCGAGGACGGCCCGCAGGTCACCCTGCCAAGTCCTCTGGAGGGTCTCGGCCAGTCGCGGCGAAGACCCAGGCTCCAGCTGGGCCTGAGCCTCTTCTGGCGAACTTTCTTTCTGCTGGTGCTGCTGCTGGTCGGCTGCACGGTTGCCTGGCTGCAGACCTTCCGCGCGCTCGAATACGAGCCGCGCGCCATCCAGACCGCGCACCAGATCGCCTCGCTGGTGAACCTCACGCGCGCCGCGCTGGTCTATTCCGACGCCATCACCCGCGTATCGCTGATCAAGACCCTGGCGGACCAGGAGGGCGTGCGCATCCTGCCGCGCGAGCCGAACGACCGTTTCCTGCCCTACACCAGCGGCGCGCTCGACCAGCGTGTGACCGAGGAGCTCATCGCCCGGCTCGGCGAGGGCACGACCGTGGCGAGCCGCGTCAACGACGAGCCCGGGCTCTGGATCGGCTTCACGATCGAGAGCGACACCTACTGGCTGCTGGTCGACCCGACCCGCTTCAGTCGGCTGGACCGGCGCACCTGGCTGGTCTGGCTGGCGACGACCATGTCGATCTCGCTGGCCGGCGCGGCCTTGATCACCGGACTCATCAACCGGCCGCTGAAGCAGCTCTCCCAGGCCACCATGCAGGTGCGCGAGGGCGAATACGAGGCCCACCGGCTCGACGAGCGCGCGCGCACCAACGAGATCCGCGCCGTGAACGTCGGCTTCAACCGCATGGCCGACCAGCTCGCCAAGATCGAGCAGGACCGTGCGGTGATGCTGGCCGGTATTTCGCACGACCTGCGCACCCCTCTTGCGCGGCTGCGGCTCGAAACCGAGATGAGCGTGGCGGACGAGGATGCCCGCGACCACATGGCCGCCGACATCGCGCAGCTCGATGCCATCATCGACAAGTTCCTCGACTACGCCCGGCCCGACCATGTCGACTTCAGGCCGGTGCTGCTGCGCGACGTCATCGATGCCTGTACCTATGCGGTGCAGGATCACGAGGACATCAAGATCACGGTCGACGTGCCGCCCGACCTGCGCGTGATGGCCGACGAAGTCGAGCTCCAGCGCGTCATCTCCAACCTGGTCGAGAACGCGAGGCGCTACGGCAAGACGCCGGCCACCGGCGTCGCCGACATCGCGATCCAGGCGCAGGCGCACAACGACGCGGTGCTCATCAAGGTGCGCGACCACGGCGCCGGCGTCGCGCCGGCCATGCTGTCGCAGCTGAGCAAGCCTTTCTTCCGAGGCGACGTCGCCCGCACCTCCGCGGCCGGCGCGGGCCTCGGCCTGTCGATCGTGACGAAGAACATCGAGCGCATGGGAGGCACCTTCGCGCTCACGAGCACGCCCGGCCGGGGTCTGGCGGCGCACATCCGCATGCCCCGCGCCGCCTCGGCCAAGCCCGAGCCCCCCCCAGCCAAGTAAACGAAGGCCTCCTTTCAGGGGGGCAACACCGGTGGCCCGGGTTAGCGATGCACCATGACGACGGCACGCGCCTCCATCGCCCGCCCCTCGCCCACCGGCCCCAGCTTCTCGGCCGTCTTCGCCTTCACATTCACCTGCTCGACATCGATTTCCAGCGCGGCCGCGATGCGCGCGCACATCGCCGGGATATGCGGCGCCAGCCTGGGCGCCTGGGCGATCACGGTGCTGTCGACATTGCCGATCTGCCAGCCGGCCGCGCGCACGCGGCGCGCCGCCTCGGCAAGCAGCGCGCTCGAGTCGGCGCCGCGGAACTGCGGATCGGTGTCTGGAAAGTGCCGCCCGATGTCGCCGAGCCCGGCCGCGCCGAGCAAGGCATCGGTGATCGCATGCAACAGCACGTCGGCATCCGAATGACCGAGCAACCCCGTGACGTGAGGCACCTCGACGCCGCCCAGAATCAGCTTGCGGCCGGCGACCAATTGATGAACGTCCCAGCCTTCGCCGACACGGAGATGAAAGGCGGTCATTGGCCAGGCCTCCGGCTGCGCAACACCGCCTCCGCCACGGCGAAGTCCTCGGCGTAGGTGATCTTCAGGTTCTGCGCGCTGCCCGGCACGAGCAACGGGGCCAGGCCCATCGCCTCGATCGCGGCGGCCTCGTCGGTCACCGCGTCGCCGGCCCGCTCCAGCGCGTCGAGCAGCATGCCGATGCGAAACATCTGCGGCGTCTGCGCCAGCCACTTGTCGGCGCGCGTCAGCGTGCTTGCCACCCGTCCCTCGGGTGAAGCGACCTTGAGCGTATCCGCCAGCCGATGGGCCAGCAGACCGCCGACATGATCATGCTCGCAGGCCGCGATCAAGGCCTCGATCTGCGTCGGCACCACCAGGCAGCGCGCGGCATCGTGCACCAGCACCCAGTCGTGGGGGCCGGCTCCGGCCTGCCTCAAGGCCCGCAGGCCGTTGCGCACGGTGGCGGCACGGGTCGCGCCGCCCACGCGCAGAAGAAGCTCGCCAGCCGCCGGAAAGCGCGGCAGCACGACCTCCACGTCCGCGTCGTCGGGCGCCACCACCAGCGCGATGCCCTCGAACACGCCGACGAGCGAGCGGAAGGCCTCGAGGGTGTGGCCCACCATCGGACGGCCCGCGATCCGCTGGTACTGCTTGGGGCCCTTGCCGCCCGCGCGGCTGCCCGCGCCCGCGCAGGGAATCAATGCGAAAAGACGAGAAGCGGTCATGAACTTGTTCCGTGGCCAGCGGCAGTGGGGCAGCCATTCTAGAATCGGCCATCACACCCCTCGCCCGTCGGCGCGGGGTGTTCTGCATTTCCCAGGCACTCCATGGACCTCCCCCATCTCACGCCGGGCAAGCGTTTCACGCTGCCGCGCCCACCGCTGTCGGCCGACGCGCTGCTGCTCGCGCAGCTGGCCGAACGCGAGAAATCGGCAGGCCGCGCCACCGCCGTCTTCACCGCCGACGCGAACGACGCGCAACGGCTCATCGACGAAATCGCCTTCTTCGCGCCCGAACTGCGCTGCGCCCTCTTCCCCGACTGGGAAACGCTGCCCTACGACAGCTTCTCCCCGCACCAGGACTTGATCAGCGAGCGCCTGGCCACCCTCTGGCGCATCAGCCAGAAGGAGGCGGACGTGGTGCTCGTGCCCGCGACCACCGCGCTCTACCGCCTGGCGCCGCCCTCCTTCCTGGCCGGCTACACCTTTCACTTCAAGACCCGGCAGAAGCTGCAGGAGTCGAAGCTCAAGGCGCAGCTGACACTCGCCGGCTACAGCCACGTGACACAGGTCGTGAGCCCCGGCGAATACGCCGTGCGCGGCGGCCTGATCGACCTGTTCCCCATGGGCTCGCCGGTACCCTTCCGCGTCGACCTGTTCGATGACGAGATCGACTCGATCCGCACCTTCGACCCCGACACGCAACGCAGTCTCTACCCCGTGCCCGAAGTGCGGCTGCTGCCGGGGCGCGAGTTTCCGATGGACGACGATGCGCGCGCGCGCTTTCGCGGCCGCTGGCGCGAGCTGCTCGAAGGCGACCCGACGCGAAGCCGCATCTACAAGGACATGGGCAACGGCGTCGCGACGGCCGGGATCGAGTACTACCTGCCGCTCTTCTTCGAAGAGACCGCGACGGTCTTCGACTACCTGGGCGCCGAGACCACCGTGGTGCTGCATGGCGAGCTGGAGCCCGCCTTCCAGCACTTCTGGCAGGACACGGGGGAGCGCTATCGCCTGGTCCGCGGAGACCCGGAGCGCCCGGCACTGCCGCCCGAGGCGCTGTTCCTGAGCGCCGAGCAGTTCTACCAGCGGGCGAAGGTCCATGCGCAGCTGGCGATCCGCTCGACCGAAGGCACCCCCTACGCCGAGTTCGAGCAGTTGCCCCCCTTCGCCGTCGCCCGCGGCGCCGACGACCCGCTCGTCAAGCTCAAGGAGCACATCCGCGCCACGCCGCACCGCGTGTTGCTCATCGCCGAAAGCGACGGGCGGCGCGAAAGCCTGCTCGACTTCCTGCGCGCCAGCGGCGTCGGCCCGCCCGCGTTCGACTCGCTCGCCGAATTCGAAGCCTCGCCCGACGAGAAGATCGGCATCGCCACCGCCGCGCTGGTGGCCGGCTTCGCATGGCGCGAGCAAGGCATCGATTTCATCACCGAGACCGAGCTCTTCGCCACCGCCCCCGCGATCCGTCGCCGCAACAAGAAGCAGGAGCAGGTCAGCGACGTCGAGGCGCTGATCAAGGACCTGAGCGAGCTCGCCATCGGCGATCCAGTCGTGCATTCGGCGCACGGCATCGGCCGCTACCGCGGCCTCATCAACATGGACCTCGGCCAGGGCCTCGACGCCGAGGGCAAGCCCCTGCTGCAGGAGATGCTGCACCTGGAGTACGCCGACAAGGCCACGCTCTACGTGCCGGTGTCGCAGCTGCACCTGATCAGCCGCTACACCGGCGTCAGCGCCGAAGAGGCGCCGCTGCACAAGCTCGGCTCCGGCCAGTGGGAAAAGGCCAAGCGCAAGGCGGCCGAGCAGGTGCGCGACTCCGCCGCCGAACTGCTCAACATCTACGCCCGGCGCGCCGCCCGCGAAGGCCATGCCTTCCGCTACTCGGCCGCCGACTACGAGGTGTTTGCCAACGACTTCGGCTTCGACGAAACGGCCGACCAGAAGGCCGCGATCCACGCCGTCATCCAGGACATGATCTCGCCGCAACCGATGGATCGCCTGGTCTGCGGCGACGTCGGCTTCGGCAAGACCGAAGTGGCGCTGCGCGCCGCCTTCATCGCGGTCACGGGCGGCAAGCAGGTCGCCTTCCTGGCGCCGACCACCCTGCTGGCCGAGCAGCACTACCAGACGCTGGTCGACCGCTTCGCCAAGTGGCCGGTCAAGGTGGCCGAGATGAGCCGCTTCCGCTCGACCAAGGAAATCACCACCGCCGCCAAGGGCCTGGCCGACGGCAGCGTGGACATCGTGGTCGGCACCCACAAGCTGCTCTCCCAGTCGGTCAAGTTCAAGAACCTCGGCCTCCTGATCATCGACGAGGAACACCGCTTCGGCGTGCGCCACAAGGAGGCGATGAAGGCGATGCGCGCCGAGGTCGACGTGCTCACGCTCACCGCCACGCCGATCCCGCGCACGCTGGGCATGGCGCTCGAGGGCCTGCGCGACCTGAGCGTGATCGCCACCGCCCCGCAGCGGCGGCTGGCCATCAAGACCTTCGTGCGCAACGAAGGCACCGGCGTCATCCGCGAAGCCGTGCTGCGCGAGCTCAAGCGCGGGGGGCAGGTCTACTTCCTGCACAACGAGGTCGAGACCATCCAGAACCGGCGCCAGAAGCTCGAGGAAATCCTGCCCGAGGCGCGCATCGCCGTCGCCCACGGCCAGATGCCCGAGCGCGACCTGGAGCGCGTCATGCGCGACTTCGTCGCCCAGCGCTACAACCTGCTGCTGTGCTCGACCATCATCGAGACCGGCATCGACGTGCCGACCGCCAACACCATCGTCATGAGCCGCGCCGACAAGTTCGGCCTGGCCCAGCTCCACCAGTTGCGCGGGCGCGTGGGCCGCAGCCACCATCAGGCCTACGCCTACCTCATGGTGCCCGACATCGACGGGCTGACCAAGCAGGCGGCGCAGCGCCTGGACGCCATCCAACAGATGGAAGAACTCGGCTCCGGCTTCTACCTCGCCATGCACGACCTGGAGATCCGCGGCGCCGGCGAGGTGCTGGGCGAGAACCAGAGCGGCAACATGCTGGAGATCGGCTTCCAGCTCTACAACGAGATGCTGGCCGAAGCGGTGCGCTCGCTCAAGGCCGGCCAGGAACCCGACCTGCTGGCTCCGCTCAGCGTGACGACCGAGATCAACCTGCACGCGCCCGCCCTGCTGCCCGACGACTATTGCGGCGACGTGCACCTGCGCCTGTCCTTCTACAAGAAGCTGGCAACGGCCAGGACGCCCGATCAGATCGACACGCTGCTCGAAGAAATAGTCGACCGCTTCGGCAAGCTGCCGCCGCAGGCGCAGACCCTGATCGACGTGCACCGGCTGCGGGTGCTGGCGCGGCCCTATGGCGTGGTCAAGGTCGACGCGGCACCGGGCGTGATCAACATCACCTTCAAGAAGGACCCGCCGATCGACGCGATGAACATCATCAGCCTGATCCAGAAGAACAAGCACATCAAGCTCGCCGGCAACGAGAAGCTGCGCATCGAGCGCGAACTCAAGGACCCCAAGGACCGCGCGCAGATGGTGCGCGACGTGCTTCGCAGCCTCGGGCAACCCCAGGTCCAGCAACCCGCCCCCGTATGACCCCCCAAGAAATCGCTCCCGGCCTGGTGATCCAGCGCTTCACGCCGCCGCTGATGCTCGCCGACTTCAGGCTCATCGCCTTCGACATGGACTCGACGCTGATCAACATCGAGTGCATCGACGAGATCGCCGACGCGGTCGGAAAGAAGGCCGAGGTCGCGGCCATCACCGAAGCCACGATGCGCGGCGAAATCCCGGACTTCAAGGAAAGCCTGCGCCGCCGCGTCGCGCTGCTGCGGGGCGTGCCGGTGGCGGCCCTGCAGGAGGTCCACGACCAGCGCCTGCGCCTGAACCCCGGCGCCGAACAGCTCGTCGATGCCTGCAAGGCCGCCGGCCTGAAGGTGCTGCTGGTCTCCGGCGGCTTCACCTTCTTCGCCAACCGCGTGAAGGACCGTCTGCGCATCGACTTCGCGCGCTCCAACATGCTGGACGAAGCCGACGGCCTCCTCACGGGCCGCGTGATGCAGCAGTCGTGGGGCGACATCTGCGACGGCGCGGAAAAGCGCCGCACCCTGCTGGAGGTCGCCTCGCTGCTGGGCATCTCGGCCAACGAGACCATCGCGGTGGGCGACGGCGCCAACGACCTGCCGATGATGGCCGAGGCCGGCCTTTCGGTGGCCTACCACGCCAAGCCCAAGGTGCGCGAACAGGCGATGGTCGCCATCGACGAAGGCGGCCTCGACCGCCTGCTGGAAGTCCTGCGCTAGCCCGAGACGCCTGAGACGCCCGCCCTCAGGGCTGCGGCTGCTCCGCGTCAGGCTTGGGCGGCTTGGCCGCCCGGTGGCCCGGCTTGGCCAGGATCTCGATGTAGAACTGCGTGCCGGCTTCCTTGGCCACGCCGTCGATCAGCCCCGTGATGGCGGCGAGATGCACCGGTTCGGCACCCTCGGATGTCGCGCCGAACTTGCAGTCGAAGTCCCAGTAGTCCGCGCCCTCGGGCAGTTCGCGGCGCCGCTCGCGCTTGATGTACTTGCGGATCTCGTGCTTGACCGCGTCCAGGACCCGGTCGGGATTCTTTCCCTCGGGCCGGAGTTGAAATGTTTTTCTCATGGTCCCTTATAACGCGGCGCCCAGACGGGCGATGCCTTCCTCGATCTTCTCGACGTTCGCCGTCGCGAAGCTCAGGCGCAGCGTCGCGACATCGGGCTTCTCCGCGAAGAAGGGCGCGCCCGGCACGAAGGCGACCAGCTTCTCGATGGCCCTCTTGGCCAACACGTTGGCATCGGCGATCTTGCCGTTCGCGCCGGTGAGCCGCGCCCAGAAGAACAACCCGCCGCCCGGCTGCTCGAAGGCAATCGCGTCGCCGAGCTCGCGCTTGAGCGCCGCCCCCATGGCCCGCGCCCGCTCGCCGTAGACCTTGCGCACGTTGGCGAGCGTGGCCGGCATGCGTCCGCTCTTGAGGTACTGCGCCGCCGTCGCCTGCGCGAAGGTGCTGGTGTGGGCATCGCTGAACTGCTTGCACATGGTCGCCTTGGCGAGCAGCTCCGCGGGCGCGATCATCCAGCCGATGCGCAGACCCGGGCTCAGCACCTTGCTGAGGCTGCCGCAATGCGCGACCAGTTCGCGGCTGCCCGGCACCTCCCTGGTGAGCGACAGGATCGATGGCGGCGGCGGCTCGCCGAAGTACAGGTCGCCATAGGGGTCGTCCTCGACGATCAGCGTCTGGTACTTGACCGCCATCTCCAGCACTTTCCTGCGCCGCTCCAGGCTCAGCATCGCGCCGCTGGGGTTGCCGAAGGTGGGGATCAGGTAGACGAACTTCGGCTTGTGCTCGGCGATGAGTTTCTCCAGCTCGTCGGTCTTCACGCCGTTGGCGTCGATCGGCGCGCTGATGAGCTGCGCGCCGTAGAGCCGGAAGCACTGGATGGTCGCGAGGAAGGTCGGCCCTTCGACGATCACCTTGTCGCCGGGGGAGATCATCGTCTTGCCCAGCAGGTCGAGCGCCTGCTGGCTGCCGGTGGTCACGATCAGGCCGCTGGGGTCCACATCGACGCCCTTGGTCTTCATGAAGGCGCTGAGTTGGGTGCGCAGCGGCTCGTAGCCCTCGGTCGCGCCGTACTGCAGCGCGCCGCCGGGCTCTTCGGCCAGCGCCCTGGCACTCGCCTCCTTCAGCCCTTCGACGTCGAACATCGCGCTGTCCGGAAACCCGCCCGCGAAGCTGATGATGCCGGGCGTGCCGAGCAGCTTGAAGAGTTCGCGGATGGCGGAGGTTTCGACGTTGTCGAGGCGGGAGGCGAATTGCATGAGAACCTTCTGTCGGAGAGTTGCAGGCCCGATTGTCGCAATTTCGGCGCCGGCCGCCCGGCCATGGGGAAGCCGGTACTAGACTCCCGCGCACGATGAAAAAATCCGAGATCGAGTCCTTCTTCGCGACCCTGCAGGCAGCCAACCCCACCCCCGAGACCGAACTCGAATACACCAATCCCTTCGAGCTTCTGGCGGCCGTGCTGCTGTCGGCGCAGGCCACCGATGTCGGCGTCAACAAGGCCACGCGCAAGCTCTTCCCGGTCGCCAACACACCGCAGGCCATCCTCGACCTGGGCGTCGAGGGGCTCGAGAGCCACATCAAGACCATCGGCCTCTACCGCAGCAAGGCCAGGCACCTGGTCGAGGCCTGCCGCATCCTCGTCGAGCGGCATGGCGGCGAGGTGCCCAGGACGCGCGCCGAGCTGGAGGCCCTGCCGGGCGTCGGCCGCAAGACGGCCAACGTGGTGCTCAACGTCGCCTTCGGCGAGCCCACCATGGCGGTCGACACGCACATCTTTCGCGTCGGCAACCGCACCGGCCTGGCGCCGGGCAAGACCCCGCTCGAAGTCGAGCTCAAGCTCGAGAAGCGCGTACCGCCCCAGTACCGGCTGCATGCGCACCACTGGCTGATCCTGCACGGCCGCTACGTCTGCGTGGCGCGCAAGCCGATGTGCTGGCGCTGCGCTGTGTCGGCCTTCTGCGACTACAAGCCGAAGACGCCCGCGCCCTGAACCGGAGCGTGGCTCGGCGGGGGCCCTCCTCTCTTGCGGAGCCGGCCTCGCGGCCCGATGATCCTTCGATGCCGAACAAGCCTCGATTGCTCATGCTCTGCGCCCTTGCGGCGCTCGCCCTGCCAGGCTGGGCTCGCGAACGACTCGACGGCGGCGTCATCGCCCGCTTCGGAGGCACCTACTCGACCGAGTGCGGCAATCCCTCGGCGCCGCGCGTGCGGGTGCTGCCCGATGCGCTCCTGGTCGAGGGCAACAACAGGCGCGTGGTCGGCGCCGACCCGCAGGCCTCCTACAGCTACCTCGGGAACTCGCCGCCCAGGAGCTTCGAGGTCGCGTTGCTGAGCCAGGTGCGCGGCATGCCGGAGCTTCTCTTCATGGTCAGCAGCGATCTCGGCGGCAACTACATCGAAGTCGAGGCGGACCCGAAGATCCGCGCATCCCTCGGAGCGAAGCCCGGGCAGAAGTACCGCCAGTGCGAGGCCACGCTGGCTATCGGCCCCCCGCCACCGGCGCCCAGCCAGCCGCCCGCGCCGCCCAAGGCGCCTGCCGCGGTCGCCGACGACGCCGACGGCGCCGCCAGGCTGGTCGCGGAGCCGCGCTTCGGCAGGACCTGGCGCGCCATGCTGGGCCCCCTGGCCCGCGAACCCTGGATCGCCAACATGAACGGCCCCTCGCCCCCGCCACGCTGGGTCGACGCGGTCGGCAATCGCTATGTGTTCAACGCCTTCTGCAAGCCGCACGACTGCAGCGACAACAACGCGGTGCAGCTCTACAACCCCGGCGAAGAACACATCTTCGGCCTCCTCCATCGCGTGAGCGGAGAGACCCTGCTCGGCAACCCATCGCCCGCGATCACGAGCGAACTGCGGCGGCTCTGGCGAGCGGAGTGGCACCCGTCATCGCGCTAGCCGCCGCGCCTTCTGAGCCCCTCGCCCACGGAATCACTCCGCTGCGATGCCCGCCTCCTTCACGACCTTGCCCCACTTGGCGAGATCGGACTTGATCAGCGCGGCGTACTCCTGCGGCGTTCCGCCCTGGATCTCGACCCCGGCAGCCTCCAGCTTGGCGCGCACATCAGGCAGCTTCAGCGCCGCGTTGATCTCGGCATTGAGCCTGGCAACGATCGCCTTGGGCGTGCCGGCAGGCGCCAGGAAGCCGCCGTTCGTGTTGGCGTCGTAGCCCTTGAGCCCCTGTTCGTCCGCGGTCGGAACATCCGGCAGAGACGTCGATCGCTTGCGGGTCGACACCGCGATGGCGCGCACGTTGCCGGCTTTCACCTGCGACTGCATGGCGCTGATCGTGTCGATGTAGAGCGCGGTGCGCCCCGCCATCAGATCGGGCTGGGCGGCGGAAGAGCCCTTGTAAGGGATCAGCAGCATGGGCACGCCGCTCGCCATGCGGAACATCTCCGCCGCCATTTCCTGTGCACTGCCGCGTCCGGAGGTGGCAACCTTGGCCTGGTCCGGATTGGCCTTCATCCAGGCCACGAACTCGGGCAATGTCCTGGCGGGAATCTGCGGGTAGATCGCGAACACCAGCGGAACCTCGTGCGTGTAGACGATGGGCTCGAAGCTCTTCTCGGGATCCCAGCCCAGGTTCTTGAACAGGAACTTGTTGATGTTGTGGCTGCCGCCCACGATGCCGATCGTGTAGCCGTCGGGTGGCGACTTGGCGAGGACATCCGTGCCGAGATTGTTAGATGCGCCGGGCCGGTTGTCGACGATCACCGCCTGCCCCATCGAGTGGGCGATCTTGTCTCCGACGACGCGGGCAATCGTGTCGATCGCGCCGCCGGGCGGGGCGGGCACGATGATCTTGATGGCGTGCGTCGGGTAGGCCTGGGCCGATGCCAGGACCGGCACCACGGCCAGGGACGCCGAGACGGCAAGGACCTTGAACAGGGATATGAGTTGCATGGGAGTCTCCTTCTTGGGTATGTCGATCGTCACGATGCGCCGGCGGGCTCGTCGATGCCCGTGGCCTTGCACTTCGCTCTCAGCCGCGCCCGACGAAGGGCATGGCGCTGGCCATGATGGTCATGTTCAGCACGTTGGTTTCCAGCGGCAGCGCCGCGATGTGACGCACGGCATCGGCGATGTGCTTCGCGTCCATCATGGGTTCGGGGGCGACCGTGCCGTTGGCCTGCAGCACGCCGCGCGTCATGCGCTCGGACAGCTCGGTCAGCGCATTGCCGATGTCGATCTGGCTGGCCACGATGTTGAATGCCCGGCCGTCCAGTGCCAAGGCCTTGGTCAGGCCCGACACCGCATGCTTGCTCATGGTGTAGGGCGCGGTAAAGGGGCGCGGCGTGTGCGCCGAGATCGAGCCATTGTTGATGATGCGCCCGCCCTGCGGCGATTGGCGGCGCATCAGCCCGAAGGCCGCGCGCGCGCACAGGAACACGCCGCTCACGTGGGTGTTCAGCACGCTGAACCACCTGTCCAGAGGCAACTCGTCCATGGGCACCGCGGGCGCGTTCACGCCGGCGTTGTTGAACAGCAGATCCAGTCGACCGAAGCTGCGCTCGATCGTGTCGAACAGCGCCTGCACGCTGTCCGGCTCGCACACATCGGTGGGCACGGCCATCGCGGTCTGGCCACGCGCCTGCGCCTCGGCCGCGAGCGCCTGCAAGGGCTCGGCACGACGGCCCGCCAGCACGACGCTGAAGCCGTCGTTGAGCAGACCGAGGGCCACGGCGCGACCGATGCCGCTGCCCGCGCCGGTGACCAGGGCGATCTTCCTGGGAGTGATTGCATTCAAGTGGAGACTCCTGTGATGGGTGTTGAATGTCCGTGGCTGGCGCTGCCGACGGTCATGGAGAACTGGCCGATGCCCCCCACTCCCCCGCTCACGACATCGCCGGGTTGCAGTGGGCCCACGCCCGCGGGCGTGCCGGTGTAGATCAGGTCGCCGGGCGCCAGCGCCACCGACCGCGACAGCATCGCCACCAGTTCGGGCACCGGCCACAAGAGGTCGGACAGGTCGGCGCGCTGTCGTTCGACGCCGTTCACCGCCAGCCATACGGCTCCCTGCCTCGGATGGCCGCAAGTGGCGACCGGCATCAGTGGCGTGCAGGGGGCCGAGCCGTCGAAGGCCTTGGCGGCCTCCCAGGGCCCCCCTGCACGCTTGGCTTGCTGCTGCAGGTCGCGCCGCGTGAGATCCAGTCCCGCCGCATAGCCCCAGATGTGATGCGGCTCGACCTGCGCCGGATCGATGTCCCGGCCGCCACGACCGATGGCCACGACCAGTTCGATCTCATGGCAAAAGTCGCCGGTGCACGGCGGATAGGGCAGGACGCCGTGCGCCTGTATCACAGCGTTGGCGGGCTTCATGAACCAGGCCGGCATGTCCTGCGGCGTTGCCTCGCCGAGGCTCCACGCGTAGTTGCGGCCGATGCAGTACACGCGGCCCACGGGAAAGACGGCCGCGCTGCCCACCACCGGCACGGTGGTCGGCGCAAGCGCCGGAAATACGAGATTCGTCATGGGCGGGCTTGCCATCGGCTCAGGTGGTCAGGCTCATCGTCGGGCGTTCGCCTGCCAGGGCCTGGGCGAGGCTGTCGAGCACCATCTCGCCCATGGCGGTTCGGGTCTCCCAGGTGGCGCTGGCGCGATGGGCCTGGAGGGTCACGCTGTCGGACTGGCGCAGCGTCAGGGGGACGCGAGGTTCATCGACGAAAACGTCCAGGCCCGCGCCGGCAATGCGACCGGCGGCCAGCGCCGCTGTCAGGTCGGCCTCGTCGACCAGACGGCCGCGAGCGACATTGACCAGGAAGCCGCGGGGGCCGAGCGCTTCGAGGACGGCCGCGTTGACGATGCCCTCGGCCTTGTCCGCCGCGGCGCACAGAACCAGCGCGTCGGAATCACGCGCGAGCTCCACCAGCTTCGGTACGAAGCGGTGCGCAATGTCGTCCATGGGGTGCAGGTCGGTATAGCTGATCGGGCAGCCGAAGGCCGCGGCCCGGACCGCGACGGCGCGGCCCACCCGGCCCATGCCGACGATTCCAACGCGCATGCCGCTGAAGCGGCGCGCGAGCGGGATGGCGCTCGGCTGGGGGCGAAGTTCCCACTGGCCGTCGCGCACGAAGCGGTCGCCGGCACACAGGTTGCGGCAAGCGGCGATCAGCAGGCCGATGGCCAGGTCGGCCACGTCCTCGGTCAGCGCACCCAGGGTTGCGGTGACGGGCAGGCCACGGCCCCTGCAGTACGCCAGATCCACCGCGTCGGTGCCGACGCCGTTGACGGCCACGACCTTGACGCCGGGCAACTGTTCCAGCATCGGCCGAGAAACGCCGGTGTGCCCGCCGGTGATCACGGCGTCGATGGTGGGGCCATGTTCACGCAGCCAGGCCTCAGGGTCGGTGGCCTCGAAGTACTTGTGGACCGTGTAGAGCGATGCGAGCTCGTCGTTGATCGAGGGGATCAGGATCGGATTGAGTTGGAGGACCCGGGGTTTCATATCGATTCGGCGGTCTGGAGGATGGATGCATGTTAGAAATCGATTGATATAAACGTCAATATTGACGTATAAAATCAATATATAAATTCCTGTTTCCGACCATGGCTTCCTGGATTTCGATGGACGAGGCATGCCGCCTCCTCGGGGTGCGGCCTCAGACGGTCTACGCCTACGTGAGCCGCGGCAAGCTGGAAGTCATGCCCGACTCCACCGACACGCGCCGCAGCCTGTACCGTGCCGAGGATGTGGCGGGCCTGGCCAAACGCAAGCAGGCCGGCCGCAAGCACGAGACCCTGGCCGTCAACACCCTGTTCGGCGCGGAGCCCAGCATTCCGACGGCCCTTTGTGCGTTCTTTCGCGGGCGCCCGTACTACAAGGGCCAGGATGCGGTGCGCATGGCCGGGTCCGCCAACCTGGAAGATGTGGCTCGGCTGTTGTGGGGCGCCGAGCAAGCCATCGACTTCTCGTGCGCCACGCCGATGCGCTCGCGCGAGCCCGGACGGGTCGCTGCGTTCACTGCCTTGGCGAGCCTGGCGGCCGCCGGGCATTCCACGCATGGACGTCTGACCCGGGTGCTGCACGACGAGGGCCAGAGCCTGGTGGGTCGGCTGGCCAACGCTTTCGGCGCCCAGCCGGGGCGCCAGCCGCTGCACCTGCGCTTTGCGCAAGGGTGGAAACAGCCGACCCCGGTGGCCGAGATGCTGCGAACGGCCATGGTGCTGCTGGTCGATCATGAGTTGACGAGTTCGGCCTTCGTCGCGCGCATCGCGGCTTCGACGGGCGCCTCGCTGCCGGCATGCCTGCTGGCCGGCCTGAGCACGCTCTCGGGCCCCTTGCATGGCGATGCCTCGGGCCGCGTCCAGGCGCTGTTCAGCGAGGTGGAACGGCTGGGCGAGGAACAGGTGGTGGCCCACTACCTGTCGACCGGCTTGCCCTTGGCGGGATTCGGCCACCATCTCTATCCCGATGGCGATCCGCGCGCGGCCGCCTTGCTCGCATTGTTCGAGCCCCCGGAGGTGATCGCGCGCTTCATCCAGAAGGTGACGAAGCTGACCGGTCTGCAACCCAACATCGACGTGGCTCTGGCCGCCCTGGTCGCCCACCATCGGCTGCCTGCCGATGCGGCCTTTGGCCTGTTCGCGACGGCGCGCAGCGTCGGGTTGCTGGCGCACAGCCTGGAACAACTGGCCGTGGCGCAAGTGATCCGCCCACGCGGGCGCTATGTGGGCCCGATGCCCGACATGCCGCAGGGCGCCCGATCGCAGGCGGCCTAGCCTCGGGGCCTCAGAGTTCGATCGTCACCCACTCGCCGAAAGCGATCGGCCGCCCCGGCCACTGGTCGGCGCGCTCCACGCAGCGCACGCCTTCGCGCAGCAGCCATGCGGCGCGGATCACACCGGCATGCGTGACCCATACCGCATCGCGCCCGGCATCGCGCCAGTCATCGAAGGCTTCCCCGACCCGCCGCATGAACTGGCGCGTGCTTTCGCCGCTGCCGCCGGCGCGCATGTCGGCGAAGTCGCGCGTCCAGGAATCGAATTCCGCGCGGTCGATGTCGGCCCACGCGCGGCCCTCCCAGGCGCCGAAATCCATCTCCGCGAGGCGCGCATCGCTGCGGACCGCGAGTTGCGGCTGAAGTACCACGATGGCTTGCGCGAGCCCGGCGCAACGCCGCAGCGGCGAGCTGACGAGTTCGGCCGCCGCCTCGAAGTCGCAGGCCACGCGCTCGGCCACGAGCCGCGTCGCTTCGGGATGGACCGCCACATCGGTGCGGCCGTAGCAAAGGCCCGCCGCCGCGGTGGTTTCGGGATGGCGCAGCAGGCGCAGCTTCATGCGCGCCACGCGAGGACGAGGTAGATCGCGATCTCGCAGACCTGCTGCGTCGCGCCGAGTCCATCGCCGGTGAAGCCGCCGAGCCGGCGCCGCAGCAGCCGCGCCATGTACACCGCGCCGAGCATGCAGGCCACCATGCCCGCCAGGCCCTGCGGCACGCCGTGCGCCGCCAGAACCAGCGCAGCCGCCGGAAGCGACCACAGCACCCCCACCAGCAAGGCGCCGCCGCCGATCGCCTCGGCCAGCGGCTTGGTCTTGCTCGCCGCGCCCTCGCCACCGACATAGGGCAGGAATCGGATCAGGAACAAAGGTGCCAGCCTCGAGAGAACATGCGCGCCGACGAGCGCGGTCGCGACGGCGATGGCGCCCTGCCCCGCCAGCACCGCCAGCAGCGCGAGCTTCAGGCCGAGCGCCAGCACCAGCGCGATCGCGCCGAAGGCGCCGATGCGCGAATCCTTCATGATCTCCAGCGCCCGCGCGCGATCGGCCGAGCCGCCCAGGCCGTCGACGACATCGGCCAGGCCGTCCTCGTGAAAGGCACCGGTGACCATCACCGTCGCCACGGTCGACAACAGGGCCGCCGCCAGCGCGCCCGCCACGCCCGGCAGTCCCGCCTGCGCGAGCACGAAGACGCCGGCGCCGATCGCGCCGACCAGCCAGCCCACACCGGGGAAATGCGCCGCGCTGGCCCGCAGCATCTGCGGGCTGAAGCCGACCCAGCCGGCCAGCCGTCCCATCACCGGGATGCGGGTGAAGAACTGCAGCGCCAGCAGGAAGTGGCGCACGCCGTTCATGCCTTGTCCTGACGCGATACGCCCGCGGATTCGAAGCTCGCCATCTCGCGCAGGATGCGGCAGGCCGATTCGAGCAGGGGCCACGCGAGCGCCGCGCCCGACCCTTCGCCCAGGCGCAGTCCGAGGTGCAGCAGCGGCTGCAGCCGCAGATGGTCCAGCATCAGCCGATGGCCAGGCTCGGCCGATTCGTGCGCCGCGATGCAGCGCTGGCCGACATGCGGCCGCAGCGCCTGGGCCACCAGCACGGCGGCGCCGGCGATGAAGCCGTCGACCACGATCACGCGCCGCTCGTGCGCCGCCTGCAGCACCGCGCCCACCAGCGTCGCGATCTCGAAACCGCCGAAGGCAGCGAGCGCCTCGAGCGGCGCGGCGGCATCGGTGTGCAGCGCCAGCACCTGCCGCAGCACCTTGCGCTTGTGCTCGCGCCCCGCGGCGTCGAGCCCCGTGCCGGCGCCGGTGCAGGCATCGATGTCCTGCCGCGCGAGGCGCGCCAGCAGCAGCGAGGCCGCGCTGGAATTGCCGATGCCCATCTCCCCCAGCAGCACGGCATTGCCCGGCAGCTCGCGCATCAGTGCCATGCCATTGGCAATGGCTTGCTCGCATTGCGCCGCGCTCATCGCCGGGCCCAGCGACGCGTCCGCCGTGCCGGCGCCGACCTTGCGAACCAGGAGCCCGTCGCGCGGCGCGAAGTCATGCCGCACGCCGCAATCCACGACGGTGAGCGCGAGTCCGTGCTGCCGCGCCAGCACGCTGACGGCCGCGCCGCCGGCCAGGAAGTTCTCGACCATCTGCCAGGTCACGTCGCTCGGATAGGCCGACACGCCGCGCGCGGCGAGGCCATGGTCGCCCGCGCAGACCAGCATCTGCGGCGCCTCCAGCGAAGGCGACTCGCTGCCGAGGATCGATCCGAGGTGCAGCGCCAGCGCTTCCAGCCGGCCCAGGGCGCCCAGCGGCTTGGTCTTGCCGTCGAGCAGTTGTTGCAGCCGCGCGGCGAGCGCGGGGTTGTCGAGGTCGTCGACGGTGGGCAATGCGAGTGTCATTCGATCAGGGAGGGCAGGACGCCCGCTTCAAAGTGGGAATCGATGTGGTCGGCGAGGCCGTCGAACACGCTGTCGAGCGTCCGCGCGGAAATGCCGAACAGCGCGTGCAGTGCGGCCGGGTCCTCGAACAGTCCATGCAGATAGAGCCCGAGCACGTTGCCGGCGTCGTTCTGCCATGCCAGTTCCTCGGGCATGACCATCGCGGCGCGCTCGCCGGCCGCGGCCATGGCCGGGTGTTCGGCCGTCCGGCCGTGGTGGATCTCGTAGCCCCGCACGGCAATGCCGGACAGCACGGCCCAAGGCCCGGTGAGCGTGGCGAAACGGGCCTCGCGGTGGCGCACCGTCTTGTCCGGCGCGAAGAGCGTGACCAGCGGCAGCAGGCCGAGGCCCGGCCCGTTGCCATCGACGCCGTGGGGATCGATCAGCGCCTCGCCCAGCATCTGGAGACCGCCGCAGACGCCCAGCACCGCCCCGCCCCGCTCCGCGTGCGCGGCCACCGCGCGGTCCAGGCCCTGCGCGCGCAGCCAGGCCAGGTCGCCGCTCGTGTGCTTGGAACCGGGCAGGATGATCCAGTCCGCACCGGCCACGTCGGCCGGGCTGCGCGCCCAGCGCAGGCGCACGCCGGGCACGTTCTTCAGCGGCTGGAATTCGTCGAGGTTGCTGATATGCGGGTAGACGATCACCGCGATGGTGAGCGTCACTTCGCCGGGCGAGGTGCTGCGGTCGTCGAAGACCCCGTCTTCCTCGGGCAGGCCGTGCTGCCACCACATTGGCAGCGTCGCGACGGTCGGGATGCCGGTCAGTTCCTGCAACTGCCGCGGCGCGGGCGCCAGCAGCGCGGCATCGCCGCGAAACTTGTTGAGCACGAAGCCCGCCAGCATGGCCCGGTCCGCCTTCGGCATCAGCGCCCAGGTCCCGTAGAGATGCGCGAAGGCGCCACCGCGGTCGATGTCGGTCACCAGCAGGCAGCGCGCGCCCGCGTGCCGGGCCACGCGCAGGTTGACGATGTCGCTCGCCATCAGGTTGATTTCGGCCGGCGAGCCGGCGCCCTCGATCACCACCACGTCGTTCTCCGCGCGGAGTTCGTCGAGCGCCCGCGCGATCTGCGGCCAGACGCGCTCGCTGCGGCCGCGCCAGGGCAGCGCCGTCAGGTCGGCGCTCACCTGCCCCATCAGGATGACCTGGCTGTGCGTGTCGCGCTCGGGCTTGAGCAGCAGCGGGTTCATGCGCACCTCGGGTTCGGCGCCGGCCGCGAGCGCCTGGAAGTACTGCGCGCTGCCGATCTCGCCGCCCGCCACCACGCGCGCGTTGTTGCTCATGTTCTGGGCCTTGAAGGGCGCCACCCGCAGGCCCTGCCGCGCATACCAGCGGCACAGCGCGGTCGCCAGCCAGCTCTTGCCGGCGCCGCTGGTGGTGCCGAGGACCATGACACAGCGTGCCGGGGCGCGTCCCGCAATTGAATTCATGCGCGGATTGTCCTTTAGCCGCAGCCGGATCAGCCGGGCGTGCGATATTCCCGCCTCTTTGAATCCGAGCCGGCCCTTCGACCGTAACGCCGGGTGAACAACAAGGACAGGCAACCCGGTCACATGGCAGCAGCACGCGACATAGCGCTCACGGTCGAGGAGCGCGAGGACAATCAATTCTTCTGGGTCCTCATCGAGGCGGTCGACAAGGAGGACGCGGAGGAGATCCACTACGGCCGGATCCATTCGGCCACATCACCCCAGAGCACTTACGCCAGCGCGCTCGTGATGGGAGCGAGCGCGTTGCGCCGCCTCGCCGGCGCCTGAACTGCGCCCTCCCCCTCATGGGGCAGGGAGCAAGACGACTCAGCGGGCCGCGACCTGCGCCGCCGCCTCGGGCGTCGCCGCGCCGACGGCGGCCGGGGCTTCCCAGCCGCCACCCATCGCGCGAATCAGCCCGACCGTGGCCTGGTACTGGGCCGAGCGCACCTGCAGCGCCTGGCGCCGGTTCTGCAGTTCCTGGCGGCGCGCATCCAGCAGATCGAGCTGGCTCACGAAGCCATTGCGGTAGCGCGAATCCGACAGCGCGGTCGCGCGCGTGGCCGATGCCACCGCCTTCGCCTGCACCTCCGATTGCTGTTCCAGGATGCGCAGCGAGGACAACTGGTCTTCCACGTCCTGGAAAGCCCCGAGCACGCTCGCCCGGTAGCTCGCGAGCGCGCCGTCGAGCTGCGCCGAGGCGCTCTGCACGCCGGCCTCGCGGCGCCCGCCATCGAAGAGCGGCAGCGACAGCAGCGCACCGATGCCCCAGGACCGCGCCGACCACTTGAAGAGATCGCCGGCGTCCGAAGAGGCGAAGCCGCCGTTGCCCGTCAGCGAGATGCTCGGGAACCATGCGGTCTGCGCGACGCCGACGCGGGCCTGCGCCGCGTACACGGCCTTCTGCGCGGCCGAGACATCCGGGCGGCGCGTCAGCACCGTGGCGGGCACGCCCGCCGGAATCGCCGGCAAGGCGGTCGACCACTCGTCCGCCTTGAGGGCGAAGCTGGTCGCCGTCTCGCCCGTGAGCACCGCCAGGGCGTGCTCCAGCTGGGCGCGCTGGCGGTCCAGCGTCAGCGCTTCGGATTCGGTGGCCGCCACCTCGGTCTCGACGCGCACCACATCCAGTTCGGCCAGATCGCCCGCCTCGTTGCGCCGCTTCACCAGCCGCAACGTGTCGGCATAGGCGTCGACGGTCTGGCGCACCAGCGCGCGCTCGGCGTCCACCGCGCGCAGCGACAGGTAGGTCTGCGCGGTCTGCGCCTGCACGAGCAGGCGCGTGCTCTGCAGCAGGCCCTCGCGGGACTCGGCGTCCAGCCTTGCGGCATCGGTGGCGCGCGAGAGTCGGCCGAAGAGGTCCAGCTCGTACGAGAAGTCGAGGCCCGCGGTGAGCAGGGTCGCCGGCCTGGTGCTCAAGGTCGTCGGCAGGCCCGCCTCACGAACCGCGCCACCGCTCAGGCCGACCTGCGGCGAGCGATTCGCATCCGTGCTGCGCAGCACCGCGCGCGCTTCCGCCAGGCGGGCGGCGGCGGACTGGATGCTGGTGTTGCCGGCGCCGGCCTTCTCGACCAGGCCATCGAGCACCGGGTCGTTGAACGCGCGCCACCATTGCCCGCGCGGCTGCGCTTCGGCGGGCCGGGCCTGCGTCCACTTGCCGCCGGCCGGTGCGGCCGCGGCCTGCTCCTTGAACTGCGCCGGCATGTTGAAGGCCGGCAATTCGGCCGGGGCGGTCGCGCAGCCGACCAGAACCAGCGCTGCCATCAGCGGCAGCAGCGCGGCGCGCCAGGGCCGGCCCGAGAGACTTGATTGCGATTTCATGATCGTCTTCCTTGATGGATCCGGGTCACAGGATTTCATGCGACGTGAGCGGCGCGGCAGGCTGCGGATGCAGGCCTGCGCCACCCCCTGTCGGCGGGTGCGGCTGCGCGGGATGGTCGCCCGACACGAACGCGTCGATGTGCGGCACCTCGCCATGCAGCTTGAGCGGCTTGTTGCCCGCCAGTCGGCGCAGCAACACGTAGAACACCGGCGTCAGGAACAGGCCGAAGGCCGTCACCCCGATCATTCCGGAGAACACCGCCACGCCCATGGCCTTGCGCATCTCGGAGCCCGCGCCGGTGGAAAGCACCAGCGGCAGCACACCCATCACGAAAGCCAGCGAGGTCATCAGGATCGGGCGCAGGCGCAGGCGGCTGGCCTCGATCGCGGCCTGGATCGGCGTTCGCCCGGCGAACTCCAGCTCGCGTGCGAACTCCACGATCAGGATCGCGTTTTTCGCGCTCAGCCCGACCAGCACGATGAGCCCGATCTGGGTGAAGACGTTGTTGTCACCCCCCGAAATCCATACGCCCGTCATCGCGGCGAGCAGGCCCATCGGCACGATCAGGATGATCGCGATCGGCAGCGTCAGGCTTTCGTACTGCGCGGCCAGCACGAGGAACACCAGGAGCATCGCCAGCGGGAACACGAGGACGGCGGAGTTGCCGGCCAGGATCTCCTGGTAGGTGAGCTCGGTCCACTCGAAGCTGATGCCCTTGGGCAGCGTTTCCTTCGCAATGCGTTCGATCGCCGCCCGCGACTGTCCCGACGAGTAGCCCGGCGCGGGCCCGCCGTTGATGTCGGCCGCCAGGTAGCCGTTGTAGCGCATCGCGCGCTCCGGGCCGAAGGTCGAGTTCACCTTCATGAGCGCCGACAGCGGCACCATCTCGCCGGTGGTCGAGCGCACCTTCAGCAGGCCCACGTCCTCGGCACGGGCGCGATAGGGCGCATCGGCCTGCACGCGCACGCTGTAGGTGCGGCCGAACTTGTTGAAGTCGTTCGCATACAGGCTGCCGAGGTAGATCTGCATGGTGTCGAAGATGTCCGTCACCGGCACGCCGAGCTGGCGCGCCTTGGTGCGGTCGATGTCGGCGTAGAGCTGCGGCACGTTGACCTGCCAGCTCGTGAACATGCCGGCCAGCTCGGGCGTCTGGTAGGCCTTCGCCATGAAGGCCTTGACCGCCGCGTCCATCTGCTCGTAGCCGACCGACGCGCGGTCCTCGATCTGCAGCTTGAAGCCGCCCGTGGTGCCCAGCCCCGCCACCGGCGGCGGCGGGAACATCACGATGAAGGCGTCCTGGATGCCAGCGAACTGCTGGTTGAGCTGGCCCGCGATGGCGCCACCGCTCTGGTCGGCGCGCTTGCGCTCCTCGAAAGGCTTGAGCGACGCGAAGACGATGCCCGAGTTCGAGCTGTTGGTGAAGCCGTTGATCGACAGGCCGGGGAAGGCGATGGCGTCCTGCACGTTCGGGTTCTTCTTCATGATCTCGCCCATGCGCTCGATCACCTCCTGCGTGCGGTCGAGCGTGGCGCCGTCGGGCAGCTGCGCGAAGCCGATCAGGTACTGCTTGTCCTGCGCCGGCACGAAGCCGCTCGGCACCGCCTTGAAGAGGCCGAAGGTGACGCCGATGAGCGCCAGGTAGATCACCAGCATCAGCGACTTGCGCGAGATCACGCGCTTGACCCCGCCGCTGTACGCCTCGGAGCCGCGGTGGAAGAACCTGTTGAAGCCGCGGAAGAGCCAGCCGAAGGCCTTGTCCATGCCGCGCGTGAGCGCGTCCTTGGGCTGATCGTGCCCGCGCAGCAGCAGCGCGGCGAGCGCCGGCGACAGCGTGAGCGAATTGATCGCCGAGATCACCGTCGAGATCGCGATCGTGACCGCGAACTGGCGATAGAACTGCCCCGTGAGACCGCTGATGAAGGCCAGCGGAACGAACACCGCGACCAGCACCAGCGCGATGGCGATGATGGGCCCGGAGACCTCGCGCATGGCGCGGTAGGTGGCCTCGCGCGGCGTCAGCCCGGCCTCGATGTTGCGCTCGACGTTCTCGACCACCACGATCGCGTCGTCCACCACGATGCCGATCGCCAGCACCAGCCCGAACAGGCTCAGCGCATTGATCGAGAAGCCCAGCAGGTGCAGCACGGCGAAGGTGCCGATCACCGACACCGGCACCGCCAGCAGCGGGATGATCGAGGCGCGCCAGGTCTGCAGGAACAGGATCACGACCAGCACCACCAGCAGGATGGCTTCGAGCAGCGTGTGGATCACCGATTCGATCGATGCGCGGACGAACTGCGTCGGGTCGTAGGCGATGCGGTACTCCACGCCCTCGGGCATGTTCTTCTGCAGCTCTTCCATGGTCTTGCGAACGTTGGAGGAGATGTCGAGCGCGTTCGAGCCCGGGGCCTGGAACACGCCCATGCCGACGGCCGGGTCGTTGTTCAAGAGCGAACGCAGCGAGTAGTCGGCCGCACCCATCTCGAGCCGACCGATGTCGCGCAGCCGCGTGATGGCGCCGTCGGCGCCGCTCTTGACGATGATGTCGCCGAACTCTTCCTCGCTCTGCAGGCGCCCCTGCGCATTGATCGAGAGCTGCATGTCCGCCGTCGATCCCGGAGACGCGCCGACCACGCCGGCCGCGGCCTGCACGTTCTGGCCGCGAATGGCAGCCACCACGTCGCTGGCCGAGAGACCGCGCTGCGCCACCTTCTGCGGGTCGAGCCAGACGCGCATCGAATAGTCGCCGCCGCCGAAGATCTGCACCTGGCCCACGCCCTGGATCCGCGCGAGCGGATCCTTCACGTTGAGCACCGCGTAGTTGCGCAGGTAGTTGATGTCGTAGCGGTTGTTCGGCGACACGAGGTGGACCACCATCGTGAGGTCGGGCGCGCTCTTGACCGTGGTGACGCCGAGCCGGCGCACTTCCTCGGGCAGGCGCGGCTCGGCCTGCGAGACGCGGTTCTGCACCAGCTGCTGCGCCTTGTCGGGGTCGGTGCCGAGCTTGAAGGTCACGGTCAGCGTCATCACGCCGTCGGTCGTGGCCTGGCTGCCCATGTAGAGCATGCCTTCGACACCGTTGATCTGCTCCTCGATCGGCGTGGCGACCGTCTCGGCGATCACCTTCGGATTCGCGCCCGGGTAGGTCGCGCGCACCACCACGGAGGGCGGTGCGACTTCCGGGTACTCGGAGATCGGCAGGCCGCGCAGCGCGATCAGGCCCGATATCAGTATCAGCAGGGAGAGCACGCCGGCAAAGATCGGCCGGTCGATGAAGAACTTCGATAAATTCATGATGATTGCCCAGGGGTGGGGATCAGGACTTCGCGTCGGCCACGCGCTGCTGCGGCTGCGCCTCGGCCTTGGCATCCATGGTCACGGTCTCGGGCGCCACGAGCGCGCCGGGGCGGATGTGCTGCAGGCCGTTGACGACCACGCGCTCACCCGGCTTCAGGCCCTTGGTCACGATGCGCAGGCCGTTCGCCGGCGCGCCCAGCGTCACTTCGCGGTATTCGGCCTTGTTGTCGGCGCCGACCACCAGGACGAACTTCTTGTTCTGGTCGGTGCCGACCGCGCGTTCGCTCACCAGCAGGGCCGTGTCGCTGCGCGCCTGGCCCATGCGGATGCGGGCGAACTGGCCGGGGATCAGGCTGCCGTCCTTGTTGTCGAAGGAGGCGCGCACGCGCACCGTGCCGCTCTTGGCATCGACCTGGTTGTCGATGAGCTGCAGCTTGCCTTCATAGGGCGTGCCGTCGATCCCGGCGGTCCCCATCTGCACCGGAATGCCATCGATCCTGCTGCGCGCGCTGGCGCCGCCGGGCAGGTCCTTGAGTGCCTTGACGACGATCTGCTCGTCGGCATCGAAGCTTGCATAGATCGGGCTGACCGACACCAGCGTCGTGAGCACCGGCGCGCCGGGGCCGGCGGCCACCAGGTTGCCGACTGTCACCTCGATCTTGCCGATGCGCCCGGAGACCGGCGCCCGCACCTGGGTATAGCCGAGGTTCAGGCGCGCGCTCTGCAGCGAGGCCTGTGCCGCGCGCAGGTTGGCTTCGGCTTCACGCCCGGCATTGACGCGTTCGTCCAGTTCGCGCTGGGCAATGGCCTTCTCCTCCCACAGCCGGCGGGCGCGATCCTGCTCGCTGCGGGTGAAGGAAACGCGCGCCTGGGCCGATGCGACCTGGGCTTCGGCGCGATCGACTTCGGCCGCGTAGGGCGCGGGGTCGATCGTGATCAGCAGATCGCCGGACTTCACCAGCGAGCCTTCCCGGAAGTGAACCGCTTGCACGGCACCGGCGACACGGGAGCGCACGTCGACGCGGTCGACCGCTTCGAGCCGGCCGGAGAATTCGTCCCACGTGTTCACCTGGGTTTCGGTCACCGTCGCGACCGACACCGGCGTGGCGCGCGGGGCGGCCACGGCGGGCGCGTCGTTGGCTTCGGCATTGAAGCTGTGGAGGCCGAGCGCGACCGATGCGATCGCGATCACCGCCGTCAGGCCGGTCACGGTGGGCCAGAGGCCGCGGCGGGCCAGGGAAGAAAGCTTGTTGTTCGACATGATGAAACTCCTCTAGATGAATTCTTGGACGCAAAGCGCTCCTCCGCGCGGGATGGCGCGGAGCAACGCGGAACGGGGATCGGGCGGCAGGAGCACTGCGCGAACGCAAAGCTCTCCCCCGGCAGCGGTCATTGCCGCTGTTGTGGAATCGAGGTGTCTCGCCTCGGTGGTGGATCAGCGGTCCCGCGGGGCGGGCCACTCAGGGCGCGTGCGCCGACCTGGCCTAGTGCGGTGGCGGGGTCGCGCTGAAAAACTCGCGAAAGTGCTTCTGCACCACGGCTTCGCAGACCGCGCAGCCCGAATCCTCGGGCGCATAGAGCGCGGCCGGCCAGTTCGAAGCAGTGGGCAGCACGTTGCTGGTGACCGGGATGCCGGCGTCGCTCAGTCTCTTCACGAAGGCCATCGCCTCGTCGCGCATCGGGTCGTCCGGTCCGACCAGCACCAGCGTGGGCGCCAACTGCGCCAGCCGCAACGAAGCGCCCGGCACCGCGTAGGGGTGGGAGGAGTTCATCGGACAGCTCAGGTATTCCTGCCAGCCCGACGCCCAGCGGCAGTTCACGGAATCCCCCGTGGCCTTGCGCAGCGACGGGGTGCCGGCGCACGGGTCCAGCATGGGCGACAGCAGGATCTGGCCCGCCAGGGGCGGATGGGCCCGGTCGCGCGCCATCAGCGTCACGGCGGCGGCGAGGTTGCCGCCGGCTTCCTCACCGGCCAGGTACACCTGGGCACCCTTGCCGCCCAGCTTGACGCGTTGCTTGTAGAGCCACTCCAGCGCGGCGTAGCCGACCTCGATCGGCTCGGGAAACGGCGCCTTGGGCGCCAGCGGATAGTCCAGCGACACCACCACGGCGCCCGCGCCGGCCAGCAGCCGCGCCACATTGCGGCCGTTGTCCAGATCGCCACAGACGAAGGTCCCACCATGGAAGTGCAGCACCAGCGGCACCGTCGTGCCCCGGGCGCGCTGGCCATACATGCGTGCCTGCACCGGCTCGCGCTGCGGCAGCTCGATGGTGATGTCGGTTTCCGCGAGCTGCGCGGCGGCCTTGGTGGCTTCGGCAGTCTGCGGAGTGGGACGGGTTGACATGGACGACCTCGGTGGGTGGACGATGAGTCGAATATAAGTGCCGATCACGTCGTGGCAATGAAGTCTTGGACCCCACTCTGTTTCCAATCGGCTAACAATCGCCTCGAAATCGACCTGACCCGTGTGAGAATCCGCTCCCCCGGCATTCGGCCGGCCCCCCAGGAGCAGCATAGATGGATCAGATCCAGGCCATGCGGATCTTTGTCCGCGTCGTCGAAGCCGGCACTTTCACCCGCGCAGCAGATTCGCTCGGCCTGCCCAAAGGCACGGTCACCAAGCAGATCCAGGCGCTGGAGTCGCGCCTGCACGTGAAGCTGCTCAATCGAACCACCCGCCGCGTCACCGTGACGCCGGACGGGGCCGCGTATTTCGAGCGCACCGCCCGCCTGCTGAACGATTTCGACGAGATCGAGGCCAGCATGACCAATGCTCAGGCCAACCCGAGCGGGCGGCTGCGCATCGACGTGGGCACCTCCACGGCGCGCATGCTGATCCTGCCGGCGCTCGACAGCTTCTGCGACCGCTACCCCGAGATCCAGGTCGACCTGGGCGTCAGCGACCGGCCTGTCGACCTGATCAGCGACAACGTCGACTGCGTGATCCGGGCCGGCGAACTGACCGACCAATCGCTGGTGGCGCGCCGCATCGGCACGCTGGGCTTCGTGACGGTGGCTTCGCCGGCCTACCTCAAGCGCTACGGCACGCCGCAGCATCCGCTCGACATCGAGAAGCGCCACCACGTCGTGAGCTTCTTCGCCGGCGGTACGCGGCGCGTCTATCCCCACGAATTCAACAAGGGCGAGGAGCACATCGAACTCTCGGCCCCCTACCGGGTGGCGGTGAACGAGAGCAACGCGCACCTGGCGGCCGTGCTCGGCGGCTTCGGCATCTCGCAGTGCATCACCTTCATGGCGGACCCGCACATCGAAAGCGGCGAACTGGTCGAAATTCTCCCGGACTGGACGCGCGACCCCCTGCCGGTGCACGTGGTCTACCCGCCCAACCGGCACCTGAGCGCCAAGGTGCGGGTGTTCGTGGACTGGGCTGCGGATCTTTTCTCGAAGAATCCGAAGCTGCAGCGGCGCTGACGCCGGGCCTCAGGGCCGGGATGGGGGCCAGGCGCGCCGCAGCGCCGCCTGGCTGGCCGGCGGCAGCACCCCCAGGCGCACGTGGCCGGGCAGGCCGAAGGAAGCGGCATCGCGCAGCTTGATGCCCTGTGACCGGAGCATCGCGGCCCGGGCCGCATAGGGGAGGTCCGGCCGGGCGCAGAAATAGTTGGCCACGCTCGGCAGGCAGGCCCAGCCGAGGGCCTCGCACATCGCGCGCTGCTGCGCCTTCCAGGCGCGCAACAGGCCCAGGCTGTCCCGCAGCCAGTGCCGCACCCCGCCGGTGGTCCAGGCCGCCAGCAGCGCCACGCCGTGGGCGCCAAGGGGCCAGGAGGGTGCCAGCCGGCCCAGCCGCGCGGCCATGTCGGCGGCCCCTGTGGGCGCGATGGCGTAGGCGGCACGGATGCCTGTCAGGCCCAGGGCCTTGTTGGGGGTCCACAGTTGCCAGACCCGGTCCTTGCGCGAAGCGCTCAGTCCCAGGCTGCCCTCCAGTCGCAGCGGCTCGTAGGCCAGGTCGAGCACGCAGGTGGCCGGGTCGGGCAAGGCGTCGATCAGGGCAGCCAGGGCGTTCTGGGACTGGCCGAGCGGGCTCGATGGATCGCAGCACCAGACGAGGTCCGCGTCGGCGGGCGCGGGCGCGCGTTGCGCGGCAAGGCCCCATGCATCGGCGGCGCGGTGGTAGTCGCCATAGCTGTGCGGGGGTAGCCAAGCGCGGTGACCGCCCTGCTGCGCGACCGCGGCCGTGATGCGTCCGATGAATTCGCTGGCGCTCGCGGCGATCACGATGCGATCGGGATCGACGCCGTGAAAGGCCGCCAGTGCGCCGCGCAGCCCCGTATGGCCGGGATCGGGATAGCGCCCGGCGTCGGTGTGCCGCAGCGCATCCATGACGGCCGGGCATGGGCCGCAGGCATTGCTGTTGGTGGAGAAGTCGTGCGGCGCCGCGCCGCCGGCATCGGGGCCGCCGTGCTGAAACTCGGGATGCATCGACGAGTTCACGGCTTTGCCAAGGCACTGAGGCAGACGATCGCGGCCGAGGCGCAGACGGCGAGCGCGACCACGGCGCGCGACGACAGGCCGAGGGCGCGCAGGGTATCGCCCGCGGCGGATTCGCGGCCCGATGCATGGAGGGTGTAGACCCCGGGCTTGGCGAGATGGATGTCCAGCAGGACGGCCATGGTGGCCATGGGCCAGCCGCTGTTGGGGGATGGCGTCCGGGCGGCCTCCTGGCGGAGGACGGCAAGAGATGCCCTCGCCCGCTCCGCCCGGAGGGAGACCGTGTAGAGCAGCCATGCCGTGAGTCGCGCGGGAATCCAGGACAGCAGGTCATCGGCGCGCGCGGCCCACTTTCCGGCCCACTCCCAGTCGCGGCCCTCTCGCTCGCCGCGGTAGCCCCACATCGCATCGGCCGTGTTGGCGAAGCGGTACAGCGCGGCGCCGGGCAGGCCCAGCAGCACGAACCAGAACACCGGTGCCACCAGCGAATCGTTGAGGTTCTCGGCCAGCGACTCGATGGCGCTTTCGCGCACCTCGCTGACGCTCAGGCGGGTCACGTCGCGGCTCACCAGCCTGGATAGCCGGGTGCGGCCGGCCGCGAGCGACTGGCCGAGCGCGGACTCCACCGCCAGGACTTCATCGCGGAGCATGCGCCAGGCGAGCAGGGGCTTGAGGGCCGAGGCCATGAACAACGCGGCGGCCCACGGTGGGAGGCGATGCGCGAGCGCGCCAAGGGCGCAGGCCGCCAGGAGCGCCATGGCTGCCCCCAAGCACCAGGCCAGCGCGCCGCCGGCAAAGCGCAGGAGCCTGGGCGCTCGGCCCGCGCCGGGGCGGGGGGCGATGACTTGGCCGATCCAGGCAAGGTAGCGGCCGATCCAGACAACGGGGTGCAGCCGGGCCGGCGGTTCGCCCAGCCAATTGTCGATGCACAGGGCGACCCAAAGGGCGGCGACTGCGACCCACGCGGCGTTCATCGTGCCACCCCCCCGGGGTGTGGCGAAGCACACGAAGCATCGAGCCGGGGGGCGAACATTCAGTCTTCGATGCCCCGCTGGGCCGGGATGCCGGCCTTGAAGGCATGCTTGACCATCTGCATTTCCGTGACCGTGTCGGCCAGTTCGATGATCTCGGGCGGGCAGCGCCGCCCGGTCAGGACGACATGCACCTCCTTCGGCCGCGCGCGCAGCGTCTCCAGCACGCCTTCGAGCGGCAGCCAGCCGTAGATCAGCGGATAGGTGATCTCGTCGAGCACCACCAGGAAGTGGTCGCCCGAAAGAATCGCCGCCCTCGCCTTCTCCCAGCCGTCGCTCGCGAGCTGCCCGGAGCGTTCCAGGTCCTGGCTCTTCCAGCTGAAACCATCGCCCAGGCCCTCGATCGGGATGCCGATCTGCTCGAACATCCGGTGCTCGCCGAAGCGGGCCGAGGGCACCTTCATGAACTGGAAGATCTTCACCGCCTTGCCGCGGCCGTGGGCGCGCAGCGCCAACCCGAAGGCCGCGGTGCTCTTGCCCTTGCCGTCGCCGGTGTTGACGATCACGAGGCCGCGGCGTTCGCCCTCGGGCTTTTCATAGGGTTTTTCGCTGGGCGGGGTTTCGATATGCATGGGTCGTCCTGGGAAGCCGGAGGCTCGGTTGAATTCAGTGCGGCAGCACGACCCATTGGCCGGCCACCTGGTGCAATGCGATGCGTTGATCGAAGACGCCGCGCAGCGCGGCATGGGTGGCCGCGTCGGCGCTGTCGCCCTGGTGCGCGATGCGGCCATCACGCAGGATCAGCAATTCGTCGGCCTGCAGCGCCATGCCGAGTTCGTGCAGCACGCTGACAACCGTGCCGCCGGCCGCCACCAGCTCGCGCACCGCGAGCAGCCAGTCCGCCTGGTGCGGCGCATCGAGGTTGGACAGCGGTTCGTCCATCAGCAGCACATCGGCCTCGACCGCCAGTGCGCGCGCCAGCAGGACGCGCTGGCGCTCGCCGCCGGAGAGCGAGCCCAGCGGCCGGGCGCGCCAGTCCCAGCTCTGGGTGCGGCGCATCGCGCGCTCGACGGCGGCATGGTCGGCGGCGGAAGGCGCGCCGAGCCAGGCCTGATGCGGCAGGCGCCCGAGCATCGCGACGTCGAAGGCCAGGAGGTCGTCGGCGCCGTGCTCGCCCTGGCCCATCCACCCCATCGTGCGGGCGCGTTGCCTGGCGGTCCATGCATGCATGTCGCGCCCGAGCAGTGCCATCTTGCCTTCGGCCGGCAGCAACTGGGCCAGAGCCTTCAGCAAGGTCGTCTTGCCCGCGCCATTGGGGCCCACGACCGCGGTCCAGCGGCCGGCCGGCAGGTCGAGGGCCGACACGTCGACGATCAGCCGCTTGCCGATGAAGGCGCGCAGCGCGCGGGCCGACAAGGCGCTGTTCGTCATAGCGAGCGCCGATGCATCAGCCACAGCAGATAACCGCCACCCAGCAGGGCCGTGACCACGCCCACGGGCAGTTCCTGCGGCGCCATCAGCCAGCGCGCCAGCACGTCGGCCGCCAACAGCAGCGCGCCGCCCATCAGCGCGGCCAGCAGCACCAGCCAGCCGTGCGTGGGCTTGACGACCGCGCGCACCAGGTGCGGCGCCACCAGCCCGACGAAAGCCACCAGCCCCACCTGCGCCACCGCCGCGCCGGTCGCCAGCGCCAGCGCGGCGATCAGCGCCACGCGCACCCAGGGCAACGCAATGCCCAGACTCGACGCGGTGGACTCGCCGAGCGTGAGCGCATCGAGCGCCCGCGCAAAGCCGATGGACGGCACCAGGCACAGCGCCAGCGCCCCGGCCAGCAGCATGACGCTGGGCCAGCCGAGAAAACCCGTGGTGCCGAGCATGAAGGCCTGCATGGCGCGCATGATGTCAGGCACCCAGAGCACCACCAGCGAACTGGCGGCGCCGAGCACCATGCCCACCACGACGCCGGCGAGCAGCAGGCGCAGCGTCTGCTGCACGCCGCGCGCCAGCGCGAGCGTGACGATCACGGCCAGCACCGCCCCGATGAATGCGGCGCCCGTCATGCCCAGGCGCGCCGCCCAGCCGCCGGCCGCCGGCGACACGCCGAGCGACACCAGCAGCAGCGACACGCCGAGGTTGGCGCCCGAG
Source organism: Variovorax sp. 01T432 (assembly GCF_056398605.1). NCBI lineage: Bacteria > Pseudomonadati > Pseudomonadota > Betaproteobacteria > Burkholderiales > Comamonadaceae > Variovorax > Variovorax sp. 01T432. The sequence continues at coordinate 133,249 of NZ_JBFTPS010000009.1, forward strand.
GCGCTGCCCAGCAGGTACGGATCGGCGAGCGGATTGCGAAACAGGCCCTGTGCCAGCGCGCCGCCCAGCCCGAGCAAGGCGCCCGCCAGCCAGGCGCCCAGGGTGCGCGGCAAGCGGATGTCGCGCACGATCTGCAGCGACGTCGGGTCGCTCCACGCGTGCAGCACGCTGTCGAAGCCGGTACTGCCGATGCTCATGCCCAGCATCAGCAGCATGCCGCTCAGGGCCAGGATGCCCAGCGCGAGGGCGAGCGGCCGGCGGCCGTTCACGCCGCTCACTGGAGCTTGTCCTTCAGGCACGCGGCCATGATCGCCGCGGCCTCCACCACGCGCGGGCCGGGGCGCACCAGCACGTCGCCTTCGGCCGCGGAGAAGACGCAGACGCGCCCCTGCCTCAGCGCGTCGATGCCGTCCCATCCCGGCCGCCCCTTGAGGGCGGCGGCGTTGCGGTCGCCGATCATGATGACCTGCGGATCGGCCCGCACCACGAATTCGGGATTGAGCTTGGGAAAGGGGCCGAGCGAGCCCGGCACGATGTTGGCGGCGCCCAGGCGCGCCAGCGTCTCGCCGATGAAGGACGATTCACTCGCGGCATAAGGCCCGCTGTTGACCTCGAAGTACACGCGCGTTCCGCGCACCCTCGGGGGCAGCGAAGCCGCCACTTTCGTCACGCCGGCATCGAGTTCGTGCCAGAGCGCCGCGGCCCGCGCCTCGCGCCCGAGCACCTGCCCAAGCTTGCCGAGCACGCGCTCCACGTCCTTCATCGACTTGGGCTCCAGCGCGACGACCCTGAGGCCCAGGGCTTCGAGCCGCTCGGTCACGCGTGCCGATCTGGCCAGCAGCACCACGTCGGGCTTGAGCGAGACGATGCGCTCGACGTTCGCATCCTCGAGCCCGCCCACATGCGGCAGCGACTGAACGGCCACGGGCCAGTTGGAATAGTTGTCCACGCCCACCAGCCGGTCGCAGGCGCCGAGCGCGCAGACGGTTTCCGTGAGCGAGGGCAGCAGCGACACGATGCGCCGCGCGGGCTGCGCCAATTGCAGGACGACGCCTCGATCGTCGGTCACGGTGCCGGCGAGTGCCGGCGTCCCGACGCCGCAGAGCACAAGAAGGAAGGCGGCGCGCAGCCAGGCGGCCATCATGCGTTGTCGTCCTTCAATGCCATCGCCAGGCCGGCGACCATCAAGGTCACGCGCTCGCAGACGGCGGCCACCTGCTGGTTCAACATGCCGAGCGCGTCGACGAACTCGCGCGCCTCTTGGCCGAGCGGGATCACGCCGAGCCCGATCTCGTTGCCGACCAGCACCAGCGGACCGCTGGCGTCGCGGATGGCCGAGAGCAGCGAGGCGATCGCATCGCCGGTGCCGGGCGCTTCCACCGGCGCCGCATGCAGCGGCATCAGCAGGTTCGTGAGCCAGAGGGTGAGGCAGTCCACCAGCACCAGCGTGGTCGCCGCGTCGTGCACGCGGATCACGTGCGCCAGCGCCAGCGGCTCCTCCACCGTCACCATCGCCGGCACGCGCGCGGCGCGGTCACTCTGGTGCCGGGCGATGCGCGCGCGCATCTCGTCGTCGTGCGCCCGCGCGGTCGCGATCAGCACCGCGCGATGCGCAGTCGAACGCGCCAGCCACGCCGCGGCGATTTGCTCGCCGCGGCGCGACTTGCCGCTCTTCTGACCGCCAAGGATCAGTTCGCGGCCCGCGATCTTCACTTCGGCTGCCACCGCAGCGTCAGGTAACCGGCGCGGCCGGGCTGGTTGTAGCCAAAGACAGTTTCATAGACGACGTCTCCCACGTTCGCGATGCGCGCTTGCACGGACCAGTCCTTCGACACACGGTACTCCGCATAGAGGTCGACGGTGGTGTACTTGTCCAGCGGCGTCTTGTTGGCCGTGTCGTCGAAGCGGTCGCCCACGTGCAGCGCCGAGCCGCCGAACTTCCAGTCGCCTACAGCGTAGTCGATACCCAGCGTCAACTGGTGCTTCGAGCGGCGCGGCAGCAGCTTGCCGGTGAGCTCGTTGCGCGGATCGAGTTCGTCCACGCTGGCATGCAGGCCCAGGGCGCCGAACTGGCCGTCGTAGCCCAGCGTCCAGCCCTCGATGCGGGCGCGCGGAATGTTCTCCGGCCGCAGGGTGCTGGTGATGAAGCCGCGAATCCTGTTGTCGTAGCGCACCAGCTTGACGCTCTGGCCGTCCTGGCTCCAGGTGATGCCGAGATCGGTGTTGCGGCCCTCTTCCGGCTGCAGCGCGGTGTTGCCGAAGCCCGGGAAGTACAGTTGGTTGAAGGACGGCGCGACGAAGCTCGTGCCGTGGGAGATGCTGGCGCGCCAGTGCTCGGTGATGCGATAGCCGTAGCCCGCGAACCAGGTGTCAGCGCCGCCGAACTGCGAGTTGTCGTCGTGCCGTGCGTTGAGCTGCCAGCTGTGCCGGCCGGCGTCGCCGTTGAGGCCGACGAAGGCGGAGTCGATGTCGCGCTTCTTCACCGTGTAGGCAGTGTCGCTGTCGACCTTCTGCTCCAGGCGCTCCAGGCCGGCCACCACGGTCCCGATCGGGGTCGCGATGTCGTTCTGCCAGAGATACTGGTCCTGCGTGGTGTCGAACAGGCCGGGCAGGTTGCCCGGCGCGGCGACGAGCGCGCGCGCGTAGTCCTCGCTGCGTCCGTAGCGCAGTTGCGTCGTCCAGCGCGAGTTGATGGCGCCGCGCACGCCGATGTAGTCGGTCTGCGTGCGCACCCTGCCCTGGGTGTCGCGGCCGGGGCCGTCGTCATAGTGGTTCAGGCCCTCCGAATACAGCAGCCCCGCGTCGATCTTCCAGTCCTGATTGAGCTGGAATCCGAAGCTCGCATTGAGCGCGCTCTGATCGAAGGGATCGCGATCCGGATTGAAATTGTTGAAGGGCACCTTGCTGTTGGTTGCCGAAATGCCCTTCGTCAGCGTGCGCTGGGCGTCGAGCGCGTACGTGAAGGGCCCGGTGCCGCCGGTGAACCCGGCGCCGATCTGCTTGTAGCCTTCGCTGCCGATGGTGGTCGAGGCGCGCGGGCTGAACGAGACCTCTCCCGGCCTGGCCTTGCGGGTGAAGATCTGCACCACGCCGCCGACGCCGTCGCTGCCGTACAGGGCGGAGGCCGGACCCTTGACCACTTCGATGCGGTCGATCATCTCCAGCGGGATGTTGTCCCACACCGGCGTGCCGAGGGTAGCCGAGCCGTAGCGCACGCCGTCGATGAGCAAGAGGGTGTGGCGCGCTTCCGCGCCGCGGATGAAGACGCTGCCGGCCTTGCCGAAGCCGCCGTTGGCCGAGACCTGGACGCCCGCGACACGCGCGAGCAGCTCCGGCAAGGTCCGATTCGCCTGCTGTTCGATCTGGGCCCGGTCGATGACGACCGTGTCCGACACCAGCTCGTCGGCGCGGGTTTGCGTGCGACTTGCGGTCACGAGCGTCTCGCGCAGCGTAGGCGTCATGGCCTGGGCCATGCCGAGCGCGGGAAGGCACGCGAGCCCCCCCAGAACGGCGGAAAGAGAAAGCGGGCACGGCGAAGCACGCCGAAGGGCGAGCGAAGGAGAAACGCAGGTTTTCATGGAAGCGACAAAAGATCAATACCCGTCACCGGCTTCCCCGCCGGTGCTTGGGCGTCATGGCTGCCGCAGGTGTTCTTCACGCATGCGGCGGCCGCCTCGTTGGCCGGTATCCGGGCTGGCAGCGCAACCTTCGCCGCCTTCCCAGGCGCCTGTTTCAGGGCGCCCAGTGGCTGATTGACGAGGGTGGCATCCGTGAAGATGCCGTCTGCTTGACCGTTGCGGGGGCAGCGCAGGTTGGCTCGGCCGGGGGGGCCTCGACTCCTGCTTCCCGTTGAACTGCGACGCGTGAACCGCGTCGCGAGCACCAACGCGTGGAATTTTAGGTGCAATCCTGCCGGCGCCGGAAACTACAATCGCCCCCCATGCCAGCACCGAGCCGTATTGACCAGATCGCCGAACGCGTCGAACGACTGCTCGTGCGCCACGAAGAAGTACAGCGCACCAATGCGTTGCTGCAGGACCAGGTGGACGCGCTCACGCGCGAGCGCGATGCGCTCAAGTCCCGCCTAGCCGCGGCGCGCACGCGGATCGATGCACTGCTCGAACAACTGCCGCCCGATCCCTCCAAAGACCCCAGCGCTCCCTGATGAAACAAATCGAAGTCCAGATCATGGGCCAGAGTTATCTGCTCGGCTGCCCCGAAGGCGGCGAACCGCAACTGCGCGAGGCGGTCGAGCGCGTCGATGCGGCGATGTGCAGGATCCGCGACGCGGGCAAGGTGAAGGCGCGCGACCGCATCGCGGTGCTGGCCTCGCTCAATCTCGCCTTCGACCTGGTTCAGCGCGAAGCCGCCGCCGCCGCGGCGGCGCCTCCCGCGCCCGCCTTGCCCGTGGCGGCCCCGGCCGTGGCCGATCCTGCGTCCGAGCCCGATGCGACAGCCGAGGAAGCACGCGCGGCGCAATTGGTGGAACGACTCGACCATGCCCTCGCGGGCGACGGTCATTTGCTCTGAAGATCGACCTGCGCGCGCCATTGCAGGCGTAAAATCGGCCTCGTCTGCGGTGCGTGTCGGGCTTAATATTTCCTTGTTCCAATGCTCTCCGGAGCCGGGCTTGGTACATCGCTTGGCAGGTGTGATCATCTCGCGTCAGATGAACCCGAAGCCTTGCTGCCCTCGCCCACCTGAACCCTGGTTCAGGATGCGAGTTCGGTGCCACTCGCAGACACCTATTTCACGTCATTCCCATGACCGCCACGGCCCCGCCATCGGGGCCGTGGCTTTTTTCCGAGAGCTCTGTTCATGACGATCGAACCCTTGCTGATCGCCGAACTTGCCCTGCTCGGCGTCGGCACCGGCTTTCTCGCCGGACTGCTCGGCATCGGCGGCGGCATGCTGATGGTGCCTTTCCTCACGATCATCCTGGGCAACCGCGGTGTGCCGGCCGACCTGGCAGTGAAGATGGCCATCGCGACTTCGATGGGGACCATCATCTTCACCTCGATCTCGAGCGTGCGCGCGCACCACAAGCGCGGCGCGGTGCGCTGGGACATCGTGAAGCGGCTGTCGCCCGGCATCGTGATCGGCAGCCTGCTCGGCAGCCTCGGCGTCTTCGCGCTGCTCAAGGGAAGCGCGCTCGCCATCTTCTTTGCGCTCTTCGTCGGCTTCTCGGCCACGCAGATGTTCCTGGACAAGAAGCCCAAGCCCACGCGCCAGATGCCCGGCACCGCGGGCCAGCTCGGCGCCGGCGGCGCGATCGGCTTCATCTCGGGGCTGGTCGGCGCGGGCGGCGGCTTCATCAGCGTGCCCTTCATGACCTGGTGCAACGTCGCGATCCACAACGCGGTGGCGACCAGCGCCGCGCTGGGCTTTCCGATCGCGGTGGCCAACGTGATCGGCTATGTGGCGAGCGGGCGGTCCGTGCAGGGGCTGCCGGAAGGATCCTTCGGCTACATCTGGCTGCCGGCGCTGGCCGTGATCGCGGTGTGCAGCTTCCTCATCGCGCCGCTGGGCGCCAAGGCCGCCCACAACCTCCCGGTGGCCAGGCTCAAGCGCGTGTTCGCGAGCATCCTCTATCTTCTGGCGGCCTACATGCTCTGGAAGGGACTGCGCGGCTGAGCTTCTTGCGATGGGCCTATTTGGTTAATAAAATGACTACTAAACCGTATAAGAGTCATTTTATTGATGCCAAAGAGTTCCCAGGCCCTCGCTACGCTGGCACCCGAGGCCGCCGCCTCGCTGCGGCGACTGGGTGAGCGCCTGCGGGCTCACCGCATGCGCCTGGGCTGGACGGTGGCCGAGATGTCCGGGCGCCTGTTCTGCGCGCCGGCCACCTATCGCTCGATCGAGGCAGGCAAGGCCGCATCCAGTGTGGGCATTCTGGTCAATGCGCTGTGGCTGCTGGGCCAGATCGAATCCATCGAGCAGGTGGCGCCCATCACGCCGGAGCTCACGGCCTCCCTGGTCAGGAATCGCCGCGCGCGCCGGCCCAAGGCCACCGCACCCGCACCCGCACCCGCAGGCACCATCACCGAGGACGAACGTGACTTCTGAGCGGCAGCTCTACGTCGGCCTGTCGCCGCACACGGACGCGCATCCGGTGCCCGCGGCCCTGCTGAAGATCGCGCGCCGTGGCAACGTGGAGTCGGGCGAGTTCGCCTATGGGCGACGCTATATGGCGAGCCCCGATGCCGTTGCGCTGAATCCCGACGTGCTCCCGCTGCAGGACCGCCCCTTCATCATGCAAGAGCGCCGCGTGCGCGACGGCGGCGCGCTGCCCCTGACCTTCCGCGATGCACTGCCCGACACCTGGGGGCGCAAGGTGCTGGAACTGCAGGCAGGCCGGACGCTGCCCGACATCGAAGCCCTGCTGCTCACCAACGCCGACCGCGTCGGCGCGATGGTGTTCGGCGAAGCCTTGCCGCTCGCCGCCGACGAGCCGCCAGCGGATATGTTCGACCTGGAAGCCCTGGCCGACGCCGCCCGCCGTCTCGACAACGACCTCGCGATCAAGCCCGCGATGCAGAAGCTGTTGCAGGGCGGCAGCCTGGGCGGCGCACGACCCAAGGCGACGCTGATCGTCGAAGGGCGGCGCTGGCTGGCCAAGTTTCCGGCACGGGGCGACGATCACCCCGTCGAGATCGTCGAGGCCGCCACGCTGGCCCTGGCGGCGGCCTGCGGCATCGACGTCCCCGAACACCAGCTTCGTCCGCTGCACAAGGGACAGGCTCTGCTCACCCGCCGCTTCGATCGCGAGGGTCCGATCGCCGACGAGCGTCGGCTGCACTACCTCTGCGCCTCTGCCCTGCTGGACGTGCCGTATGAAAGCAGCGGCGGCAGCTATGTCGAACTTGCCCAGGCGCTGCGGCGCCTGTCCTGGCGTCCCGAGCAGGACCTGTCGCAGCTCTACAAGCGGCTGGTCTTCAACCTGGTGGTCGACAACAGCGACGACCACGTGAGGAAGCACGGCATGCTCCACCGAGGCCACGGGCAGTGGGCCCTGGCGCCCGCCTTCGCTCTGGCGATGCGGATGACGCACGTCGGCTACCAGCAACTCGCGATCCTGCCCGGCCGCATGGAATCGCACCTCGATCTGGCACGCGAGGCCGCGCCGCAGTTCGGCCTGTCGCCGGCGCGCGCGGAGGCCTTGATCGGCCACATCGGCGACACCGTGATGACGCAGGCATGGCTGGCTTTCAAGGCATGCGGCGCCGATCGATCCCTGCTCGACCGGGTGCGCGTCTGCCTCGAAAAGCAGGCGCAGAATATCGCCGGCTAAACGAGGACCTTCGTTCATTCACCACGCGGCCATCGCCGCGGCGACCCTCCTGAAGATCCAACATGTCAACAGAAGCCCCTCTCCTCGCGAGCCAACTCGTCGTTCAGATCTGCCTCTTCCTCGTCGCGGCCATCGCGATGTTCGGCGGCGCGGTGCAGATGTTCCTCGGCCAGCCCGACACCTCGCCGCGCCTGGACAACGTTCATCGCTTCATGGCCGGCGTCTATTTCTCGACCGGCGTCATCAGCCTCTGGACGGCGCTCACCATTCGCCAGCAAGGCACCCTGGTGTACCTTCTGGCCCTCGGCGTCCTTCTTGCCGGTGTCGGCAGACTCGTGTCGATCGCCAAGGTCGGCTTGCCCAAGCCGACTGCCGTCTGGCTGGGCTACCTGATACCGGAGCTCGTGCTGCCGATCGTCATCGCGGTGGCCCATCGTCAGTCGGCCTGACGCACCGTTCCGAATTCCAACTGTCCCCGGAGAGCCTCCCCATGTCGAATCTCATCCCCGCCACCCTGATTCCCGGTGACGGCATCGGTCCGGAAATCGTGGAGGCGACCGTGGCCGTGCTCGACGCGCTCGGCGCTCCCTTCGCGTGGGACCGGCAGATCGCCGGGCTCGCCGGCGTGCAGGCCAGCGGCGATCCCCTGCCCGCGGCCACCTTGCAGAGCATTCGCCGCACGAGGCTCGCGCTCAAGGGGCCGCTGGAGACACCGTCCGGCGGCGGCTACCGTTCATCGAACGTGCGCCTGCGCGAGGAGTTCCAGCTCTATGCCAACCTGCGGCCCGCGCGCACCATCATCCCCGGCGGGCGCTACGACAACATCGACCTCGTCGTGGTCCGCGAGAACCTCGAAGGCCTGTACATCGGGCATGAGCACTACATCCCCATCGGCGACGACCCGCACGCCGTGGCCATGGCCACCGGCGTCAACACCCGCCACGGCAGCCTGCGCGCGCTCGAATTCGCTTTCGAGCATGCGGTGGCGAACGGCCGCAAGAAGGTCACCATTGTGCACAAGGCGAACATCATGAAGGCGCTCACCGGCATGTTCCTGGAGACCGGCCTGGACTTGTACGAGCGCAAGTACAAGGGCAAGTTCGAACTCGACACGGCCATCATCGACGCCTGCGCCATGCGGCTGGTGCTCAACCCCTGGCAATACGACGTGCTGGTCACGACCAACCTCTTCGGCGACATCCTCTCCGACCTGGTGGCGGGGCTGGTGGGCGGACTGGGCATGACACCCGGCGCGAACATCGGCACCGACGCGGCGATCTTCGAAGCGGTGCACGGCTCGGCGCCCGATATCGCGGGCAAGGGCATCGCGAACCCGACCGCGCTGCTGCTGGCGGCGGCGATGATGCTCGACCATTGCAAGCTGCCCGCGCTGGCGGCCCGGCTGCGCAAGGCCATCGATGACACGCTCAACATCGACAAGGTACGCACGGGCGACCTGGGCGGCAGCGCGAACACGGCCCTGTACACGAAAGCGCTGGTGAGCCGAATCGCGCAAGGCTGAGGCCCCTTGGGCTCGCCCCGAGCGCAGTATCCCGCGGGATACTTCCCTTACATCCAGTATTGCCCGACAGGCTGGCTGCAGCTGGTTCCGTAATCAATCGTCCGGCACAGCGACAGCTACGCAATCGCGCGCTGAAGGCGCCACGCGCGCGGCGAGCAGCCGAAGCGTTCGCGAAACACGCGGCTGAAATGCGCCGCGTCGCTGAAGCCGCGCGCATAGGCGATCTCGCCCACCGGACGGCCCGCGAGCCGCGGCTCCAGCAGGTCGCGGCTGCAGGCTTCGAGCCGGCGTTCCCAGATGTACTGAGACGGCGTCAGCGGCTCACTCTTGAAGACGCGATGGATCTGGCTCACCGACATGCCGAGTTCCGCCGCCAACGTGCCCACCGACAGTTCCGGGTCCGCGAGGCGGTCCTCGATGCGCCGCTTGACGCGCGCGAGGTGGAAGGCCGTCAGGCTGCTCAGCCCGGGTGAGCGCGCCGCGGGAAGCGTCTGCAGACCCGCCACCAGAATGTTCTGCACGCCGTTGGCGACCGCCAGCGCCGACGCGGGCTGCAGCGTGTCGATGTCTTCGCGCAGCGTGCGGATCATGCCAATCAGCAGGTGGCCCGCGCCCTCGCGCCCGGAGACGGTCGTCGCGGTCAGCGTCTCTGTTTCCCGCAATTCGCTGCGCAGGCGCTCGCCGGGCAGCTTGAGCACGATCTGCTCGAAGGCATCGTCGAAGAGCAGCTGGTAGGGCCGCGTGCTGTCATAGAGCGCGAAGTCGCCCACCGACAGCACGGCATCGCGCCCATCCTGGCGCACGACGCCGTGCCCGCGCGCCTGGATGCTGACCAGGAAGTAGTCGTCGGAGGAGCGCGCGATGTGGCCCGGCGTGCGCATGACCTTCTGCGCCGTCGAATTCACCACCGACACGTCGAGCCCGGGCAGGCTGTGGCGACGGATGCTGCCTTCGAAACTTTCCGCCGCGGCCGGCCGCACCGGGTCGCAACCGAGCTGCACGTAGACGTTGCAGATCATGTCGGTCCAATAGGCGAGCCGCTGGCCGCGCGGGACGGCGGCGGTGCTGAGCAACTGGTTCATGGGAATCCCTCGGGGAGCGCTGTGCAACGCTGGAACAAGAACGCCGCGAATTCCGGACAAGGCGTTTTCAAGCGGCGAACTTACGCTTCAAGCAACCCGCATGCCACCGCGCAAACCCGAGGCGCAAGGCGGTGCGGAGTCCTTCAACCCTCCTTGGAGCGCACACCATGCCCAGCAAGACCCATCCCCGCTATCGCGTCGCCGCCGTGCAGGCCGCGCCTGTCTTCCTCGACCTCGACGGCACCATCGACAAGACCATCGAACTGATGGCGCAGGCGGCCAGCCAGGGCGTGAAACTGATCGCCTTTCCCGAGACCTGGGTGCCGGGCTACCCGTGGTGGATCTGGCTGGATTCGCCGGCCTGGGGCATGCAGTTCGTGCAGCGTTACAACGACAACTCTCTGGTCGTCGGCTCGCCTGAATTCGACCGCATCAAGGACGCCGCGCGCAAGCACAAGATCTGGGTCTCGCTGGGCTTCAGCGAGAAGGCCGCGGGCAGCCTCTACATCGCGCAGGCGCTGATCGACGACCAGGGCCACACGGTGCAGACGCGCCGCAAGCTCAAGCCCACGCACGTGGAGCGCACGGTCTACGGCGAGGGCGACGGCTCGGATCTGAGCGTCGTCGAGACGCCGCTGGGCCATATCGGATCGCTCTCCTGCTGGGAGCACCTGCAGCCGCTGAGCAAATACGCGATGTACGCGCAGAACGAACAGGTCCACTGCGCCGCCTGGCCCAGCTTCTCGCTCTACCGCGGCGGCGCCTACGCCCTCGGGCCCGAGGTCAACAACGCCGCGAGCCAGATCTACGCGGTGGAAGGCCAATGCTTCGTGATCGCGCCCTGCGCCGTCGTGTCGAAGGCGATGAGCGAGCTCCTGTGCACCGACGCCGGCAAGCAGCAGATGCTGGGCGTCGGCGGCGGCTTCGCGCGCATCTACGGGCCGGACGGATCGCCGCTCGGCATCAACCTGCCGGAAGACCAGGAAGGACTGGTGATCGCCGACATCGACCTCGGGATGATCTCGCTGGCCAAGGCGGCCGGCGACCCGAGCGGGCACTACTCGCGCCCGGACGCCACGCGGCTGCTCCTCAACAGGACGCGCCGCGAGCCCGTGGTGTACGAGCGGCAGGCGGAGCCTGAGCCGGGCGGCTTCGAAGCCGTCGGTGTCAATCCCGAGCCAGCGATGGCAGCCACGCGCATGCCGCTGGCGGCCTGACGCATGGAGCGCGCCATGGAATCCGCCATTGCCGAGCACCTGAAATGCCCTCGCACGCGCCACCGCCGCATCGAGGACGACTACGTGCCGCCCTACCCCGTCTGGTCCGCCCGCGCACCGGCTTCGGTCCGGCAGGTGGTCATGGGCTTCTTCGGGGTGCAGTCGCGCGGCGCGGCGATGCAGGGCCGCGCCTGCGCCGCGCTGACGAGGATCGCGCGAAGCTTCGCGCTCGCCGACGGCCCCGGCCACCACGACCTGGCGCACTACGTCGATGCCGATGGCCATGACAACATGATCGCGATCGCCTATTGGAGCGACCCCGCCGGCTTCGCGCGCTGGTGCGCCACACCCGAAATCGATGCATGGTGGCGCTCCGAGGAGAGGCTCTCCGAAGGCCTCGGCCATTTCCGAGAGATCGCCTCGCCGCGCGTCGAGCACTACGAGACCATGTTCAACACGCCCGACCGCTTCGAAGGCGTGGGCGTGGTGATGGGCGGGGTCAGCGCCGACATCCAGGAGCACGGCTACTGGGGCTCCATGCGGGATCGCATTCCGCTCTCGCAGACCGACGCGATGGCGCCGTCGGGCGCGCGCGCGGTGACCGCGGGAGCGCCGGCGCCGGGCCGGCGTGTGCGCATCGCGGGCCACGAGAACATCGCCATGATCCGCTCCGGCCAGGAATGGACCGACACGAGCGGCCAGGAACGCAAGCTCTACCTCGACGAGATGGAGCCGGTGCTGCGCGAGGGCATGGACTTCCTGCGCGACCAGGGCCTGTCGATCGGCTGCTACAGCAACCGCTACATGCACCACCTGGACGCCGCGGGCGTGCCGCTGCAGAAATCCTTCGGCCTGAGCTTCTGGCGTTCGCTGGCCGACATGGAGCGCTGGGCGGAATCGCACCCCACGCACGTGGCGATCTTCGGCAGCTTCATGCGCTACGTGCAGGCGCTGAACTTCCAGCTGCAGCTGCGGGTGTACCACGAGGTCTCGGTGCTGAAGGCCGACGAGCAGAGCTACGAGTACATCAACTGCCACCCGCGCACCGGGCTCATGAACGGCCTGGCGGCATCGGCCGTGTGAACGACGGGAAGATCGACGCGCCCGCATCCGCTGCTACAGTGCGGTCTCACCTGCTCAGCTTCCTAACTGCCGGGAGGCTGTTCGATGGCCGATTCGCAAGAGAACTCCGCGGCCGCCGGCGCCACAACGGCGACTTCCGCAAAGGCCGGGCAGTTGCTTGCGGTCATCGCGCAGCTGCTTCGCGAACTGCGGGGCGACAACGCACCGCCCATCGAGCTGGACGACGAGCTGGAGTCCACGCTCGGCATCGACAGCCTGGCGCGAATGGAACTGATGCTGCGGCTGGAGCGGGCATTCGACGTCCGCATGCCCGAGGCTGCCGTCCAGGAGGCGCAGACGCCGCGCGATCTCCTGCGCGCGCTTGCCGCGGCCACGCCGCGAGCGTCGGCCTTCTCCAACGCACCGCCCCCGCCGGACGCGGAGGCCGGCGCAGAGGCAGTCTCACCGCCGCGCCATGCGCAAACGCTTGTCGATGTCCTGCAGTGGCACGCCGAGCGGGCCGCGGATCGCCGGCACATCTCGCTCATCGGCGACGGCGCAGCTGCACAGGAACTCACCCATGGCGAGCTCTGGGATCAGGCGCGAGCCGTCGCGGCGAACCTGCAGGACTGGGGTCTTGCGCCCGGCGAGGCCGTCGCCATGATGCTGCCCACCAGCCTCGATTTCTTCCGGGCCTTCATGGGCGTGCTGATCGCCGGCGGTGTTCCCGTTCCGATCTACCCGCCGCTGCGCGCCTCGCAGATCGAGGACCACTTGCGCCGCCAGGTGGGCATCCTCGTCAATGCGAACGCCGTGCTGCTTCTGAGCGACGAGTCGGCCCTGCCTGCAGCCCGCATCCTGAGGGCGAGCGTGGCCAGCCTTCGTGCGGCATTCACCGTCACGCGGCTCCAGGGCACGGGCCGCACGGGGCCACCGGCCATGCGCCGGCCCCAGGACACAGCACTTCTCCAATACACATCCGGCAGCACCGGGCAGCCCAAGGGCGTCGTGCTGAGTCACGCGAACCTGCTGGCGAACATCCGGGCCATGGGCGAGGCCCTGCATGCCGGCGCGGGCGACGTCTTCGTGAGCTGGTTGCCGCTCTATCACGACATGGGCCTGATCGGCGCCTGGCTGGGCAGCCTCTACCACGGCGTGCCCTTGTACCTGATGCCGCCGCAATTATTTCTGTCGCGGCCCTCGCGCTGGCTGCGCGCCATCAGCGATCACCGCGCCACGATTTCCGCAGCCCCGAACTTCGCTTACGAGATCCTGGCGACGCGTGTTCCCGACGACGAACTGCAGGGGGTGGACCTCAGCACCTGGCGTGCCGCGCTCAACGGCGCCGAGCCCGTACAGGCGACGACACTGCAGCGCTTCGCGCAGCGCTTCGCCGCGAGCGGATTCGATCCCCACGCCATGATGCCGGTCTATGGCCTGGCGGAGTGCGGTGTCGGCCTGGCCTTTCCCCCGCTGGCGCGCGGACCCAGGATCGATTCCATCGATCGAGGCGTGCTGGAGACCTCCGGCCGCGCCGTGCCGGCCGCTCAGGGTCGCCCCGCCATGCAGGTGGTCTGCTGCGGCCTGCCGCTGCCTGCACACGAGATCCGGGTCGTCGACGCGCAGGGGCAGGAACTGCCCGAGCGCGGGGAAGGCCGCATCGAGTTCCGAGGTCCTTCGGCCACGGCCGGGTACCTGCGAAATCCGGACGCCACGCGGGCCCTGTTTCACGGCGATTGGCTGGATACGGGCGATGTCGGTTATGTCGCCGAGGGCGAACTGCACCTGACCAGCAGGGCGAAGGACCTGATCATCCGCGCCGGGCAGCACATCCACCCGTATGACCTGGAGGAAGCCCTGGGCGCGCTGCCGGGCATTCGCCGCGGCTGCGTCGCGGTGTTCCCGGCGACCGACCCCGGCGGGGGCACCGAACGCGTAGTGGTGCTGGCGGAGACACGGGTGCAGGAGGCAGGCCAGCGCGCCGAGTTGCACGCGCGTGTCGCCGATCTGACGCTCGCGGTGCTCGGCGTGCCGGCGGACGACATCGTCCTCGCCGAGCCGCGCACGGTGTTGAAGACCTCCAGCGGCAAGATTCGCAGGGCGGCCTGCCGCGCGCTCTACGAGCAAGGACAGCTGCGTGGGCACGGGCGGCCCGTGGCGGTGCAGATCGCGCGGCTGTGGCTCGACGCCCTCGGATTCCGCCTGGGCGCGCCCCTGAGGCGGGCGGGGGCCCTCGCCTATGCCGCATGGCTGTGGATGGTCTTTGCCGTCGGCGGGATCGTGTCGACCCTGGTGGCTCTCCTGCCCGGGCGAATGAATCGCAAACGGACCCTGCGCCTCATCGCTCGCGCAGCCATGCGGATGTCGCTGCTGCCGGTCGAGATCGAAGGCGAGCTCCGCCTGGGGCAAGGCCCCGTGATCGTGGTGGCCAACCACGCCAGCTATCTCGACAGCCTGCTGCTCACGGCCGTTCTGCCGGCAAGTGCCTGTTTCGTGGCCAAGCGCGAGCTGGGGCGGCTGGCGCCCATGCGCTGGCTGCTGCGTCGGATCGGCACGCGCTTCGTGGTGCGCGACGAGGTCCATGCAAGCCTGGAGGACGCCAAGCAGATCTTGCAGGCCGTGCAGGCCGGCGAGACGCTCGTGTTCTTCCCGGAAGGCACCTTCGTCCGCGCGCCGGGCCTGAACGCCTTTCACCTCGGCGCCTTCGTCACGGCCGCGCAGGCGCATGCCGCCTTGCTGCCAGTGAGCCTGCGCGGCACGCGATCCGTTCTGCGCGACGGTTCCTGGACGCCGCGGCGCAGCCCGGTGCGAATTCGCCTGGGCGCGCTCATTCAGCCACAGGGGACCGACTGGGCCGAGGCGCTGCGGCTGCGCGACGCGGCGCGGCTGAGCATCGCGGAGCACTGCGGCGAGCCCGTGCTGGCCGGGCTGGCAATCCCCGAGTCGGGCGCAGGCTGATCTGCCGGAGCCACGGTCGCGCGCCAGCCGGGGGCGTGCAGCACCGATCTTGATCCGTCGCAAGGTCGCGGGGCCAGAACGGACTAGAGTGAATTTGAGAGGCTCGCGCGAGCGTGAGCTTCGATAAGCCCACAGGTTGGCCTGTATGTCTGCGCACAGGTGACTTGTGTTTGCAGACCGATCCGAAGGGGACGCACGAAATGAACCGTCAGCAGGAACCAGAGCGTGAGAAGCAAGAGCCTCTCAGCCCCGAGATTCAGCAGAGCAACAGGCGCAGCATCAGCGCGGATGAGCGAATGAAGCGGGTGATCAAGCAGCACCCCCAGCGCGACGAGCCGAAAGTGGACAGCATCGAACCCGACGAGACGCCGGTGCGCTGAGGCGCGCCTCCACGGCGCTGGAAGCAGGAGAACATTCATATGAAACAGCCCCTTCAGATCCGCTTCGTCGGCATGGACGCATCGGAGGCGATCGATGCCGCCGCACGCAGCAAGGCCGACAAGCTCGACCATTTCCGTCCGGACATCATGGCGTGCCGCGTCACGATCGAGCTGGAGAACAAGCACCAGCATCAGGGACGGCCCTTCGCCGTGCGCATCGACGTGACGGTGCCGGACCATGAGTTCAGCGTCGACCGCGTGCACGACGAAGACGTCTATGTCGCCCTGCGCGAGGCCTTCGACGACATGAAGCGCCAGTTGGAGGACTCGCTGCGTCGCGTGCGTGGACAAGAGAAGCTGCACCCCGAGCCCCTGCGCGGAGAGGTGGTCCGCTTCGCCGACGAGGGGCGATGCGGCTTCATCTCCACGCCGGGAGGCGACGAGTACTGGTTCGGCCCGGACAACATGGCGGGCGTGCCTTTCGAGCACCTCGCCCTGGGCGATCAGGTTCAGTTCATCCCCGACGTCGCTGCGCAGGGCAGGCAGGCGAAGCGCGTCAGCGTCGGCAAGCATCACGCCGGATGACGGCGCGTCGCACGCCGGTGCGGCAACGAGGAGGTCCCCATGCCAACAACGATCGCCCAGTCCATCAAGGACAACGTCCTGTGCCGCTGCGGGCAAGCCGTGACCCGGCTTGCCGAAGCCGGATTGATCCAGTGGCCCGACATGCCGAGCGGTGAAATGGAAGTCAACCAGTGGTGGCTGGTGACGGACACGCTCGCGGCCAGGCTGCTCGCCGCGAAGCAGCCGGTCATCCGCTTCGGCGAGTTGAACATGTGGGGCCGCTCCTCCACGTCGGCGGACCTGAAGGACGATCCCGATCTTGCGGGCGCGATCCTGGGATGAGCGCGCCGGCGCCGACGCATTTCCCCGGGCCGTCTCCTCCGTGTCCTAGACCGAAGCACTCCAGCCCTTCGACGCGTCCGCCCCTTTTCCGGGTTCAGGCCGCATGGTGTCCGGCATAGAGTTCCTCCAGTTCGGCCGCGAAGCGCTGCGCCAGTGGGGTGCGGCGGATCTTGAGCGTGGTCGTCAGCAAGCCGTTGGCCTGCGTCCAGGGTTCCAGCGTCGCCCTGAGCGCGCGCACCTGCGCGCACGCGGGGAAGCCTCGCAGCCGGGCGTCCACATGGCGCAGCAGCGCGCGCCGCACGTCGGAGCGTTGCAGCGCGGCGGGCGTATCGCAGGGCACGCCGAGCTGGCCCGCCAAGGCCTGCCAGGCCTCCCGGTTCAGCACAGCCAGCACCGCCAGATACGGCCGCCCCTCGCCGACCACCATGGCCTGCTCGAACAGCGGGTCGCCGGTAATCTCGCGCTCGAGGTCGGCGGGCGGCACCTTCTCGCCGCTGGAGGTGACCAGGATCTCCTTCAGCCGGCCGACGATATGCACGTACCCGCCGGGATCGATACGCGCGACGTCGCCGGTATGCAGCCAGCCTTGGCCGTCGAGGGCCTCGCGCGTCTGCGCCGGCGCGTTCCAGTAGCCGCGCATCACATTGGACCCCCGCACCAGCAGTTCGCCCTCGGCGCCCAGGCGCAACTCGACCCCCGGCAACGCCCGGCCCACGGACTCCGGCGCATTGTCCTCGGGCGCATTCGCGGTCACGATCGGCGCCGCCTCCGTCAGGCCGTAGCCCGGCAGCAAAGGCAGCCCCAGGCCGATGAGGCAGTGCGCCACCCGGGGCGAGACCGGCGCCCCGCCGATCACGGCGATGCGCAGCCGCCCACCCAGCCGGGCCAGCAGCCTGTCGGCCGCCAGGTGCTTCAGCAGCGGCCACAGAAGCCGGGCCAGCGCGCCCGGCGCTCGGCCGCGGTGCTGCGCCGCCTCGAAGCGGCGCCAGCCGATCTCCTCGGCCCAGGCGAACAGCGCCCGCGCCACCGAGCCCCTGTCCTGCAGCTCCCGCAGCAGCCCGGCATGGAGTCGCTCGTACAGGTGAGGCACCGAGACCAGCACGGTGGGGCGCACGGCAAGCAGGTCCTGCGGCAGCGACTGCAGCGAGCGGGCGAAGGCGACCGTGCTGCCCGCCGCCATGGGCAGATAGCAGCCCACCGTGCGCTCGAACATGTGCGACAAGGGCAGGAAGGAGAGATAGACATCCTCCCGATAGCCGGCCACGCGCTGAAGCACCGCCTCGACATTGCTCAGGATGTTGCGCTGGGACAGCATCACCCCCTTGGGCCGGCCGGTCGTACCCGAGGTGTAGACGATGGTGGCGAGCGCATCGGCATCGGCATCCGCCGGCGGCGCCACCTCGTCAGCCGCCGCGGCTTCCAGCCAGCGCTCCACGGGAGTGAGCGCGCTGTCGTGCCCGCCCGGACCGCCGCGCAAGCACAGCGTCCGGCGCAGCTGGGGCAGCCGGCCGGCCCAGGGCGCGAGCGCAGGCCCGTCCCGCCCCGCCCCGAGCAGGAGCAGGCGGGCTCCGCTGTCCGCCAGCTGGTACGCCGCGTACTCCGGGTTCTCGTCGGGATGTATCGGCACCACCACCAAGCCGAGCGACTGCGCCGCCATGTCGAAGCAGATCCACTCCACGCAGTTGGGGAGCATCACCGCCACGCGCTCGCCCACCGCCAGCTGCTCGCGCGCGAGCGCGGCGCGCCAGCGCCGCACCATGCCGTGCATGGCTTCCCAGGTGTAGACATGCCAGGCGCCATCGGCCGCATCGAACTGGAGGTAGGCCTGGTCGCCAGGCCTGCGCGCGCAGCGTTCCTCGAACAGCCCGGGCAAGGTGGCGACTTGACGGAACGGGATCGTGTCCAGCGTATAGGCGGGCGGCTCCTGCAAGGCGCTCTCCCGAGGTCCCGCGCGACGGGATTCCACTAGCGGCCGCCCGCGCCGAGCGAAGCCGCGGCGTGGCCCATGGTGGCTGCCAGCAGTCGCCGGATTTCCGCCGGTGGACGCGTGTTCAGCACGTGCTGCGGTTCCAGCCACCCGCGGCGGGCTTGTCCGATGCCCCATTCCAGATTGCCGAACTCGAGCGTGCTGTGCGCATCGCTGGCGATGCTGACCAGCACACCGATCTCGCGCGCCAGCCGGCATGCGTGGTCGTCCAGGTCCAGCCGTGCCGGCTGGCCGTTGAGCTCCATGAAACAGCCGCGCTCGCGCGCATGCCGCAGCACGCGTTCGAGATCGAAGGCGCAGGGCTCCCGTTCGCCCAGGAGGCGGCCGGTGGGATGCGCAAGGATGCTGAAATGCGGATGGTCCATGGCACGCAGCAGCCGCTGCGTCTGCCGGGCGGCGGGCAGCTCGAAGTGCTGGTGGACGGCGCCGACCACCAGGTCCAGCCGCTTCAGGACCCCATCGGGCAGGTCCAGTTCGCCGTCCTCGAGGATGTCCACCTCGATCCCCTTCAGCAGCGTGATCCCGGACAGCTGCTCGTTCAGTTCGTCGATCAGGTCGATCTGGCGGGCCAGCCGCTGCGCGTCGAGGCCGTGGGCGACGGTCAGCCGCCGGGAATGCTCGGTGATGGCGAGATACCCGAGGCCGCGCTGCGCAGCCGCGTCAGCCATGGCGCGCAGGCTGTCCCTGCCGTCGCTGGCGCTGGTGTGCGCGTGCAGGTCGCCGCGCAGGTCCTGCAGCCGGACGAGATGCGGCAGGCGCCCGTCGCGCGCCGCCTCGAATTCGCCGCGGTCCTCGCGCAGCTCCGGCTCCATCCATGGCAGGCCCACCGCGCGATAGACCGACGCCTCCGTGTCCCCGGCAATGCGTCGCGCGTCGCGGAACAGGCCGTACTCGTTCAGCTTGAGCCCGGCGTCCTGCGCCTGGCGGCGCAGGGCGATGTTGTGCGCCTTGGAGCCCGTGAAATAGAGCCACGCCGCGCCGAAGCTCGCCCGGGGGACTGCCCGCAAGTCCACTTGCAGCTCATTGGCGAGCACGATGCTCGCACGGGTCCTGCCCTTGGCCAGTACACGCTTCACGCCGGTGCCCTGCGTGAAGCGTTCCATCACGGGCGAATCTCCCTGAGTGCTGACCAGCAGGTCGATGTCACCGACCGTGTCGCGCCGGCGCCGCAGGCTCCCTGCGACCTCGGCCTGCAGCACGCCGGGCACGGTCCGCAGGTCCGCAACGAGGGCAGCGGCCACCTGCGCGGCGCTGGCCAGCGGCACGCGGCGCTCGGTCTTCAGGCGGGCGATCACCGCTTCCAGGATGCGGCGCTCGCCGTCGCGGCTGAATCCCCGCACGGTGCGGATGCGCTGCTGTTCCGCCGCGCTGCGCAGGTCGGCCAGCGACCGGACGCCCAGGGCGCGGTGCAAAGCCTGGACCCGCTTGGGTCCGATCCCGGGCAGCTGGAGCAGTTCGGTGATGCCGGGGGGCACCTCCTTGCGCAGGCTGTCGAGTTGCGCGCAGCTGCCGGTGGCGACGATCTCGGCGATCTTGCCGGCGAGGTCCTTGCCGATGCCCGGCAAGGCATCGAGATCCTCCCCGGCTTCGAGCATTTCCTTCACACTCCGGCCCAGGTCGGCCAGCGTGCGGGCGGCATTGCGGTAGGCGCGCACGCGGAAGGCATTGCCGCCCTGCACTTCCAGCAGGTCGGCGATCTCGTTGAACACCGCGGCCGCGTCGGCGTTGGAGAATGGCATGCCTGGCTCTCGAGTGGCGTGAGGGCGGCGTCATCCAGCTTCGGCAGGCGTCGCCGGGACGGCAACTTCCTTCGCGATGCTGTCCGGCGGGCCGTTGTGCCGGCCATACAGCTCCAGAACGCAGGCACCGACGCCCGCAAGACCGAGCAGGCCGACCAGGAGCGCGCCGACCATCGGCAGGCTGGCCGCCAGCAGCGTCAGCAGCAAGCCGAGCGCGAAGTAGCGCATGCTGCCGGCGAAGCCGCGCGGTGCCTCCTCGCGCAGCGCCGCCGCCAGCAGGTCGCCGATGCAGAGGACGCCCACCACGAAGCCCGCCAGCATCAGCGCGGGGTACAGCGCCAGCAGCACGATGGCGAGGGGAATGCCCAGCAAGGTGACAAACAGGAGCGCCGCCAGGACGGGCACCGCGACGACGGTGCCGAAGCCGACGCCCAGCGCGAGCCACGGCGAGGACTGGATGCGGCGGGCTGCCTGCGCGCCGAAACGGGGCACGAGGAGAAGGAAGATCGCCGCCACGGCCAGCAGCGCCAGGAAGGACATGATGCGCCCCACCCACGATGGGCCCCGGGCCGACGCTTCCCACTCCCAATGGGTGTCGGGGCTGCGGGTGTTCGCGCTCTCCGGCTCCCGCGTCAGGGCGCCGGCGATGCTTGCGCCCTCGGCCTTCTTCAGCTCGGACTTCGAGGCATAGCTGAGCCCGCCGCCGATGCGGGCCTTCGGACCCAGCTCTATCTCCTCGGCGACCAGCCGCGCGTTGCCGCGCACCTCGCCATCGATGGTGATCTTCCGTCCCGTCGCCCTCAGGTTGCCGTCGATGCGGCCATCGACGGCGACGCTGCTGCCGTAGAAGATGGCGCCGCGGCCGACGGAAGCCGAACGGGTGAAGGCGATGTTGGCGCCGGAGGCGAACAGCTCGCCGCCGACCGTGCTTTCGATGCTGAGGTCGCCGCCGACGGCCCGCAGGTCGTCGCCCACGGGAGCACGCACGTCCACCGAGCCACCGGCGAGCAAGGCATCCCCGGCCACCGGCTGGTCGACGATCACCCTTCCACCCGCCGCGGTGAAGTCGCCGTTCACCGGGCCCCGGGGACGAACCCGGCCGCCGCCGGCATAGACGTTGCGGTCCTCGGTCGGCGATGAGAGGGTCCCTGTCCCGGCACCGCCGGTCTGCGCCGGCGCGGGCACACTCCACAGGCACGCGGCAGCGATGCCCGCGGCCGCCAAGGCCGAGCGAAGCGGGCCAAATTCGAACTCGGGCATGGTTCCCCTCCTGAAAGAGCAAGCGCGGGAGGCAGCCGCTGGCGGTGCGCGCCAACTGGCTCGTTGGCGCGGGACGCGGCCCTCCGAGTGCCAGCCAACGATAGGCGCCCCGGGCGATTTGCTGTTGACGTGAATCAAGCCGTCACTCGGAAGCGGCCGGGAAGTGACCGGCTCAGGCCCCGTGCAGCATGGACCACAGCGCCGGTTCGATCGCAGCCGCGGCGAGCAAGCCGCCCATGAAGGCGCCCGGCACGCCGGGGCTGGTGACGTCCTGGCCGGCCAGCAGCAGCCCCGGCAAGGGCGTGCGCACGTGAAGCGCCGGGCTGGTGAGGCGATCGGCGCTCATCTCGATGCCGTACATCGCGCCCTGCTGCGCGCGGACATAGTGCTGCTGCGTGACGGGCGTGGCCAGTTCATGGAAGCGCAGCATGGGCTGCAGGGCCGGGAAGTGGCGAGCGAACTGGCGCAGCAGCCGCTGCTCGATGGCGGCCTTGAATTCGCGGTAGTTCTGGGGGCGCTCGGCCTGCGCCGCGCCGAGCCACGGGGCGAAGATGTCGGCAGCCAGCACCGCGACGACCTCGGCCGTCGGCTTGCCGCGGTATTCGGGGTCCTTCAGGGAGGGGAAGGTCACGAACAGCGCTGGCGCATCCTCCTCGCCCGGCCGCGTCCAGACCGCTTCGATGTCCTCGCTGTCGTAGATCCAGTGATTGGCGGTGCCGGCGCCGGCCGCCGCGATGTCGCCCTCCAGTCCCAGGTACAGGCAGACACAGGAGAGTCCCGGGTGCAGGCCGCGCACGGTGTCCTGCCAGGCGGCGGCATCGCCGGGCGCAAGACAGGCCACGGTGTTCGCCACGCCCATGGCCGAGACGACGACGGGGGACTCCTCGCGCACCGGCCGCCCGTGCGACAGGTACTCGACGCCACGAACCCGACCGCCCCCGGAAACGATGTGCCTGACGTCGCACCCGAGTCGCAGCTCTCCGCCCGCGGCCTCGATCGCCGGCACCAGGGTGGCCGCGAACCGGCCCGGGCCGCCCACCGGGTACCACGCGCCGGCATCGTAAGACCCTGTGACCAGGGCATGCTCCAGGAACGGAGCCTGCGCCGGCGGCGCACCGTAGTCGGCCCAGCGCGCTCCCAGCACCGCGCGCAACTTGCGGTCGCGGATGTGCGCCAGCTCTTCCGCCAGGGTCCGGCGCGCCCAGCGCTCGGCCGCGGTTCCATGCCATTGACGCACGGCCCAGCCCAGCAGCGCGGGAGCGGCATGCAGGGCGAACACCGTGAAGGCACTGCCGCGCGCTTCGTCGCAGGCCTCGAACCACGCGAGCACGTTCTCGCGCTCCCCGGGGAAATGCGCCAGCAGCGCGTCGCGATAGGCGCTTTCCGGATGCGGGATGCCGAATTCGAAGCCCGGGAGGCGGATGACGTCGTAGGGGTTGGCACAGGGGCTGAACCGCAGGGCCCCACCGGTGAGCCAGGCCAGCAGCCGCCCGAACTGCCCTCCCGGACCGGGATCGGGGCCGACACCGCCGATGTAGTGCACGCCCGGGGCGAATTCCCAGTCGCCGCGCCGGAAGGTCTGGGTCAGCCCGCCGGGGACGCCGTGCTGCTCCAGGACCAGGACACGGCGCCCGCGCCTGGCCAATTCGGCGGCGGCGGCCAGCCCGCCGATGCCCGACCCGATCACGATGCTGTCCCACATGCCCGTCTCCCGGCTTGGCCTCTGCGGCCGTGCGTGAACGATAACGAGGCGGGCCGCGGCGGCGATTGACGCAGCTCAATCGCGGGGAACGGACGCTCCAATTCGAGCAGAGGCAAGGTCCGGTGCGACGGGGTGTCTAGGAGGCCGTGAACAAGCCCTTGTACTGCTCGCGCAGCAGCGCCTTCTGCACCTTCCCCATGGCGTTGCGCGGCAGCTCGGGCACGACGAAGCATCGCTTGGGGATCTTGAAGTTGGCGAGCTTGCTCTTGAGCTCGGCGATGATCGCGTCGCCGTCGAGCGACGCGCCGGCCTTCGCGGTCACGACCGCGACGCCGACCTCGCCGAAGTCGGCATGCGGCACGCCGACGACCGCGCTTTCGGCCACGCCGGCCATTTCGTTGATGAAGCCCTCGATCTCGGCCGGATAGACGTTGAATCCGCCGCTGATGATCATGTCCTTGCTGCGCCCGACGATGGTGACGTAGCCCAGCCGGTCGATCGAGCCCACGTCGCCCGTCTTGAAGTAGCCGTCGGCCGTGAACTCTTCCTTCGTCTTCTTCGGCATGCGCCAGTAGCCCACGAACACGTTCGGGCCGCTCACCTGGATGTGGCCGACCTCGCCGGGCTGGCAAGGCTCACCCGCGTCATTGCAGACGCGCAGCCGCACGCCCGGCAGCGGAAAGCCCACCGTGCCGCCCCGGCGCTGGCCCTGCACGGCGCTGTAGGGGTTGGAGGTGAGCATGGCCGTCTCGCTCATGCCGTAGCGCTCGAGAATGGTGTGGCCGGTGCGTTCCCGCCACTCATTGAAGGTCTCGATCAGCAGCGGCGCCGAGCCGGCGACGAACAGGCGCATGCCGCTGCAGGCGTCGCGCGTCAGGCCGGGCTCGGCCAGCATGCGCACGTAGAGCGTGGGCACGCCCATGAACACGGTCGCATCGGGCAGGCGCGCGACCACCCGCTTGGCATCGAACCTGTTGAACCAGATCATCCGGCTGCCGCTGATCAACGCCCCATGAATCGCGACGAAGAGCCCGTGCACGTGAAAGATCGGCAGCGCATGGATCAGCACGTCGCCGCCGCGCTCCGCGGTTCGCCAGCCCCAGTAGTCCTTCAGCACCTGGGCGTTGGACAGCAGGTTGCGGTGCGTGAGCATCGCGCCCTTGCTGCGGCCGGTGGTCCCGCTGGTGTAGAGGATGGCGGCGAGGTCGTCGCCCGTCTTCTGCGCGACGGTGTGGCGGTCGCTGCATCGGGCGGCCATGGCGAGCAGCGTGCCGGTGCGGTTGTCGTCGAGCGTGAAGACGTGCCGCGTGCCCGCCGCGGCGGCAATGGGCGCCACCCACGCGGCGTTGGCACTGCTGCAGACCACCACCGCCGGCTCGGCATTGCCGATGAAGTACTCGATCTCGGCGCCGCGGTAGGCGGTGTTGAGCGGAAGGAACACATAGCCGGCGCGCAGGGTCGCGAGATACAGGATCATGGCCTCGACCGACTTCTCCACCTGCACCGCGACGCGTGCGCCCTTCTCCAGGCCGAGGCTGTCGAGCAGGTTGGCCATCATCGCGCTCGCGCGCTCCAGGTCCTCCCACGAGTAGTACAGACCGTCGTCGGTCTCGACGGCGATGCTCTCCAGGTGGGAGGGAAAAGCCGCGCGCAGCGCGGCGAAGAGATTGGCGTTGGTGGTGACGGTCATGGTTGTCTCAGAAGACGGGCGCGCGCTTGGAGATGAAGGCATCGATGCCTTCGCGATGTTCGCGAGTGTCGGCGTAGTCGTAGGCCGACGGCAGCAGCGACGCGACCGGTTCGGCGCTTGCGAACTGGCGAAGGGCGGAAAGGCATCGCTTGTTGAGGCCGGCCGCCACCGGCGCCAGCGCGGCGATGCGCCCGGCATGCGCCAGGGCCTCGGCGCCGACCTGCGCATCCGGCAGCACGCGCAGCAGGAAGCCGGCGTCGTACAGGCGGCTGGCGCCATGCACGCTGGCGGCCAGCAGCATGTCGCGCGCGAGCACGTCGCCCACCGCGCCATGCACCAGCGCGGCTTCGCGCGGCGCCATCGGGAAGCCCAGCTTCGCGATCGGTGCGCCGAATTTCGACGACGCGCCGGCCAGGCGGATGTCGCAGCAGCTCGCGATCTCGAGCCCGGCGCCCATGCAGGGCCCTTCGATCTGCGCGACCAGCGGCAAGGCGCAGCCGAGCATCGCGGCGAGCGCGGGCCAGACCAGGTTCTCGTGGAAGTCGCGCAGGCTGGCTTCGTCGAAGCGGAATGACGGATATTCGGAGATGTCGCCGCCGGCGCAGAACGCGCCCTCCTCCCCGCGCACGACGACGCAGCGCGCGGCGGCATCGCCGGCAAGCCCTTCGAAGGCGGCGCGGAGTTCGACCCACATGGCGCGGCTCATCGCGTTGAGCCGCCCGGGATGCGACAGGGTGACGAAGGCGAGCGCGCCATCGCGCCGCAGCGAGACGTGGCCGCTCATTCCAGCCTGGCGCCGGAAGCCTTCACCACGCCGGCCCAGCGCCGGATCTCGGCGCTCACGAAGCTGCCATAGGCGGCCAGCGTCAGCGTGGGGATCTCCGCGCCGTTGGTGGCCCAGGCCGCCTTCAGCTCGTCGGTGGCGAGCGCCTTCTTCATGTCCTCGACGATCTTCGCCTGCACGTTGGCCGGCGTGCCCTTGGGCGCCCAGAGGCCGTACCAGGTGGTCACGGTGTAGTCGGGCAGGCCGACCTCGGCCGCGCATGGCACGTCCGGGAACGCGGGGTTGCGCTGGGTGCCCGCCACCATCAGCGCCCTGACGCGGCCGCCCTTGATGTACTGGGCCGAAGAGCCCAGGCCGTCGAACATCAGGTCGACGTTGCCGGCCATCAGGTCCTGCAGCGCGGGGCCCGCGCCTCGATAGGGAATGTGCGTGATGAAGGTACCGGTCTGCATCTTGAAGAGTTCGCCTGCCAGGTGGTGCGAGGTGCCCGGCCCGGCCGAAGCATAGTTGAGCTTGCCCGGGTTCTCCTTCGCGTACTTGACGAAGTCCTTCAGCGTGGTCGCGGCCACGCGCCGGGGATTGACCACGAGCACCTGCGGCACGCTCGCCAGCAGCATGAGCGGCACGAAATCCTTCTCCAGGTCGTAGTCGAGCTTGGGATAGATGGAGGGCGCGATGGCATGGTGGACCGCGCCCATGAAGAGCAGGTAGCCGTCGGGCTGGCCCTTCGACGCGATGCTGGCCCCCAGGGTGCCGCCGGCGCCGCCGCGGTTGTCGACGATCAGTGTCTGGCCGGTGATCTTCGTGAACTGCCCCGAGAGCGGCCGCGCGAAGGCGTCGGTGCCGCCGCCCGCGGGGAAGGGCACGATCATCGTCACCGGCTTGGCCGGCCACGCCGGCCACGCCGGCTGCGCGCGGGCGCCGGTGCCGAGGACGGCGGCGGAGGCCGCGGCCAGGCGCAACATGTCGCGCCGCTGGAAGCTGGGGGTCATCTTCTTTGTCTCCTGTGGTTGTGAACAGCTGCGCTGCGCCCGGGCCGGCGCGGGGGAATCAATCCAGAAAGAGATTGTCGACATCGCTCGAGACCGCCACCTTGCCCTGCGCGAGCAGGGCGCGGTGTTTGTCGAGCCGCCTGAGATCGTAGAGGTAGTTGACCATGAGTCCGTAGGACTGCTTCATGCCCTTGGGAGACGGATCGCCGGCCCAGTTGAGCCGCTCCACCCGCGCACCGTTGCCGAGGTGAAAGCGCGCCACGGGATCGACCGGCACGCCGTCGGCGGTCGCGCGGCCGAGGTATTCGGCGGCGCACTGGAGCAGCAGCTGGCGCACCGGTGACTTCGCATCGAGCGCGCCCGCCGTGTCGGCCGCCGCCAGGAAGCGCTCGGCCGTCGGCGGCAGCGAGCCCACGACCCGCCCCAGCTCGGCGGCGCGCTTCTCGTCGAGCCGGGCCAGCATCGCCGTCGCGTGCCTGCCGAGCCAGGCGCGAAAGCCCGGGATCGGCGAGAGTGTCGCGAAGACCTTCAGCCGGGGCAGCTCGTCCTGCAGGGTCTCGACCACCCGCTTGATCAGCGAATCGCCGAAACTCACGCCGCGCAGGCCGGTCTGCGTGTTGCTGATCGAATAGAAGATCGCGGTGCTTGCCTTGTCGGGCTTGACCGGCGCCGCCGCCTCGTCGAGCAAGGGCTCGATGCCTTCGCTGATGCGGTCGACGAGCGCGACCTCGACGAAGATCAGCGGCGTGTTGGGCAGCCGGGGATGGAAGAAGCCGTAGCAACGGCGATCGCTGTCGAGGCGATTCTTCACGTCGGCCCAGCTCTTGATGTCGTGCACCGCCTCGTACTGGATGAGCTTCTCGATGAGCGAGGCCGGCGAGTCCCAGCTGATGCGGCGCAGCTCCAGGAAGGCCACGTCGAACCAGGTCGAGAACAGGTGCTCGAGCTCGGCGTCGAGCGGCAGCAGGCGGCGGTCGCCCTTGAGGTGCGGGAGAAGCTCGGCGCGCAGGTCGACCAGGAAGCGCATGCCATCGGGGTCGATCGCGAAGCGCTGCAGCAGGCGCGCGCGCGGCGACACCAGGGCGCGGCGCAGATGCACTTCGGCCTGGGCCTCGTCGGGCGTGCCCATGGCGGCTTCATGCCGGTCGCGCGCGCTGCTGACCTTCTTCAGGTCGGGCGCGAAGCGTTCGCTCATGAGCAGCCAGACATCGCGCCGCTCGTCCAGCTCGCGCCCGGCGTACCACTGCACGACCGCATGGGCGCGCCGGCCGGCCTCCACGTCGCTCACGCTGGGATCGACCACCGACTGCAGCTCGAGCAGCGCCCGCCGCAGGGAGCGCGGCGCCAGCGCCTCGCCGGAGCGGCGCAAGGTGGCCTCCAGCCGCTCCGCCAGGGGGCGCGGGGCCGATTTCGCTTCGGCCGCCCCGGGCTTCCCGGCTTCGGAATCGCCGCCCGGGCGCAAGCGCGACACCCTGCGTGTGATCCAGTCGCCGGCATTCATGAGATCAGTTTCGCTTTCTGTTGCTGCGCCACGGCACGCAAGGCCTCGCGCTGGCGGTTCAGGTGGGTGCGCATCGCGGCCTCGGCGCCGGCGCTGTCGCGGGCCTTGAGGGCGGCGAACACCGCCAGGTGCTCCGACAGGCTCTGCTCCAGCCGCCCGGGGGCATGGAGCTGCTGCAGTCGCGCGAGCTTCAGTATCTTGCGCAGATCGCCGATCACCTGCGCGAGCCAACGGTTGTCGGCCAGCATGATGATCGCTTCGTGGATGGCGTAGTTGGTCGCGTAGTACTCGTTGATGCGCCGGGCGCGCGCGTGCCTGGCCAGCTTGTCGTGCAACGCTTCGAGCGCGGCGAGGTCGGCATCGCTGGCGTTGCAGGCGGCTTCCCAGGCGCAACGGCCTTCCAGCAGCGCGATCACCGGGAAGATGTCGTCCAGGTCGCGCTGCGTGACCTCCGCGACGAAACTGCCACGCCGCGGCTCGTGCCGTACCAGGCCTTCCGCCGTCAGCACCTTGAGCGCCTCGCGCAGCGGCGTGCGGGAGATCTGCAGCCGCTCGCAGACGGCCGCCTCCTCGATGAAGCTGCCCGGCGCCAGCGTGCCGGCGAAGATCTCCTCGCGCAACGTGGAGGCGACTTCGTCATGCAGGGAGTTGAGGACCAGGCGCATGCGGCGGGCGGCTGTGATTTCGGTTAATTACGCGTAATTATGGGAAGGCACCCGCCCGCGCGCAAAGCATTTCCGCCCGGGGACATACCCTGCCGACGGCCTGCCGCTCAGGCGTGCTTCGCCACCGGCTTGCGCGACGCCGGCGCGGTGACATAGAGCCCGATGCCGAAAAGGATCATCGGCACGCACAGCCACTGTCCCATGCTCATGTTGAGCGCGAGCAGGCCCAGGAAGTCGTCGGGCTCGCGGAAGTATTCGGCAACGAAGCGCATCACGCCGTAGCCGATGAGGAACACCGCCGAGACGCGGCGCTCGCGGCGTTCCTTGCGCGCGTAGAGCCAGAGCAGCACGAAGAGCAGCAGGCCCTCCAGCAGGAACTGGTAGACCTGCGAGGGATGGCGCGGCAGCATCGAGCCGCTTTGGGGAAACACCATGCCCCAGGGCAGGTCGGGGCTGCTGAAGCGGCCCCAGAGTTCGCCGTTGATGAAGTTGCCGACCCGGCCCGCCGCGAGGCCCGTGGGGACGCAAGGGGCGATGAAATCCGTCACCTGCCAGAACGGCCGTGCGCGCGAACGCGCGAACCAGACCATCGACGCGATCACGCCGAGCAGCCCGCCGTGGAAGCTCATGCCGCCCTGCCACACGAAGAGGATGTCGAGCGGGTGCGTGAGGTAGAAGCCCGGCTTGTAGAACAGGCAGTAGCCGAGCCGGCCGCCGACGATCACGCCCATCACGCCGAGAAAGAGGATGTCCTCGACGTCCTTGCGGCTCCAGGCGCCGGGTCCGGTGATGGAACGGAAGGGCTCGTGGCCGAGCCGGCGCGTGCCGAGGAAATAGAAGAGCGCGAACGCGGCGAGATAGGTCAGGCCATACCAGTGAATGGCGACGGGCCCGAGCTGCAGGGCCACGGGATTGAAATGCGGGTACATGAGCATCGGCCTATTGTGCCCACGGATGTGACAGTCCCTCCTCCTTGACGAATCGGACGAAGCGCGCGAGCGCCGGGTTGTCGGTGTCGCCCGGCCAGACCAGGCTGGTTTCACAGCTGGGCAAGGGCTCGGCCTTGCGGCGCCCGCCGGGCCGCTCGAATTCGCTCGCGGCGCGGTAGACCACGCCCTCGCGCCGGAAGCGCGTCACGCTCTCGGGCACCCAGGCCACGCCCAGGCCGCCCCAGACGAGATTGACGATGGTCTGCATCTGGATGGCTTCCTGCGCGAGCGCGGGCGTGCGGCCGGCCGCGTGATAGAGGCCGAAGATCGCGTCGTGCAGCGAGGGCACGATGCGGCGCGGAAAGATCACCAGCGGCTCTGCCAGCGCCTGGGCAAGCGGCAGCCTGGCGACCTGTGCGAGCGGATGCCTGGCGGGCAATGCCAGCACCAGGGGCTCCAGCGACACCGCAAGGCGCTCCAGCCCGGGCGGCGCGAAGCCGGGCGAATGCAGCATCAGGCCGGCATCGATCTCGCCGCGCGCGAAGCCTTCGAGCTGCACGTCGCCGGTGGCTTCGACCAGTTCCAGCGCGACCTCGGGGCACTGGATGCGGAACTCGCGCACCCAGGCCGGCAGGCGCTCGAAGCCGATGGTCGAGACAAAGGCGAGCCGCACGCGGCCCACCTCGCCCGCCGCCGCCGCCCGCGCGCGCGCCGGCAGGGCCTGGGCCCGCGCGAGCAGTTCGCGGACCTCCGGCAGCAGCGCCTCGCCGGCCGGCGTGAGCGCGACGCGCCGGCGGGTGCGGTCGAAGAGCAGCACGCCCAGTGTCTTCTCGATCTGCGCGATGGCCTGCGTGACCGGCGGCTGCGTCATGTGCAGGCGCGCGGCGGCGCGGCCGAAGTGCAGTTCCTCCGCCACCGCGAGGAACTGCCGCCAGGCGCGCAGGTCGATCCATGCTTCTTTCATATGCCGAGCATATCAATGGGAGGTTCAAAACGGATTGGAAGCAATCAGTCAATCGTCCGATACTGGGCGTCCCCCGATTCGCACCAAGAGGCACCATGGCCACCACACCACTCCAGATCAACAGGCGCAGCGCCAACATCGTCGAAGGCAAGAGCCGAGCGCCCAACCGCTCGATGTTCTACGCCATGGGCTACGAGGAAGCCGACTTCAAGAAGCCGATGGTCGGCGTGGCAAACGGCCACAGCACGATCACGCCCTGCAACTCCGGCCTGCAGAAGCTGGCCGACGCCGCGATCGCCGGCATCGAGGAAGCCGGCGGCAACGCACAGGTGTTCGGCACGCCGACCATTTCGGACGGCATGGCCATGGGCACCGAAGGCATGAAGTATTCGCTGGTGAGCCGCGAAGTGATCTCGGACTGCATCGAGACCTGCGTCGGCGGCCAGTGGATGGACGGCGTGCTGGTGGTCGGCGGCTGCGACAAGAACATGCCCGGCGGCCTGATGGGCATGCTGCGCGCCAACGTGCCCGCCATCTACGTCTACGGCGGCACCATCCTGCCGGGCCGCTACAAGGGCCAGGACCTGAACATCGTGAGCGTGTTCGAGGCGGTGGGCCAGAACGCGGCCGGAAACCTGAGCGACGAAGACCTGCTGGAAATCGAGAAGCGCGCGATTCCAGGCACGGGCTCCTGCGGCGGCATGTACACGGCCAACACCATGAGTTCGGCCTTCGAGGCGCTGGGAATCTCGCTGCCCTACTCCTCGACGATGGCGAACCCGCACGAGGAGAAGGCGAACTCGGCCAAGGAATCGGCCAAGGTGCTGATCGAGGCGATCAAGAAGGACATCAAGCCGCGCGACATCGTGACCAAGAAGGCGATCGAAAACGCCGTCGCCGTGATCATGGCGACGGGCGGCTCGACCAACGCGGTCCTGCACTTCCTGGCGATCGCGCACGCGGCGGGCGTGGAGTGGTCGATCGACGATTTCGAGCGCATGCGCAAGAAGGTGCCGGTGCTGTGCGACCTGAAGCCGAGCGGCAAGTACCTCGCGGTGGACCTGCACCAGGCCGGCGGCATCCCGCAGGTCATGAAGATCCTGCTGAATGCGGGTCTGCTGCATGGCGACTGCATCACGATCACGGGTGAGACCATCGCCGAGGTGCTGAAGGACGTGCCGGACGTGCCCCGTGTCGACCAGGACGTGATCCGTCCGATCGGCAAGCCGATGTACGCCGAAGGCCACCTGGCGATCCTGAAGGGCAACCTGTCGCCGGAGGGCGCGGTCGCGAAGATCACCGGTCTCAAGAACCCCGTCATCACGGGTCCGGCGCGCGTTTTCGACGACGAACAGTCGGCGCTGCAGGCCATCCTCGCGGGCAAGATCGTCGCCGGCGACGTGATGGTGCTGCGCTACCTCGGCCCGAAGGGCGGACCCGGCATGCCGGAGATGCTGGCGCCGACCGGCGCGCTCATCGGTGCGGGGCTTGGCGAAAGCGTGGGCCTGATCACCGACGGCCGCTTCTCGGGCGGGACCTGGGGCATGGTGGTGGGCCACGTGGCGCCGGAGGCGGCGGCGGGCGGCAACATCGCCTTCGTGCACGAGGGCGACTCGATCACCATCGATGCGCACCAACTGAAGCTCGAACTCAACGTGCCAGAGGCCGAACTCGCCAAGCGGCGCGAAGGGTGGAAGGCACCTGCCCCGCGCTACACGCGCGGCGTGCAGGCCAAGTTCGCGTTCAATGCATCGAGCGCGAGTTCGGGCGCGGTGCTCGACAAGTACTGATCAGGCGAGGGATAGGCGCCGCTGGCCGGCGCCTGCCTCAACGACCGCCGCGGCGGCGGCTGTTGGATCGGGTCAGCATGCCGAGATTGCTGCGCTGGCGGTCGATGCGCTCCTGCTTGCGGGCGTTCTCCCGCTCGACCACCTTGCGCTTGGTGTAGCCGGACGCGTCGGCCCACGCCCACCAGGCCACCGCCAGCGCGAAAGGGAACAGCACGATCCACCAGCTGAGCGTGGCGACAAAGCCAACTGCGAAGAACTTGAGGGCCACCCCGATCAGGCCCAGTGCCAGAAACCACATCGCGAATCCCTCCGTTGTTGTCCAGGGACGCGTCGAGGTGGCGAAACGCCGTGCTACCTACAATCGCGTTGGATCGACTTTAACGCACCCCACGTCCATGAACCCCATCCATAAAGCGCCCATCCTGGCATTGCTTGGCCTTCTGGGCCTCGGCTGCACCGCCCCCGCCCTGGCCGACCTGGCGCTGGCGACATCCAAGAACTGCATGAGCTGCCACGCGGTGGACCACAAGGTGCTCGGCCCCGCGTTCAAGGACGTGGCCGCGAAGTACAGGGACAACAAGGACGCGCCGGACATGCTCGCCAACAAGATCATCAAGGGCGGCTCCGGCGTCTGGGGCCAGGTGCCCATGCCCGCCAACAACCAGGTCAGCGAGGCGGACGCCAGGAAGCTGGTGGCCTGGATCCTGTCGACCAAGTAAGCCGGATCGGATCAGACGGCGGGCGGCATGCCGATGGGCACGGATGTCGCCATCTCCGCAGGCGATGCCGGCGCCCGGCGATCGAAACGATCCTCCAGCTGGCCGATATGGGCCGCGAGCGTGTTGTCGGTCTGCTCGGAACGCAGCCTGATGGCCGCCTCGAGCTGCTCCACGCGCGCCAGCACCGCGGCATGCCGTTCGGCATTGCGCGCCATGTGGGCGTTCTCCTGCGCTTCCAGGAAGTTGCGCAGCTCGGTGAAGCGCGAAGCCTCCGCCTTGTCCGCGAGTTCGCGCTGGGCCTGCAGCTCCTTGCCGTGCCGGCGCGTTTCGAGCAGCACCGAACTCTGCAGGTACACGACGTAGGCAACGAAGAAGGCGCCCAGCAGCACCGTGAGGCCCAGCATGATCAGGCCCAGCGGCGCCGTGACCTGCATGAAGCCGACCGACATCACCGTGGGGGCGGCGAGTACCCCCCAATTCAGGGCCGCCAGTGCCGCGATCAGCAGCACGACGAACAGCAATACGCCGCTTCTCAGTCCCATGGCCTTGTCTCCTCAACAATCGATGGGCTGGTTGTAACGCATCCGGCGCAGGCGCCCTGTCGGACGGCGGCGCGGACACGCCACGGCGCTGGCGACGAACTCAGTAGTTCGCCATCAGGCAGGCCTGACCCCGGGGCATGAAACCGGGGCCACAGTCAAATTCGGCGTTCGATGGCATGAGTTTCTTAGTAGTTCGCCATCAGGCAGGCCTGACCCCGGGGCATGAAACCGGGGYCACAGTCAAATTCGGCGTTCGATGGCATGAGTTTCTTAGTAGG